>DASRZQ010000043.1:0-77641 GCA_035686205.1 Geobacteraceae bacterium
TGGTGCCGAAGGCGAGAATCGAACTCGCACGGGCTGTCGCCCACCACCCCCTCAAGATGGCGTGTCTACCAATTCCACCACTTCGGCTCAGGAGTTGATTTTCTACCACTTGGTTGAAAATATGTCAATAAAAAATGATCCTCAAAATTATTTTTTAGCAGGCTGCTGGGATTGCGCCGGAAGCGCTCCGGCCGGCTTGTTCTGCTGCGGAACCGCCTGCCTTGGCATTACACTCGTGGGTTTGACGGTTGAAGGCATTATCGAGGTACTGAGCGGCTTGCTTGAGAGGTATGCCAGAGTTAGGGATGTGAGCATGAATATTATTGCCGCGCTGGTTGTCAGCTTGCTGAGGAAGGTTGCTCCACCGCCGACGCCGAACAGTGACTGGCTGCCGCCCGTGCCGAAAGTCGCCCCCATTTCAGCGCCTTTCCCGGCCTGAAGAAGAACAACGATAATCAACGCAATACTTACGATGACATGGATGGTTATAAGAAATGCAATCATTTTGAAAGTCCCTTGCAGTAAAATTTAACTGTGCATAAATAACACGATGCCGAAAAAAATCAAAGAAAATTATTCATTGTAGCGGATAATTGCTGCAAAGGACCGGGCGTTGAGGCTGGCGCCTCCAACCAGGGCGCCGTCGATATCAGGCATGGACATGAGCCCTTTTATGTTTTCAGGTTTTACACTTCCTCCGTACAAAATTCTTAATTTGTCCGAAATGTTTCCGCCGAAAAGGCGTGAAATCTGATTTCTGATGAACAGATGTGCTTCCTGAGCCTGATCTTCAGTTGCGGTTTTCCCGGTGCCGATTGCCCACACCGGTTCGTATGCAATTATGACATGATCGAAATCTTCATTTAAAATGCCCGACAGACCGCCGGTAATCTGTTTTTCCAGGACAGCAAAGGTTTCACCTGCTTCCCTCTCGGAAAGCGTCTCGCCTATGCATAAAATAGCTGTAAGACCGCCCTTTAGTGCCGCCTTCAGCTTTCTGTTAATCGTATCGTCGGTTTCGAAAAAAAATTGCCTGCGTTCCGAATGTCCGATTATTACATGGGTGCATCCGGCATCCACGAGCATTTTCGGGGAAACTTCTCCCGTGTACGCACCCTCGTCTTCCCAGAAGCAATCCTGAGCCGCAATAGAAATACCGGAACCTTCGACGAATTTTTTCACCGTGCTGAGCACTGTGAATACCGGCGCCAGTACTATTTCTACGACATTTATATCATTTACGAGAGGGAGCAGGGAATTAACAAAATCAACAGCCTCCTCCGATGTTTTGAAAAGCTTCCAGTTTCCCGCGATGACCGGTTTCCTCATGCAACTCCCCAGATGATAGAATTTTTTTATTTGCCGTTTTCTTCCAGCACTTTGATTCCCGGCAGGACCTTGCCTTCCAGCAGTTCCAGGAAAGCCCCTCCACCAGTTGAGATATAGCTGATTTTGGCGAATTCACCGGCGCGATGAACTGCAACGTCCGTATCTCCGCCACCGACTATGGTCAGGGCGTATGAATTGGCCACGGCGCTGACCATTGCGAATGTACCGCGCGAAAAGGCGTCCATTTCAAATACTCCCATGGGGCCGTTCCAGATGATGGTCTTGGCGTTCTGAATCGCTTCCGTAAAAAGGGTTAAGGTTGCTGGTCCGATGTCCAGGGCCATCCAGTCCTGCGGAATTTCCTGGATAGTCGTGACTTTTGTTTCCGCTGTGGGGTTGAACTGGTCCGCAACTACGCAGTCGACGGGGAGATAGAATTTTGTTCCCTTTTCCCTCGCCTTGTTGTAGGCGTTCAGGGCGGTTTCTATAAGCTGTTCCTCCACGAGGGATTTGCCGACGTTGTATCCGAGGGCCTTGAGGAAGGTGAATGCCATTCCGCCGCCGATGATAATTTTGTCCACTTTGTTCAGAAGATTGTCGATAACCTCTATCTTGCCCGAGACCTTGGCTCCACCCAGAATGGCCACCAAAGGATGCATTGGGCTTTTCATTGCCCTTTCGAAAAAACTCATCTCGTTTTTCATGAGGAAACCGGCGACAATCATGGGAACGAACCTGGTGATAGCCTCAACCGAAGAGTGAGCCCGATGGGAAACGGCAAATGCGTCATTGACATAGATGTCGCATCGGTCTGCGAGGGCCTTTGCGAATTGTTCGTCATTTTTTTCCTCTCCGGGATGAAAACGGAGGTTTTCCAGCATGATAATATCGCCCGGTTTCATATTGTCGATAATATCGGTAACTTCCTTACCGATACAGTCGACTGCAAGAACCACCTCCTTGTCAAGAAGCCTGGAAAGCCGCTTTGCGGCGGGCGCCATGGAGTATTTCATGTTTCTTTCGCCTTTGGGGCGGCCGAGATGGGAAGCGATTATGACTTTCGCATTGAAGTCGAGTGCGTAATTAATGGTCGGAAGAACGGCACGGATGCGCGTATCGTCGGTTATGTTCTGGTTTTCGTCCAGAGGGACATTGAAATCGACCCTTATGAATACTTTTTTCGCCTTGAGATCTTTTACTTCATCAATGTAACGAATGGTCATAACATTACTCCTGAAAGATGTAGTTTAAAACCAAGTCAGGCCAATCCGCCGACAAGCTTCACAAGCTCGATGAGACGCTGCGAGAAGCCGCTCTCGTTGTCATACCATGAGATGATCTTTACCATGTTCCCATCTATAACTTTGGTGCTGATGGCGTCAACAACCGAGGAGTTGGTGTTTCCGTTAAAGTCGATGGATACCAGAGGTTCCTCGGAATAGTCGAGGATTCCCTTGAGCGCGCCGAGGGAAGCCTGTTTCAGCGACGCGTTTACTTCATCGATATTGGTTTTTTGGGAAAGAGTGGCAACAAGGTCGACAACCGACACATTGGGCGTGGGAACACGGATCGCCATGCCGTCAAGCTTTCCCTTTAATTCCGGCATTACCAGAGAAATGGCCCTTGCCGCGCCGGTTGCCGTCGGAATCATCGACAGTGCGGCGGCGCGCGCCCGACGAAGGTCTTCATGGGGAAGATCGAGAATCCGCTGATCGTTTGTGTAAGAATGGATGGTCGTTACAAGCCCCTTTTCGATACCGAATGTTTCGTGAAGGACCTTTGCAACAGGCGCGAGACAGTTGGTCGTGCAGGAGGCATTGGAAATGATGTTGTGCTTTACGGGGTCATAGGTCTTGTCGTTGACCCCCATGACAATTGTTGCATCGGGGTCGGTCGCCGGAGCGGATATGATGACCTTTTTCGCCCCGGACTTGAGATGAATTTCAGCCTTTTCCCGCTTGGTGAACCTGCCGGTGGCTTCAATTACAATGTCGATCTTTTCCGCGCTCCACGGCATCTCTTCAAGGTTTTTGAACTCAAGTGTCCTGATGGATTTCCCGTTTACTATAATGTGGCCTTCCGCCGTTTCTACGTTTCCGGCAAATGTTCCGTGAACCGAATCACGCTTCAGCAAGTGTGCAAGTGTCCTGGTATCAGTCAAATCATTAATCGCGACAATTTCAAAATCCTTATCTTCGATTGCGGATCTCAGAACCTTGCGGCCGATTCTTCCGAAACCATTGATTGCTATCCTCAAAGCCATTGATTCCCCCTGAAAGGTTTAAGAAGATTCCTTAAAGTCGAAAATACTATACATCTGTTTAGTTTCAAGTCAATTTATTTAACTTGAAATCCATCTTCAGGTGAGTATTTCTTAAATAATATCGGTTATTTGTTAAGTCCTTTCTGTCGGTAATGTTTCTGAATATTAGGATGCGTTCCATAGAATGCCCTTGAATCTTCCGGCTAATTCCTGTATAAAAAAGAAGCAAATTTTTGTATTAAAAATGTGGCGTGCGGTCAGGGATCAGGAAATAATTTTCTGCGGGCTGCATATAGCCCCGAGGCTGAGTTTGCCATTATTCGGGAGGGTGCTTGCGTGTCTGTCTGCTTGCCAGTGGCAGCAAGGGAAATTCTCTTTTTGTAGAGTCCGGAAAAACTAAATTTCTCATTGACGCAGGTCTCTCCGCCAGGGAAATATTACACAGGCTTTCAAAAATCGGAATCGAAAGTTCGGAACTCAACGCTGTATTCATAAGCCACGAACATACCGACCATATACGCGGGGCCGGAACGCTGGCCCGCAGGCTCGGAATACCTGTTGTCATCAGTTATTCGACCCACAGTCAGTCAAGGGAAATCTTCAGGCGGAATGAAGTAATTGAATTTGAATCAGGCTGTTCCTTCACTTTCAGGGACATGCTGATTGACCCTTTCCCGATCACCCATGATACGGAGGACCCGGTCGGTTTTGTCATTGACGGACCGACGGGAAGAATAGGGGTGGCGACCGACCTGGGCATCGCGACCCGGCTAGTCCAGGAAAAACTGAAGGGCTGCCGTGCCCTGGTGCTTGAGTCTAATCATGACGAGGATATGCTTTTGAACGGTCCATATCCATGGCACCTGAAGCAAAGGATAAAATCCCGTCACGGACATCTATCCAACGACGATGCGGCAGCTCTGCTCGGAAACCTGGTAAATCCGGACCTTGACGGGGTTTTTCTGGCCCATCTTTCAGAGGTCAACAATGACCCTGAAATGGCCAGGGCGGCATTCAGGAAGATGCTTGACAATCAGAACGTCTGCTGCCCGCGCCTCGTTGTCGGCAATCAGTACACTGCAAGCGAATTATTGAAAATTTAAGAACATTTTTCAGGCTTATCTTCGTACAAATTCATACGGACAAAGAAAAGGAAAATAGATGATAGAACGTTACAGTCGCCCCGAAATGGCCGGCATCTGGGGGGCGGAAAATCGATACCGTAAATGGCTTGATATTGAAATCTACGCCTGTGAAGCCCATGCGGAAATGGGAACGATTCCCAGGGAGGCCGTTGAAAGAATCAAGGCAAAGGCAAATTTTGACGTTTACCGGATCGATGAAATCGAAAAGGTGGTCAAGCATGACGTTATAGCATTTCTTACTTCGGTTGCCGATTATATAGGTGAGGATTCAAGCTACCTTCATCTGGGTCTTACTTCCTCGGATGTTCTGGATACGTCGTTTGCAATACTGCTCAGGGAGAGCAGCGACCTTATCATCGACGGAATCCTTAAACTTATGGAAGCTGTTAAAAAAAGGGCTTTCGAGCACAAATACACCCCGATGATCGGCCGTTCCCACGGCATTCACGCTGAGCCGATTACTTTCGGCATAAAGATGGCCCTTTGGCATGATGAAATGAGGCGCAACCTGCGCCGAATGGAGGCCGCCAGGGAGACTGTTTCCTATGGAAAAATTTCCGGTGCGGTCGGGACCTTCGCCAATATAGACCCCAAGGTCGAAGAATATGTCTGTGCAAAGGCGGGCCTCAAGCCCGCTCCATGTTCAACCCAGATCATCCAGCGTGACCGGCATGCCGAATTTTTCACGACCCTTGCCATAATCGCGTCATCCATCGAGAAATTCGCCGTGGAAATCAGGCATCTGCAAAGAACCGAGGTCCTTGAGGCGGAAGAGTTTTTCAGCAAGGGACAAAAGGGCTCCTCGGCCATGCCGCACAAGAGGAACCCGGTGCTTTCCGAAAACCTGACCGGGCTTGCGCGCCTCATCCGCGGCTATTCCATATCGGCCATGGAAAACATTCCGCTCTGGCACGAGCGGGATATCTCCCATTCGTCCGTTGAGCGGGTAATCGGACCCGATGCGACGATCCTGCTGGATTTCATGCTGAACCGCTGTACCGGCCTCATTGAAAACCTGGTCGTCTATCCCGAAAACATGATGAAAAACCTTAACCTCATGAGAGGCCTGGTTTTTTCCCAGAGGGTCCTGCTCGGACTGGCGGGTAAGGGGGTATCCAGGGAAAAGGCATACGCCCTTGTCCAGAGGAATGCCATGAAAGTATGGGAACAGGGGAAAGATTTCCAGGAGGAGCTGTTGGCCGATGCGGAAGTGACGGAACATCTTTCCGCGGATGAGATCAGGGAAGCCTTTGATCTGAATTATCACCTGAAGCATGTTGACACCATCTTCGAAAGGGTTTTCGGTGGATAGAATACTTGATTTCTATCGATTGCAGCCGACGGACAACCTGCTGATGTTCTGGCTGAAGGAAATATTGTTCGCGCTGGTTATTTTCGCCGTATTCTGGCTGCTTGCCCAACTCCTCAAATATGTGCTTGTTAACTGGGGACCGAAGTTCACGTCCATCACCAAGGCGGATCTGGTCGACCGCATAATACGCAGAATCACCCCTCCCGCCTCTATTTTTGTCGTATTTTGCGGCCTTTATTTCGCCGTTCGCTCACTACCTTTGCCCGACAAGGCTCAGGAAGTCTCTTCAGGGTCTATATTTGTCGTCAATATCATCATTTTCACTAACATGGCTTACAGGGCCATCGACGAGATAATCCACTGGTACGGCGCTCGCGTTGCCGAAAGGACAGGGGCGGCGATGGACCGGCAGATCCTTCCCCTGGCCGAAAAACTCATCACCATTTTCCTGGTCTGTTCCGCGCTCATAATAACCCTCAAGCATTTCAGCTACGACATACTTTCGCTCGTAACCGCGCTGGGAATCGGCTCGCTGGCAATCGGAATGGCGGCGAAAGATACCCTGGCAAATATGATTTCAGGGTTTACGCTGATGATTGACCGGCCTTTCCGGATCGGAGACAGAATCAGGCTGACGAGCGGTTTATGGGGAGACGTCGTGGATATCGGCCTGCGCAGCACGAAGATCAAAACCGCGGACAACACCCTCCTGATAATTCCAAACTCTGAGCTCTGCAACAGCACACTTGTAAATATGGCCTTTCCTGATTTAAAATCAAATGGGCAAATCAATGTGAGAGTTGCGTACGGAAGTGACGTCGTCAAGGTAAAAGAACTGCTGGTTGAAACCGCCCTGGATCTCCCTGAAATACTCAGGGACCCCGCGCCAGGGGCTTTTTTTGTTTCTTTCGGGGAATGTTCCTTGAACCTGTCGCTTTCCTTCTGGGTTGATGATTATGGAAAGGTTTTTCAGGTGACAGACCAGTTGAATACCAAAATAGCGACCCGTTTCGCTGAAAACGGAATAGAAATGCCGTATCCCACAAGGACGGTTATTCTGGAGAAGGAAGGATAATGGCCCATCGAATAGAAGTCGCGCTGAAAGATCACGTTCGTGATCCAAGAGGAGATAGAATCAGTCGGGAAATCGATCATTTTTTTCATATGCCCGGCGTATCCGTACGTACGATCGACGTTTACACCGTGGATGCCCAACTGACGGATGACAGCCTGGCAAAGGCCGCTTCCGAGCCGTTTTCCGATCCGATTATCCAATTCTTTACTATAGACTCCCCTGCCGCGAAGGATTTCGATTTTGTGGTTGAGGTCGGCTATCGCCCGGGAGTAACCGACAATGTTGGAAGAACGGCCAAAGAAGCCATTGAATACATAACGGGGATGCCATTCAAAGCCGGCGAAGGGGTTTACACCTCGGTTCAATACCTCCTCAAGGGATCCCTGACAGGCGAAAACGCCGAAACCATTGCGACAGGACTGTTGTGTAATACGCTGATACAGCGCTACCAGGTGATTGATCATGATTCGTATGAAAAGCAGGGGGGCTTCAAGCCGATTGTTCCCAAGGTTTCCGGACGGACGAAAGCCGAGGTCCGGGAAATTGACCTGAATGTTCCGGATGAGGAACTGGTGCGCATCAGCAAGGACGGAGTGCTGGCCCTGACCCTCGAGGAGATGCGCATAATCCAGGCACACTTCCGCGATGAAAAGGTCATTGACGACCGGAAAAAATGGGGCATGCCTCCGTGTCCCACGGACGTGGAGCTGGAGGCGCTGGCCCAGACATGGTCCGAGCACTGCAAACACAAGATTTTTTCAGGAATAATCGAATATGTGAATGAACAGGGAAATCGCGAGGAGATAAATTCGCTTTTCAAAACTTTCATCCAGGGCGCGACGAAAAAGGTCCGTGAGAACCTCGGAGAAAACGATTACTGTCTGTCGGTCTTTAAAGACAATGCCGGGGTTATCAAATTCAACGATCAATTCTCCCTGGTTTTCAAGGTGGAAACCCATAACTCGCCGAGCGCCCTCGATCCTTACGGCGGCGCACTGACCGGCATAGTCGGCGTGAACCGCGACCCGTTCGGAACAGGCAAGGGCGCGCGTCTCATTTTCAACACGGATGTTTTCTGCTTTGCCTCCCCGTTTTACGAAAAGCCGCTGCCCAGCCGACTGCTTCACCCTCGCCGAATTTATGAGGGGGTTGTGGAAGGGGTCGAGCATGGAGGCAACAAAAGCGGCATTCCTACGGTCAACGGGTCGCTTGTGTTCGACGACCGTTTTGCCGGTAAACCCCTGGTTTTCTGCGGTACGGCTGGTATCATGCCCGCCGTTATCAACGGCGAGCCGTCCCACCTGAAAATAATAAATCCGGGAGATGTCATTGTCATGACCGGAGGCCGGATCGGCAAGGACGGAATCCACGGCGCGACCTTTTCCTCCGAGGAACTGAGCGAATCGTCACCTGTCTCCGCCGTCCAGATCGGCGATCCGATAACCCAGAAGCGGATGACCGACTTCCTGCTGCGCGCCCGTGACCGGGGCTTGTACAACTTCATTACTGATAACGGCGCCGGCGGGCTTTCCTCATCGATCGGCGAGATGGCCCGTGAATGCGGTGGATGCCGGCTGGACCTGGAAAAGGCGCCTCTCAAATACCCGGGGCTCGATCCATGGGAAATACTCATATCCGAGGCGCAGGAAAGAATGAGCCTAGCCGTTCCCCCTGAAAAACTTGAGGAATTTCTGGACATGTCCGGAAGAATGGGCGTAGAGGCTTCCGTCCTGGGAGAGTTCACCGACAGCGGCTATTTTCATATCCTTTACGGCGAAAAGACCGTCGCCCGCCTCCCCATCAGTTTCCTGCACGAGGGGCTGCCGCCCATGAAAATGACCGGTGTCTGGGAGATGAAAAGACATGCCGAGCCCGGTCCGGCTGATGCGCAGGATTTTACGGAAGACCTGAAAGCCCTGCTTTGCTCACTCAATGTCTGCTCAAAGGAATCTGTTGTACGGAGATACGATCATGAAGTTCAGGGCGGGAGCGTCGTAAAGCCTTTCACCGGTGCGGACAACGACGGACCCTCCGATGCCGCGGTCATCCGGCCTGTTCTGGAGTCCTTCGAAGGGGTCGTGGTGGCGCACGGCATATCCCCGCGTTACAGCGATATTGACACATACCACATGATGGCCAATGCCATTGACGAAGGCCTGCGCAATTATGTCGCGGTGGGCGGTTCCCTCGATCTTGTGGCCGGGCTTGACAATTTCTGCTGGTGCGACCCGATAAAATCGGACAAAACGCCGGACGGAGAATACAAAATGGCCCAGCTGGTACGAGCCAATAAGGCTCTCTATGAATACTGCGTCGCCTTCGGCATTCCGCTTATTTCCGGCAAGGATTCCATGAAAAACGATTTTTACGACGGCACGACGAAGATATCCATCCCGCCGACGGTGCTGTTTTCGGTAATAGGGAAGATTGACGACGCCCGGAAAGCCGTAACCATGGATGCTAAGCGGCCCGGCGACATAATCTATCTGCTGGGGAAAACGGCTTTCGAGCTTGGCGGCTCCGAATATTACGCATCAAAAGGATTTGTCGGCAACAGGGTGCCGCGTGTCGACGCTGAAAAAAGCCTTAAACGCTACCGGGCCTATCATGAGGCGGTTAAGAGAGGTCTAGTGGCGTCCTGCCATGATCTTTCCGACGGCGGACTGGCTGTGGCCCTGGCCGAAAAGGCATTTGCCGGCGGCCTCGGATTGTCAGTGGACCTTGGGAGAGTGCTGTTTTCCGGGGTGTCATGCGACCGCAGGGACGAGGTCCTGCTGTTTTCCGAAACCGCATCCCGACATCTGGTTACGGTACGGCCGGAGGACCGGGAAAATTTTGAAGAAGTGATGACCGGTAACTGCTTCTCCAGCATAGGTGTGGTCGTAGAGGAAAAAACTCTTACGGTCAGCGGCATTGACGGATCCGTGGTTCTGAAGGCGGATATCGAAGACTTGAAAGAAGCGTGGCAAAGCCCGCTGAGGGAGATGTAACATGGCGCTCGCCAGAGCTATTATTCTTACGGGGAACGGCACCAACTGTGAAATGGAGGCCGCCCATGCCTGCAGGCTGGCAGGCTTTGATGAAGCCAGAATAGTCCATATTTCCGAGATCCTGTTCGGTGAGGTCAGGCTTGACGACTATCATTTTCTTAATCTGACCGGAGGATTTCTTGATGGCGATGACCTGGGAAGCGCCAAGGCGCAGGCAAACCGGTTCAAGTACGTCGGTATAGCCGGGGGCACGGAGCATCTGATCGAGCAGCTGCTGCGCTTCATAGAGGACGGCAAGCTGATCCTCGGTGTCTGCAACGGGTTCCAGCTCATGGTGAAAATGGGCTTGTTGCCGTCACTCGGCGGAAGCCCGATGCGGCAGGAGGCGACTCTGACATTCAACGATTGCGGCCGCTTTCAGGATCGCTGGGTATATCTGAAGAATAATCCGGATTCGCCTTCAGTGTTTACCAGAGGCATAAAAAAAGGCATTTACCTGCCGATACGCCATGGTGAGGGCAAATTCTATGTCGATTCTCATCAGGTACTTGACAGGATTGAAAGTCTGAATCTTTCCGTTCTTAAATACTCGGATCCGGAATACAAGGCTCCTACCATGGATTTTCCGTTGAACCCGAACGGGTCCATGAATGCGATCGCCGGAATCTGCAATGAGACCGGTCGGCTTATGGGGCTCATGCCGCACCCCGAAGCATTTGTCCACAGAATAAATCATCCGCGATGGACCAGGGAGGAGTTGCCCGAGGAAGGGGACGGACTCATTCTCTTCAGGAATGCAGTCGAGCATATCAGGAAGAACCTGTTGTAAATATATGTAAGAAGCAAACTATAACCGCAAGCGTATTATTTAAGGAGCATTGAAATAATGAAGTTCATAAGGCCTGAAGAAGAGTGCGGGATTTTTGGGATATTCAACCATCAGGAAGCCGCGAACCTGACCTATCTCGGACTTTACGCACTGCAGCACAGGGGACAGGAGAGTTGCGGCATTGTTTCTTCCGACGGGAAAAGTCTTCATGCCCATAAAAACATGGGCCTGGTGGCGGATGTTTTCGGCAATCAGGAAATCTTTAAACAACTGCCGGGAAGGTCAGCGATAGGTCACGTTCGCTATTCAACTACCGGCTCTTCAATCCTCAAAAATGTTCAGCCGATAATGGTCGACTATTCCAGGGGATCCATAGCCGTGGCGCACAACGGCAATATCGTAAATGCCCAGCTTGTAAAGGACGAACTCGAGGCCTGGGGATCGATATTCCAGACAACCATGGATACCGAAATAATCATTCACCTGCTTGCCATGTCAAAGGAAAACTCTCTGGTCGACCGTCTTACCGAGTCTTTGAACAGGGTGGAAGGCGCATACTGCCTGCTTCTCCTCACGGAAACCAGGATGGTGGCCGTGCGTGATCCGAACGGATTCAGGCCACTGTGTCTCGGGAGGCTGGGTGACTCGTATGTTGTGGCTTCGGAAAGTTGTGCACTCGATCTCATAGAGGCGAAACTTGTCAGGGAAATCGAACCAGGCGAAATGATAGTCATTGATAACGGCGGATTAACCTCATATTTCCCGTTCAGGAAGGTGCAGCCTACACCTTGTATTTTTGAATTTGTATATTTCGCACGTCCCGACTCCTATATTTTCGGCAAGAATGTATATATGGTCAGGAAAGAACTGGGACGCCAGCTTGCCTTTGAGCATAAGATTGATGCGGATATCGTAATTCCCGTTCCTGACTCGGGCGTTCCGGCTGCTTTGGGTTATGCCCAGGAATCCGGCCTCCAGTTCGAGTTCGGCCTGATGCGCAACCATTACGTGGGACGCACCTTTATAGAGCCGCAGCAGTCCATCCGCCATTTCGGAGTCAAGATAAAGCTGAATCCGGTGAGAGATATTCTGCATGGCAAGAGGGTCGTTGTGATAGACGATTCAATCGTACGGGGGACAACTTCCCGGAAAATCATAAAGATGATAAGAAGCGCTGGGGCGAAGGAGGTCCATGCCCTCATTTCTTCACCACCAACCAGTTTCCCGTGCTATTACGGGATCGACACGCCCACGCGCAAGGAGCTCATATCATCTTCCCATTCCATTGAAGAAATCAGGAAATATATTACCGCCGATTCCCTAGGATATCTTTCCGAGGAAGGCTTGATGAAAGCTGTAGATTCACCGAAAGAAAACTACTGCCGGGCATGTTTCTCCGGCGGATATCCAGTTAAATTCCCGATGCTGGCTTCCGAGCCCCAGCTCGGTCTTTTTGAAACGGAGTAAATGCTTAATGAGTGATCGTGAAAAACTGAAAAATATTATAAGGGAAAAGTCATACGAGAATAGAAAGGTAACACTCTCATCCGGAATTGAAAGCGATTTTTATTTTGACGGAAAGCAGACCACGCTGCATTCCGAAGGCGGTTACCTGACTGGAAAACTGTTCTTCGAGGCAATCAGGGATGTTGATGGAGTAGAAGGGGTAGGGGGGATGACTCTCGGCGCCGACCCGATTGCCACCGCGACCTCAATGGTGGGCTATCTGGAAGGGAAACCCGTTCCAGCGTTCATTATCCGCAAGGAACCCAAGGGGCATGGCACAGGCGCCTGGCTGGAGGGGAGGAAGAATTTCAGGCCAGGGTCCCGTGTTGTTATCGTTGAGGATGTGGTGACCAGCGGCGGTTCATCGCTCAAGGCCATCAAGCGTGCCGAAGAGGAAGGGTTGACTGTGCTCGGTGTCGTAACGCTGGTTGACCGGGAAGAAGGCGGACGTGAAAACATAGAGAAGGCGGGATATTGGCTTAAGGCCATATTCACCAAGTCGGAGATCGTGGAATAGGAAACCGGTTTGATACCGGCCGGCTGTCGGAAGGCGGCGTCTAAAGACGTCGCCTTCCTGCATTTGAATAAACTTAATTAAAATCAAGGTTTCATGTGAAAGAAATTCTGCGAAACTACGGGGCACTACTTTCTGCCGTTGACCAATGGTTCAACCGCTGTCTTTCCGGCATGCCGGTCAGCATAAAATGCGGTGAGGGATGTTCGGATTGCTGTCGAGGGCTTTTTGATATAACCCTGCTGGATGCCTGGTATTTGAAAACCGGCTTTGACCGGCTTGACGAATTCGCAAAACGGAAAGCGCTTGAGAAAGCCGGAAATCGACTGAAAATGCTGCTGGGAAAATGGCCTGAATTCGAAAGGCCCTATATTCTCAACATAAGGCCCGAAACCGATTGGGAAGAACTGATGCCTGACGAGGATGAAACTCCATGCCCATTATTGTCGGAGGACGGAAGGTGTCTTGTTTACGAATACCGTCCAATGACCTGCCGCTTGCACGGGCTGCCGTTGGTGGATGTTTCCGGAGAGGTATTCCATGATGAGTGGTGCACAAAAAATTTTACCGGCGATAACCCGCTTGAGGAAAACGGACTTTATTGGAATTTTTCTACGTGCTTTCAGACTGAAATAACCTTATTCAGGCAATTTACATACAAACTTTTCAACCGATACATTAACGAAATTGATACGCTTATCCCAACGGCTTTGTTGGTTGACTATGGAAAATTCAACTGGAAGGAATGGTTGGATAGATTTTCAGACAAGCTTCGCTGACGGGTTTTCCAGGAAGCTGCCCTCCGGGTCCGCGGGCGGCTTTATGATCACTTTCCTGCCTTCCAGGGAAAGCCTTCCTTCAGCAAACAGCTGGATGGCTCGCGGGTATATCTTGTGCTCCTCAGTAAGAATCCTTTTTGACAAAGACTCCTCGGTGTCGGTTTCGTATACCGGAACTGCGGCCTGGATGATGATGGGACCGCTATCGGTGCCGATGTCTACGAAATGTACGGTGCAGCCGGTTATTTTCACTCCGTAGTGCAATGCCTGCCTCTGTGCTTTTGACCCGGGAAAGGCAGGAAGCAGCGCGGGATGAATGTTCATTACCGCCTGGGGAAAGGCGTCCAGCAGCACGGGAGAAATAATCCTGTTGAAGCCTGCGAGGGCGACCATCCGGATGCCGTATCCGAGAAACGTTTCCGCCACGCCCGCGTCAAAGGACTCCCTTGTCGGGAATCGTCGATGATCGGTATATACCGCGGGAATGCGGTGCTTTCTTGCTCTTTCCAGGGCAAACGCCTCCGCGTTGTTGCTGATCACGCAGGCTACCGTTGCATCAAGTTTTCCCTTTTCCGCATGGTCAATAATTGACTGAAGATTTGAACCGTTTCCCGAAACGAGTACACCTATTTTTAACGGACCAGACATCGAGTCACCTGAATATCGACAAATTACCCATCAAACAAGTTCGACAATTTCATTGCCGACATCACATTTCCCGATTTCACCAATGACGAATGCCCGTTCGTTGAGCCCGGAAAGGCGAATCAGCACTTCCTCGGCTTCATTTTCCGGAACGGCCAGCACCATTCCGATCCCGCAGTTGAAGGTGCGGTACATTTCGGTTTCATCAATATTCCCGGCAATCTGGATTATGCGGAAAATATCATTCATCATCCAGGAACTTTTGTTAATTACCGCCTTGCAGCCGTTGGGCAGAACTCTCGGTACGTTTTCCAGGAGACCGCCACCTGTTATATGGGCGATTCCGTTTATGCTGAAATCACGTAAAAGGTTAAGAATGGTTTTTACATAAATCCTGGTGGGAGTCAGCAATTCATCGGCAACGGTCCTCCCGAGCCCCGGTATTTCGTCCCGTACTCCAAGTCCGAGCTTGTCGAAGATCACCTTGCGGGCCAGCGAGTAGCCGTTGCTGTGCAGGCCGCTGGACGCTATGCCGATAAGTTTGTTGCCCACTGTTATGGATGAACCGTCAATCATCCCGTCACGTTCTACTACTCCGACGGCGAACCCCGCAAGATCATATTCGCCGGAAGAATAGAAACCGGGCATCTCCGCCGTTTCGCCGCCGATCAGCGCGCAGCCGGACAAGGAACAGCCTTCGGCGATCCCCTTGACTACCTCTGCTCCCTTTTCCGGGTCGAGTTTGGCTGTGGCGAAATAATCCAGGAAAAAAAGAGGCTCCGCCCCCTGGACGACTATGTCGTTTACGCACATTGCGACGAGATCAAGGCCTATCGTATCGTGTCTGTCGGCAAGGAACGCAATTTTAAGCTTGGTGCCCACGCCGTCGGTGCCCGCGACGAGAACCGGGTTTTTGTATTTGTTGGTATTAAGCGAAAACAATCCGCCAAAGCCGCCGATATCGGCGATGACTTCCGGCCTGTAGGTAGCCTTTACAAGGGGCTTGATCATTTTTACAAACCGGTTGCCGGATTCGATGTCAACACCAGCGTCTTTATAAGTGATACCTTCACTGCTCAACTCTTGTTCCTCCCTTAAAAGTGAAATAAAATACTTAAACCATTATCGGTGAAAAGTCAAATGAAACTGTCCGCCAAATCGGACTCGAAATAAAGCCAATTACTCATTTTATCATTGCAAGTGGAATGAGTTTGCCGTAGTCTTTCAATCAGTATAGCTCCACTTCGGCTTATGTCACGTCATTAAATATTTTTAAATTAATAATAGGTATGGGAAGAACATTTGACGAAATAATGATACGTCCTATGACCGAAGATGACCTTGATGAAGTCCTCGTAATAGAAAACGCTTCATTTCCATCGCCCTGGAGCAGGACACTGTTTGTTTCCGAACTGAACTCTCCCCATTCATTTCCGATGGTAGCGGTGGATTCAGGAGAAGCGGTTGTCGGGTTTATCTGTCCGATGCTTGTTGTTGATGAAGGACATATCCTCGATGTGGCTGTCGCCCCGGTTTTCAGGGAGATGGGAGTCGGAAGGCTCCTTGTGGAAAAGGTGCTTGACGAATGCCGGATGCAAGGCGCTGAATTTGTTTCGCTTGAAGTCCGTGTTTCAAATTTGAAGGCGATTTCACTATACCGGCAGCTCGGATTCATCATAACCGGACGCCGGAAGAGATATTATGAAAACGGTGAAGATGCGTTGCTGATGGAATATGTCTTCAGCAAAGACAAGGGGTTTGACGATGCAGTTTAGGTCAATGATAATTTTTAACGAAGAGGTTTCCCCCGGATATTACAGGATTCGCCTGACTGCGCCGCGTGAGATTCTAAAATCAAATCCGGGCCAGTTCGTCATGGTGCGGGTATTTGACGGAATCGATCCGCTGTTGCGCCGACCGTTCGGTATTTATGACGTGGGTAGTTTCGACCCGGGCTATGAGGCTGCCCCGAAGCAGCATTACTTTGAAATCCTTTACAAGGTGGTCGGAAAAGGAACCGGTATCCTTCAATCCCTCCACCAGAATGATCTGCTTGACGTGCTCGGGCCGCTCGGCAACGGCTTCGAGCCGGAGGGACCGGAGTCTGAGAAGATTCTTGTCGGCGGGGGCTTCGGCCTGGCGCCCCTGTATTACCTGGCCAGGCATCTGGTCCCAAAACACAGGGTAAAAGTGTTTATCGGCGGCCGAAAAAAGGAAGACATCCTCTGCGTAACGGAATTCGAGCAGCTGGGAATAGATGCGTACGTGGCCACTGATGACGGCACTCTAGGCACAATGGGCCTGGTTACGGAGGTTCTGGAACGACACCTGATGAAAAACGACAACCGCCGGTCGATCTTTGCCTGCGGTCCCGGCCCGATGCTCAGGGCAACGGCGGCCATGGCGGCTCGGCGAAACATACTCTGCCAGGTTTCACTGGAGTCGAACATGGCCTGCGGGATGGGCGCTTGTCTCGGCTGCGTGACAAAGGGGAGCGGGCACACGGAAGAAACACCGGACTATCGCTGCGTCTGCAAGGACGGGCCGGTATTCGACTCGCGGGAAATTCTCTGGGACTAGGAATGCGAGATAATATGAAAAAACCTGATCTTTCTGTGGAAATAGCCGGAATTAAAATGCGCAACCCGATAATGACCGCTTCGGGGACATTCGGCTATGGAGAAGAGTATTCGAAGTACTTGAATCTTGAACGCATCGGCGCCATAGTCACAAAGGGACTTTCGCTCAAACCGAAGGCAGGCAACCCGATGCCCCGTATTGTGGAAACCCCCGGCGGCATGCTGAATGCCATAGGGCTGCAGAATGTGGGAATCGAAGCCTTTATCGAGTCGAAACTGCCTTTTCTGCGAACCGTCGACACACCGGTCATTGTCAATTTTTTCGGCAATACGGAAGATGAATACGCTGAAATGGCGGAAAGGCTGGACGCGATACCCGAGGTCGCGGCGATGGAGATGAATATTTCCTGTCCAAATGTCAGGCACGGCGGGATCGCCTTCGGTGTCGATCCGATAGCTGCGCATTCGGTGGTCAAGGCAGTGCGGGGATCTACCATCAAGCCGTTGATCGTGAAACTCTCGCCAAATGTCACTGATATAGTTGAAATGGCTCATGCCTGCGCCGAAGCTGAAGCTGACGCGCTTTCGCTCATTAACACCCTGACGGGAATGGCCATTGATCTGCAAAAGCGCAGGCCAGTCCTTGCCAACGTGACGGGAGGATTTTCAGGCCCCGCCCTGAAACCCATTGCCCTGAGAATGGTATGGCAGGTGGCTGGGGCGGTGGATATTCCGATCATCGGGATAGGCGGAATCACAAAGGCCTCGGACGTCCTGGAGTTCATGCTGGCGGGTGCCGCGGCCGTGCAGGTCGGCACCGCGAATTTCATCACACCCGGCATTGCTGAAAAGATTGCGTCGGATATGGAACGCTACCTCGTTGAAAACCGTATCGCGGACGTAAAGGAGCTGATTGGCGCGCTTGAAGTATAAATATTTCCCGGCAAAGGGCGATCCGTGTTCCAGCCCTTTTTTATGGGGATGAATTCTTCCTCGTCTTTTCCGCAAGGCTCATGATCATTTCCGTTGCCTTGTCGAATCCGGTTTTTGCGGTATTGATGCACAGGTGGTAATTCCTGGCATCGGTCCAGTCCGCGCCGGTCATGACTTTCACGAATTTCGCGCGTTGCTGGTCCGCGTCGTCAACAATCTCGGCGGCCTGCAAGGCATCATCGATGGAATACAACTCCATTACGCGCCTGATCCGGATTTCGCTGGGAGCGTGGAGAAGGACGCTTGCCAGATTAGGCTTGTCTCTAAGAACGTAAAACCCGGCGCGTCCGACAAGCACCGCGCTGCAATTCTCTGTAAGCTTCCTTATGATAGTCGACTCGGCGAAAAACAGTTCCCCGTCCGGTATCGGACGCAGTGGCGGGGGGACATACCCGGCCTCGGGCACACCGTAACAGAAAGCCCGCGCAACCCGTTCCCAGAAACTGGAGAGTCTTTCTTCCCTTTCGGAAAGAATGTTTTCGCTTTCATGGAGCAGTTCGGCGGCCTGATGAAGTATTTCCCGGTCTATGTACTTGACTCCGAGCCTGTCGGCCACCTGCCTGCCGATCAGCGATCCGCCGCTGCCGAGCTGTCTCGAAATAGCAATGATTACGTTCTGGTGCATTTAAGACTCCCGGAAAGATTGGGTCTGTCGGTATTCATGCGTGCAGTCTTTAATTATTGTATCATCACATCAAGAAAATTCACTTTTATGACCTGAGTACATCATTATTACGATTATTTCGTATAAAAAACGCAGGTTCTGGTAAAATATAAGGTCCTTTTAAAACAGCGATCAAAAAGTCAGAGCGACCGGAATAGATTGCGGAACGCGTATGAGCACGGATTCTGTTTCTGCGGGAGATCAACGGGGGCATTTGATGGTCATTGATTACATGTCTAAATTAAATGACAGTTTGTATAATGGGATTGGAATAAAAAATACGGTTTATGTTTCAATCTTATTTTTTTGTTTTTTTTGCTTATCAGGTTGCGTAACGGAAACCACGTCCGGAACGTTCCCGGATCAGAATATTATCGAAGAAAAAGCGGTTGCCAATAATCAGCGTGAGAAGATTGCGGAAGAAAAAGAGATTATGGAGCTGATTACAATTTTGCGGAACGATCCGGAAATGCAGGCGGTCCTGAACGACCCTGCTGCTATGAATGCGGTTATATTCATGGATATGAATTTCATCGAAAATGATCCCCGGATGAAGAAGCTTCGCAACAACCCCCGTATGCGGGAGATTTTGAAAAAGCTGGGAAAATAACTGGTTGGAACCGCCTGGGCACCGGGTCTGGAGGGGATTTGGGGAAAGGCCTTTATACTTTTGCATGTTGGGAGGTTGGATGAATACGAATAGTTATTAATGATTAATTGTCATTCCGGTTTTGTCATGGTATAAGCATAGGCGGAAAGTCATAATTAAAAAACAGACAATTACGGCTGGCATGTATGGGCGGCCGAAAGCGTCAAAGGGGCGCAGGTTTTATCGACATTAAAGGTGCTAACGAAATGTGCGGAAAGGGCAATCTCATGAAAAATACGGTTCTGATTACTTGTACGGCATTTTTATTTCTTGCGGGATGCAACTCTTCCGGCCAGCAAAGCGAAGGAAAATATCAGGGCCGCCCCGAGACAAAGAAGCTTGAAGCTGCTTCAGCCGCGGGATATGACGGAAAAGCCATAAGAAAAAACGTCGATAATACGCTCAACAAAAATGACGAACACAACGAGGCTATCGACAAGACCTTTAAGAATACCAACGAAGATCAGCCGAAAGAGTAGAGCGGACATACATGTTTCACGGAATGTCTTGCGGGTAATAGTTATTCAATTTGCTTATGATTTAAAAGTGCATTATGAAAAGGGCCTCCAATACGAGGCCCTTTTTTTGCAGGTTAAATATCAGCCCTTATCGGCTGCCCATTGAGGATTGGCCGGAAAGCGAGACCGGTTCACAGAGATAAGATGAGTCATGGGATTTGGCGCCGCATTTAGCGCAGCTGAAACGCGATTCGACCGACATGGACCTTGCCTGTTTCACATTGGAGACCTCGCATATCTTCTTATGTGATTTTTTACCAAACATAACATATTCCCCCTTCCCTCGGGAAGTAGGTACGACTTGCCTTTTCCTTATCTTACAACTAAGTAAATGAAAGTCAATATCAAAAACAATTCCGCGAACCGGAGCCGTGTAACAAGCGGTGCCTATAAAATGACGGGTCCTATCCGGTTATTTCCCTGATGGAAGCTTCAATGCAGTCCATCAGGATATTCAGCTCTTCAATGGTTATGGAAAGCGGCGGGAATATGACAATGACATTGCCGAGCGGACGCAGGAAAACACCGCGTTTAGCCGCTTCGAGGCATACCTTGACGCCAATTCTGTCTTCCCAGGGGAAAGGCTCTTTAGTATCCTTGTCTTTTACCAGCTCGATTCCGCCGATCATTCCGGCCTGACGCACATTGCCGACATGTTTCATGTGCGAAATGACATCCAGCCGTTCTTTTATATAGGTGATTCCGGCAGGGAGCTTTTCCAGAAGGCGTTCCTTTTCGAACAGGTCGAGACTGGCGAGTGCGGCGGCGCAGGCTATCGGGTTGCCAGTGAAAGTATGGCCGTGGAAAAAAGTTTTGAGTTCGGAGTAATCGCCGAGAAAGGCACTGTAAACCTCTTTGGTGGTCATGGTGACCGCCATCGGCAGATATCCCGCGGTGAGCCCTTTCGAAAGTGCCATGATGTCGGGCGTGACGCCTTCCCCGGCGCAGGCGAACATGCTGCCGGTTCTGCCGAAGCCTACGGCGACTTCATCGGCAATCATCAATATGCCGTACCTGTCGCAAAGCTCTCGAACCCCGCGGACGAAACCGGGAGGCTGGACGATAATACCCCCGGCGGCCTGGACTACAGGTTCGATGACGAGACCGGCTGTCTCGTGGGCATGCTCCGACATCAGTTTTTCCAGTTCCCGGAGGCAGAGATAACCGCATGTTTCATGATTGCCGTTCCCTCCGAGTTCACACCTGTAACAATATGGCGACGGCGCATGGATGGTCGGAAAGAGAAGAGGGCGGAATGCCGCGTGAAAGATATCGATGCCGCCGACGCTCACAGCGCCGATTGTGTCCCCGTGATAGGCGTTCCTGAAGGTTATGAACCTGGTTTTGGAAGCATTTTTCCCGCCTTTGTGCTGATGATACTGGAAGGCCATTTTGATGCCTATTTCCACGGCGGTGGAGCCGTTATCGGAATAGAAAACCTTGCTGAGACCCGCTGGGGCAATATCAACCAGTCTTTTGGCAAGTATTGCCGATTTGTCGTTGGCCAGACCGAGGAGCGTGGAATGTTCAAGCCGGTCAATCTGGTTCTTGACGGCGGTGTTGATTTCCTCCTTGCAGTGGCCGTGTACATTGGCCCAGATAGAAGCCACACCGTCCAGGTACCTGTTGCCTTCGGTATCGATAAGGTATGAACCAACTCCCCGCTCAATGACAATCGGCTCATGGGATTCCCATTCCAGCATCTGGGTAAACGGATGCCAAACGTATTTGCGGTCATATTCCCGCAAGGTGCTTGTATTTAATTCCGACAATTCTGGATACCTCCAATTCGGCAAATTCAATTTCGACAGGGACAACGGATAATTTCAGATGAATGACGGGCAGGATTTTTCCGGATTGCCGAGGTCAGCGGACTGCAAACGCAAGACTAATGATCTTTTCCGCGGAAGACGCATTCATTTGTCCGATGATGCCTTCCACCTGCATCTTCTGGTTTTCACTTTCGATATGCGGAAAGACTCCGAGAACCGGAACTCCTGAAAATTCCTCGATCATGCTTGCGGCATAAACCTCGGCGGTTCCGGGATTCTCGGGATAATTGCCAATGATGATGCCTTTAACTTCGATATCCATCCGCTTTGCACAGAAACATGTCATGAGGGTGTGATTTACGGTTCCCAGGTTTGGCCGCGCCACGATAATCAACGGAAGATCAAGAACCCGTATCAGGTCGGAAACGAGCCGGTTTTCCGTCAGGGGGACCATCAGGCCGCCCGCCCCCTCCACCAGCACGAAATCATTGGCTGCGGTCAAACGCAGGAAAGAATGAAGAATCGCGTCGAACTGAATATTTACCCCGTCAATGGCGGCCGAGACGGAAGGGGCGAGGGGTTCCCTGAGCAGGTATGGAGCAATGTCGGCATCCGGTGACCGGGTTGCTGATGCCCATTTGAGAAGCTCCGCATCTTCGGAGATCAGTTTTCCGCCAGCAACCGCGCAGCCGCTTGTAACAGGCTTCATTACGCCCGCCTTAAATCCCCTGTCGCGCAGGAGCTTTGCCAGAACGGCCGTAACGACTGTCTTGCCGACCCCCGTGTCCGTGCCGGTTATGAAAACCCCTCCAGCCGTCATGATTTGCGGACACTCAGCCCGAGGTCTTCGAGCATTTGCCGGTCGTGTTCGGGCGCCCTCCCGGTGGTGGTGAGGTAGTTTCCGATCATTGTCCCGCTCGCACCGGCAAAAAACATCAGTGACTGAAGGTCCCGAAGGTTTTTTTCACGGCCGCCGCATACCGATATCTGCTTGTCGGGAAGGACAAAACGAAACATGGCAATGATTCTCAGACAATCCATGGGCATCAGGAAGTCGGCTCCGGCAAGCCTTGTCCCCGGGACGGGGTTGAGAAAATTGATGGGTACCGAGTCCACGTCAAGCTCCCTGAGGGTGAGGGCGAACTCGACCCTCTGCCCGGCTGATTCGCCAAGACCGAATATCCCGCCGCAACAGACTTCAAGTCCGGCCTTTTTGACTGCTTTGACGGTATTAACGTCATCTTCGTAATCGTGGGTGGTGCACACATTGGGAAAGAAGCTCCGGGCGGTTTCCAGGTTATGGTGATATTTTCTCATTCCGGACTTTTTGAGAGCCTCCGCCGTTTTGCGGCCTATAATGCCAAGAGAACAAGCCGGGCGGATATTCGTCCCGTTGGCAATCCTGGTGATCGCGGAGCAGATGCGCTCCAGTTCGGGACCCTCTTCAAGTGAAGCGCCGCTGGTAACAATGCCGAAGCAACCGGAGCCCTCTTTTTCGGCGTTCCGGGCAGCGTTGACTATTTCCTCGGTGTCTACCAGCTGGTAGACCGGCGTATCGGTCCGGTGATGGACTGACTGGGCGCAGAATGCACAGTCTTCTCCGCAGAGTCCGGATTTTGCGTTTATTATGGAGCAGAGATGGACGCTGTTGCCGAAATAATGTCTCCTCAGCCTGTTTGCATGCGAAAGCAAATCAAAAGTATCGCAATCAGGGACCTTCAGGATTTCAAGCGCCTCATCGGCTGTTATGAAACCACCGTCAAGGACTCGATCGGCAACGTCAGCAAATGAAAATTGCATGTTATCCTCCGTGCATAATCAAGTAGCATAGAGGTATTCAGTTGTCAACCTGATATGCAGATGGAGGTTAACGATTCGGACGAATAGTAAACTGAAACCATGAGCATAATGGCCTTCATTCAATTGGAATGCTCTGTTCCGGACTGGTTTGTCCGGATCACAATTGCGGCGAAATTCACCGGAGGGAGTCGGCATGTAACTGTACTTGCGGCGGTTGACCGTGTTTTTCTGCTCGTTATGGTTTCATCCTTGCGGATTCAGGAGAATCATCATGAAGGTGTTGTTAATGCGATTCTTTCAGATACATGTTAATATACGCATATAAGGAATAAGCTAACGTATGGATTTGCATATTTTCAAAATTCAAATCATTTTTTCAAGGGGCAGAGAAATGCTAAACTCAAAAAATAATCTGAGTAATACTAATCTCCCGCAAAAAATATTCCTCCCCCTTCAAGGGGGAGGCGAGGTGGGGGATGGGATACTTTGATACCGAGATGCCCATCCCCACCCCGACCCTCCCCTTGAAGGGGAGAGAGTTTTGATGGAAGCGGGAAATTGATTCCAATCAGAAAAAATGACGAGAACGTTTTCCGAAGGCTGAAAGGCTCTCCAGGATCCCACTGAGGAGGATTTAACATGAGTAATCTGAGCGAAATATCGAAAGGCCAGTCATGCGCCTTTTGCGGCAGAAGCCTGGATGAACTGGATCATCTCATTGCCGGCGCGATGGCTTATATTTGCGAAGACTGCGTCGGTGTCTGCAATGATATAATCGCGGAAAGAAAAAGGCACGGTGTTCCGGCCCATAAACACGGATTCGGAATGAGCCTGCCTACACCCCTGGAAATCATGAACGTGCTGGATGAATATGTCATCGGCCAGGAGCATGCCAAGAAGGTCCTTTCCGTTGCGGTTTACAACCATTACCGCAGGATCGAGGCAGCGGGCGAACCGGGCGACATTGAAATACAGAAGAGCAACGTGCTTCTGATCGGACCGACCGGATCGGGAAAGACTTTGCTGGCGCAGACACTTGCGCGAATTCTGAAGGTCCCGTTCACTATCGTTGACGCGACCAAGCTGACGGAGGCGGGTTATGTTGGCGAAGATGTCGAAAACATCGTCCTGAGCCTTTTACAGGCCTGCGAATTCGATGTGGCAAAGGCGCAGAGGGGAATTATCTACCTGGACGAAGTTGATAAAATTTCGCGGAAATCCGATTCGGCTTCCATCGCCAGAGACGTTTCGGGGGAGGGCGTGCAGCAGGCGCTTCTGAAAATCATGGAGGGGACGGTTGTCAATGTGCCTCCCAAAGGCGGCAGAAAACATCCCGAGCAGGAGTTCATCAAGGTTGACACCACAAACATCCTTTTTATTTGCGGCGGTGCGTTCGCGGGGCTTGAACACATCGTCAAGAGGCGGCTTAAGGCATCGACCGTCGGTTTCAATGTATCTTCGACCGGAGATGATGTGGAGGAATTCATCGAGGAAATATCCACGTCCGACCTGCTGCGCTTCGGCCTGATTCCGGAATTCATAGGCAGGCTTCCGATCATGGCGGTTTTGAGTCAACTCGATGAGGAAGCACTGGTCAGGATACTCAAGGAACCGAAAAACGCGCTTGTGAAACAATACCAGAGGCTGTTTTCCCTGGAGGGGGTCAATCTGCATTTTACCGACGGGGCATTGACTGCGATTGCGCGCGAAGCATTGAAACGGAATACGGGCGCAAGGGGTCTGAGAACTCTCGTTGAAAAATCGATGCTGGACCTGATGTTCGAGATACCATCCAAAAAGCTGACAGGAGAGGTTACGATTGACGAAGACGTTATCTACGGCAGAACAATCCCGAAGGTGATTTCTCCAGAAAATGAAAAGTTGGCGGCGCACTGACTTAAGGTTCAAAAAATCCGTGAAAAGAGCGATATTTTAATTAGCAATGCGTTTCCATGAATGAAAAAACCGTGCAGCCGGAAAAGCGTGTGTGGTACAATTCGGCAAAAACCTGTGCAATTCGAAAGGCCGATACATGAATTTGCCGAAACGGGAAGAAATACTCAAAGTCATCGATAATCTCACGTCGAGGTACCTTCAAGGCAAGGTGAAGGCCATACGTTTGTCGATGATCGCACTGCTGTCCGGAGGACATATCCTTCTGGAGGATATTCCGGGTCTGGGAAAAACCACGCTGGCTCTTGCCCTTTCCGGCGCGCTGGGGCTGTCTTTCGGGAGGATCCAGTGCACAAGCGATCTTATGCCGTCTGATATTACGGGTCTTTCAATTTTCAACAGGGAAGAAAACGCTTTTAAATTCATTAAAGGGCCGATATTCAATAATATCGTCCTGGTGGACGAGATAAACCGGGCCATGCCGAAGACGCAGAGCGCACTGCTGGAGGCAATGGAGGAAAGAAAAGTAACCGTAGACGGCGCTACATATGCTCTTCCTGATCCTTTTCTCGTCATTGCCACCCAGAACCCCATGGAACAGGTGGGAACGTATCCTTTGCCCGAATCCCAGATGGATAGGTTTCTTATCCGGACGGGGGTGGGGTATCCGCCGGAGGGCATAGAAAAGGCGATAATTAAAGGCGGGAGCATTCGGGATGAAATAAGGAACATGCGGGTGCTTCTTGCCCGTGACGATATCCTTGATGCGGGGAAGTTCGTGAAAAACGGGATATATTTTTCCGACAAGGTCATCGATTATATCTATCAACTGGTGCGTGAATCCCGAAACCACCCCCTGACACTGTCGGGAATTTCCACAAGGGGCGGAATCAACCTGGCCGACGCGGCAAGGGCCCATGCATACCTAGACGGCAGAGATTACGTTATCCCGGAGGACGTGAAGGAGATTTCAGTGGCAGTCGGCGCACACCGTCTGGTGTTGAAGCTCGAAAACGGGGAATTGGACAAGGAGGAAATATTAAAGTCCATATTGCAAAAAATCCCGGTTCCCATGGTTTAAAATTAACGAAGGCCGGGACGCTGTACATTGTCCTTACGCTTTTCATCGGTTTTGCGGCGGTCAATACGGGAAACAACCTGCTGTTTCTGGTTGTCTCAGCGCTTCTCGGTTTCATGGCGGTGTCCGGAATTTTCGGATGGTTGAACATCAAGGGGAACGAACCGCATATCGAGCTTCCTGACGAGATATACAGCGGACTTGACACACTGGTTACCATACGTGTTGAAAACCGCAAAAACGTTATGCCGTCATTTCTGATCAAGGTGAGGGTATTTGATGCAGATTGCGATTTTACCATGATATCGCGGAAGGCCGGCGAGACGTGTTCGATGCTGTGCCGCTTCCGGGGCAGGGGGCGGCAGGCTCCCGGTGAATTGCGGATTGAGTCCCGTTTTCCGATAAATTTCTTTGTGAGAAGCAAAAAATATTACCTGGACGGGAATTTGGTAGTATTTCCCGCGCCTGTTGCCTGCTCGATGTCAGCCGTTCCGGATGACAAAGGGATGCATGGCGTGGCGAATGCCCGCGCGAAGGGGGTGGACGGCGATTTGCTGAGAATAATCGATTATACCGGAAACGAGCCGCTCAAGCTTGTCCACTGGCGCATTTCGGCCAAATATGAAGATTTAAAGGTCAAGGAGATGTCGACCGGCTTGAACCAGCCTCTCATAATTGATGTCGACGATCTTCCCGGCGGTGATCTGGAAAAGGCGCTTTCATGCGGCGCTTTTCTGGTGAACATGTTTATACGCAGGAACCGGCCGGTGGGACTGAAAGCTGGCCGGACACTAGTCAGACCGGACATGTCAAGGACCCACAGACTGGCGCTACTGACCGAGCTGGCTTTATATGGTAAAAATTAAGTCTGTCTATACAATCCTGATATACTGCATAAGCCTGCTCGGAGCGATCCCGGTCATCCTCCACGTGGATGCTCTCGCTCGTTTTCTGTTTGTCCCGGCTTTCGGCGCCGGCATTTTTTTTGACATCAAAAACCGGTACCACGTCAAAAATTCATATCTGACTATTATATCCGTTTTGTTTTTTCTCTATTTTTCCTTCGGCTTCAGCGGCTCGAACATTGTAGTTCCTGCACTGAACATTCTTCTGATGCTGCTTTCGGCAAGACTCCTGGGCGACAAAAGCGAGCGGAACTGCCTGCAGATCGTGGTCTTGTCGCTTTTCGCCCTGGCTGGCTCTTCGCTTCTCGACCTGAGCATGACTTTTCTCTTTTACCTTGTGTTTTTCATGATATTCATAGCCGTTTTCCTGGTGATTACTTCATTCGGGGCATCGGATTCGGAACAAGCGGTTTCCTCGCAGGTATTGAAGAAGCTGCTCGCGGTTGCCGTGGCCATGCCGGCATTGGCTTTCCCGCTGATGATAATATTCTTCGTTGTGATACCGAGAACCGAGTACCCTATCTGGAATTTTATGAACAGTTCGGACCGGAAAACTGCCGGTTTCAGCGAAAGCATGGAACCGGGATCATCCGCGAGCGTGGATGTGGTGAAGAAAGTCGTGTTCAGGGCGGAGAGCCCGAAACTTGCCGATAAAAACCTGTACTGGCGCGGAATTGTAATGAACTCCATCCAGGGCAACAAATGGGTCAGGTCCGGGATGGAACCGAAAGAAAACGACTTTGCGGCGAAGGGCGAAGTGGTGCAGCAGACGATTTATCCCGAGCCGGGCATGGACCGATATGTAATTGCCCTGAATGTGCCTGTGGGAATCAGCGGGGTAAAAACCGAAAAAAAGAGTGATTGCGTCTTTGTAGGGAAAGATTTGCGACAGGAGCGGCTGAAATATATTTCCACATCGGTCCTGACGGGCACTATCAAAGTGCGTGAAGGGATAGACAGGACGTACTATCTGCGTATCCCCCCACAAGTGTCTTCGAGGGCGATTTCGCTTGCCGGCAAGATATCAGGAAAAGGCGGAACTGATGCGGAAAAATTGCAGCTTCTGGAAAAGTATTTCATTACCGGGAATTTTTCATATTCAACAAAAAATCTGCGCGTAGCAGAAGACCCGGTTGATGCTTTCCTTTTTTCGGAAAAGTCAGGGAATTGTGAATTTTTCGCGCACTCATTCGCGGTTCTTTTGCGGCTGATGGGCATTCCATCACGTCTGGTGGGCGGCTACTACGGTGGAGAATACAATAATATCGGCGGTTATTACCTCGTTACCGAAGATATGGCGCACGTATGGGTAGAAGCTTTCATCGATGGCACGGGATGGGTGACAGTCGATCCAACCGCATTTTCCTCTAATTTTGCATCCAAAGAAAAGCATTCCGGTAAGAGTGTTTTTTGGGACATCCGGCTCATAATTGATTCGATGGGTTATTACTGGAACAGGGCGGTAATCAGCTATGATCTGGATAAGCAGTTCCGGTTGCTGAGAATAACCAATGATGAGGTTAAAAAAATCAATCTCAAATTGAGTATGAAAAATCTCTCAATTTTTTCGATTCCGGTTTTGTTATTCATTTTATATTTAACCATAAGGAAAAAATACCGATATCTTTCAAAAGAGGAAAAAGTCCTGCGAAATTTCCTGGGAAAAGTCAGGAAAAAATATCCTGACGTGCCTGTCGCGCCCGGAACCGGGCTCCAGGAAATTGTTAAAATAATTGATAAAGATGCGGTCCGCCAGTTTGCCGACCTGTATTGCGGTATTGTGTATCGTGACCGGAAAATGAGCGGGGAAGAATATCAACAATTGCTCAAACTCGCGGAGAAGGTATAATTTATCCGGCATATCCAATAATAAAGCATATTTTTGTGAGATGTTTTAATTAGTCTTTGTTTTATTGATGCGGTTTTTGCATTTGTGAATTATTTTTCCAGTAAAATCGCACCGTTGACTTGGCCACTTAATAGTGATAAAAAGAAAAGGGCAAAAACTCTCCGATTTGCCTGGTATTGACAGGGTGTTTAATTAAATCAAAAATATTTTTAAAAGGTGTACCTTGGCATCCCAAAAAGAAAAACATCTGAACAGCGCGCAAAAGTGGATACAGAAAGGGTTGTTGGACAGGGCCATCAAGGATTATGAACAAATTGTGGCCATGGACCCGAAAGATGTCCGGCATCGGCAGAAACTGGCGGAACTCCTGGCCAGATGTAACCGCAACGATGAGGCGGTCAAGGAATATGAGACCATCGCCAGGTTCTATGAGGACAACGGATTCAACCTGAAAGCCATTGCGGTTTACAAACAGATTCAGAAACTTGACAGTCGGAATATAGATATCTCACTTACCCTAGCTGCCCTGAATGAAAAGCAGGGACTGATCGGCAATGCGCTTTCCGAGTATAAATGCGTTTTTGATTTTTATGAAAACCAGGGGAATACGGCGGAAGCATGTAAGATTCTGGAAAAAATGCATGCCGCTGATCCCGAAAATATTGATATACGGCTTAAACTGGCTGAAACCCGTATGAAGGCCGGACATCCCGATGAAGCATATCAGGAGTACACGCGCGCAGCCCTGTTGATTAAAAACAGCGGGAACGAAGCGGCTTTCGACAAGGTTTGCAACAGGATCCAGACCCTTTTCCCGGATAAGAACGAATTTGTTCTCGATCTTCTTGAAGAGCAGATAAAGAACGGGATGGTTGCAAATGTTATCCCAAAGCTTAAGCAAATGCTTGATGATAACGAAGAAAACCATAAAGTTCTGTCTCTTTATGCGGAAGCCTGCAAAAAGAACAACGACGCACCGGGCAGGAAACTCGCTTGTGAAAAACTGCTGCACTTTTTTCCCGATGACGCGGCAGCGAAGGAAGGATTGGTCGAATGCGCCGTTGAAGATGGCGACCTGGAAGAAAGCCTGAAAATTATCGACCTTTATGCCTCCGACCTGATTGCCGCCGGGCTGTACGGTTCCCTTGAGAAGTCTTATACGGATTTGCAGAGCCAGGCGCCATACGATACAAGGATTCTTGAAGGTTTGAAAAAACTATACGAGGCAACCGGTGATCATGCAAAGCTGGCGGATGCCAGGGTGAGTCTGAAAATCTTGTCCGGCGATGGTTCGGAGCAGGATTCCGGGACAACCGGGGATGCCGGTGACCACGTTGAAGATGCCTCATCAGCTGTTGATGTTTCCGCCGGTATGGAAATGGATTTCCCATGGGATGAAGGATTGGATTTGTCAGTCTCTCCCGATGAACCTGAGGACACATCGCAAGGGTACGCGCTGGATATTGAGGATGCGGAGATTTCCCATGATTTCACGGAAACGGGTTTGGCATGTCCGAGCACGGGAAGCAGCGAGCTTACCGAACAGGATTTTGCCGCCAAAAGACTTGAGGAAGAACCGGCAAAACCGGACCAGGTTTCGGATTCATTGAATCTAGAGCTGGATGAATCCCTTTTTGAAGTTGAATTCGAGGAACCCGAAGAGACTGAAGAAGCGAAAGAAGTTGCTGAACTGGAACCGGTTCTGGAAGTCGAGGAGAGCGAGCAGGTCGGGGATTGGCTGTCCATGGATCTTTCGCTGGAAACCGACGTTGAAGAGAGCAGGGGTGAAATGCATGAAACGCAATCGGTCGAAAGCGAGATACCGGTTGCAGAAGAAATCGTACGGGAAAGCGACTTCGGCGGACATGAAATCGAATTGGAAGAGCCGTTCGACAAGGATGACGCAGAAACACGATTCAATCTCGGCATAGCGTACAAGGAAATGGGTTTATACGACGAGGCAATGAAAGAATTCACCGCCGCCTCGGCCAATCCGCTGAGGACAGTTGATTGTCTTATCCTGCAGGGTATTTGCCTGAAAGAGATGGGAAACATACAGCAGGCGGAAGAAGTCCTTACAGACGGAATAGACATCTTCAAAAAGGCGCCCGAGAAGTCGCTGAACCTCAAATATGAACTTGGGCTTCTTTACGAGGATTCGGGTCGCAAAGAAGACGCGTTGCGCGTTTTCCGCGAAGTTTTCACGGAGGATCCCGGTTTTCGCGAAACTGCCGGAAAAATTGCCAGACTGCACGGTTCCGGTGATCTTCCGGATTTTTCGGACATCGACGATGTCGAATTCAATCTTGAAAGCGTAAAGTAAGAAGGTCTGTATGGAAAGATTATGGGCTCCATGGAGGATGGAATATATTCTGAATCAAAAAGTCGAGGGATGCATATTCTGTCTGCGGGATGAAAAGGACAAAGACAGGGAAAATCTCGTGCTTCACAGATCCGGAAACTCATTTGTCATGATGAACCGTTATCCATACTGCAACGGACATTTGCTCGTATCCCCGTACAGTCATGTCTCAAACCTGGAAAAGCTTAACAGTGAGGAAATGCTGGATTTGTTCTCCAACGTAACTTTATGCTGCAGGGTGTTGAACGAGAAATTTTTCCCCCAGGGGTTCAATATCGGAATTAATCTCGGGAAAGCGGCGGGGGCGGGTGTTGATGACCATGTCCATGTGCATATCGTGCCCAGGTGGGTCGGAGATACAAATTACATGACCGTTATTGCCGATGTTCGCGTGATGCCTGAAAACCTTATGGCCACCTATGACAAACTTCTTCCGGGGTTTTCATCAGGCGGAACCGGCTGATTTCTGAAATTCCAGCTGATTAAAAAAAGAGGCGCAGAATACTACGCCTCTTTTTTTATGCGGAGGTGGAAACTAGCTCGCCTTGGCGGTAGCCAGATGCAGCGGCTTTGCGAATGTTGCCTTCGTTGCCTGCCTGATTTCGTTGACAACCGAAGAGGGCACCGGGGAGTCCAGCGACAGGATTACCATCGCTTCTCCTTTTTTCTCCCTGCGGCCGAGATTCATCGAAGCGATGTTTATGTCATGCTGCCCCATGATCATGCCTATTTTACCGATCATACCGGGCCTGTCCTGATAGGAAAGCAACATCATATATTCCTCCGGCGTGAAATCCATCTGGAAATCGCGCAATTTAACTATTCTCGGAATTCCTTCGAACTGTGTGCCGGAAATGGTCCGTTTCTCGTCCGGGCCTTCTATGGTAATGGTAACCATGCTCGAGAATGCTCCGGGTTTGGGAGTTTTTTGTTCTTCCACGACGATTCCCATGTTGCCCGCCACGATTTTGGCATTGACCATATTGACATCCTGCTCCACTTTGCGCCTGAGCAGGGATGCGAGCCCGCACACGGTAATCGGCGTCGTGTCGTTATCCGCGATTGCGCCCTCATAGGAAAAGGTAACCTTGTTTATATTCGCGTCGATGAGCTGGGTGACGAATTCACCCATAATATTTGCAAGCTTGAGAAAAGGACGCATCTGCTCCATGAGGCTCAGATCGAATTTGGGAATATTTACTGCATTTTCGAGAGGCTGCTCGTCAAGGTAGCGTATGATTTCCCGGGCTACGTCGACGGCGACATTGATTTGTGCTTCCCTGGTGGAAGCGCCCAGATGCGGAACGGAAACAACGCGCTCATGGGAAATCAGCGTTTTCAGGAGATCGGATTTGGGCGGCTCTTCAGTCCAGACGTCAATTGCGGCGCCTCCGACCTTGCCGCTCTCAAGTGCCTTGAGCAGGGCGGCTTCATCAATGATGCCACCCCTGGCGGTATTGACGATGATGACGCCGTCTTTCATCATGGCGAACTCTTTTTCACCGATGAGGTTGGCTGTCTCTTTGGTTTTCGGTATGTGAAGGGTAATAATATCGGCAGTCCTGAAAATCTCTTCGTGGGAAACCAGTCGTACACCGAGATCTTGCGCCCTTTTTTCGGAAATGAACGGATCGCAGCCGATTACCTCGCTTTCGAACGCCTTGAAACGGGAAGCGACACGTCCACCCACCTTGCTGAGGCCTATGACACCGACTGTCTTGCCCTTCAGCTCGGTGCCCATCAAGGCGGAACGTTTCCATTCGCCTTTTTTAAGGCTGGTGTCGGCTTTCGGTATATTGCGGCAAAGCGAAAGCAGCAGAGCGAATGTATGTTCGGCGACGCTGTTCGTGTTGCCGAAGGGAGCGTTAAGGACAATGACACCCTTGGCGCTTGCATACTCGACATCGACGCTGTCGATTCCGACGCCAGCCCTGGCGACCAGCTTCAGTTTTTTCCCGGCTTCCAGAACATCCTTGTCAACCTTGGTTGCGCTTCTGGTAACGATCGCATCATAATCGACAATGGCCGACAAAAGCTCGTCTTTAGACAACCCCAGACGTACATCGACCTCGATGCGCGGATCTTTTTCCAGAATCAAGAGTCCTTCGTGGGCTAACTGTTCGGTGACAATAACTTTCATCGCTTCTCCTTCGGAATGGATTTTACAGCACAAATATAATGTAAACAGAATAATATAGTGAGGCTAAAAATAATGCAAGAGCAAAGCTGTTTAATCGGTTGCGTTGGTTTGTTGGTTTATCGGTTTGTTGGTTTGTTGGTTTATTGGTTTGTTGGGTAAACAAATTCCAAGCAACCATCGATTTTCAACCAATCAACAAACAGACTAACCAACTAACAAATCAACCAATCAACGAGCTCCTTCCGCCTTCAATAATTCAATCCCGGTAACGTTTCACGAGGTCATGATATGCGTCGATCCTCCTGTCGCGGAGAAACGGCCATATCCTGCGCACCTCTTCGCTTCTTCGGAGATCTATTTCGGCAATAACAAGCTCTTCCCTGTCCGTGCAGGCGCGTCCCAGGAATTCCCCCTGACTTCCAGCCACAAAACTGTTGCCCCAGAACTGTATCCCGTTGTCGACCGTGGAGGGAGCCGGCTCGAATCCGACCCTGTTGGCGCTGACCACCGGAATGCCGTTGGCTACCGCATGGGACCGCTGGATTGTGATCCATGCGTCAAGCTGGCGCTGCTTTTCTTCTTCGCTATCCATGGGGTCCCATCCAATGGCCGTTGGGTAGACGAGTACCTGTGCGCCTGCCAGCGCCATGAGTCTTGCGGCTTCGGGATACCACTGGTCCCAGCAGACCAGCACGCCGAGCCTTCCCGCCGAAGTGGTGACGGGGTTGAAGCCCAGGTCGCCGGGGGTGAAATAGAATTTTTCATAATAGGCGGGGTCGTCGGGAATATGCATTTTCCTGTAAGTCCCTGCAATTGTCCCGTCTTTTTCGAAAACAACCGCGGTGTTGTGGTACAGCCCGGGGGCGCGTTTTTCGAAAATCGATGCTACCAGCACAATGCCGCATTCTCTTGCCACGGAACCAAGCAGTTCCGTCGACGGTCCGGGAACCGTCTCCGCCATGTCGAAATTGCCCGTGTCTTCGGACTGGCAAAAATACGGTCCTGAGTGCAGTTCCTGGAGAACCGCGATATTTGCGCCTTTTCCGGCCGCCTCGCGAATTCGCGCGATACTCTTTGACAGGTTTGAACCCTTGTCGGTTCCGCAGCTTTGCTGCACGAGCGCAACCTTTATCACGTTCATGTCAGAACCCCCTTCGGAACCTGCATTGTCACGCAATGCAGCGATCCGTGTTGCAGTATCAGCGGCAGGCAGTCCACCCCGATAACAGAACGCCCCGGGTACACATCGCGTATTATATCGAGTGCCGCTCCATCCGCCTTATCCCGGTAGGTAGGCACGAGCACCGCGCCGTTAATGACGAGAAAATTTGCGTATGTCGCCGGAAGTCTTTCTCCGTCGTCGTCAAATACCGGTGAAGGCAAAGGGATAGATTCAATGCGGTATCGTGACCCGTCCCTTGTTCTGAAGGCATGAAGCTCGTTTTCCATGTTCAGAAATGCCTGATAATGCTCATCACCGGTGTCATCGGTTTTTATATGCAGAATGGTGTTGTGGGGACAAAGCCGCGCCAGCGTGTCTATATGTGAATCGGTATCGTCTCCGGCCAGAAATCCGTGGTTAAGCCAAAGAAAATGGTCTGCCCCGAAATACTCCGAGAACCGGGCCTCTATCCCGTCTTTGTCCAGGTGAGGATTCCGGTTCGGGCTGAGAAGACATTGCGCGGTGGTAAGCATCGTACCCTGCCCGTCGCTTTCGATGCTACCCCCCTCCAGGACCATATCGGCCTTCAGAAGTGGTGTCGACCCGAAAACGCCGGCCTTGTGGAGCCGGGAAGTTACTAGGTTATCTTTATCCGCCGCGAATTTGAGTCCCCAGCCGTTGAATCCGAAATCCAGAAGAAGCGGCGTCTCGTTTTCCAGAACGGTGATCGGCCCGAAGTCGCGCGACCAGGTGTCGTTCGTTTCCAGTCGAATGATCCTGATCCTGTCCTGTTCCGCGGATGTTCTTTCAAGTACCAGTCTCACCGCATCCGGGTCGGGAGCAACAACAATAACCTGTTCAAATTTGCTCACATGTGCAGTTATTTCGGCAAATACCGGTTCCACCAGGGATAGAACAGGTCGCCAGTCGCTGAACCCGTGAGGCCAGGCAATGATGATCCCGTCCTGGTCTTCCCATTCGGCAGGTAATCTTCTATTAAGGTTTAACATATTGACCGGAAAGAATAAGTTGAGATAGCTGAACGAACACCACTGCGGCTGCTGGGAAATTTGGAGCTTGTCGTTAAATAAGCAAGCAGGTCCTGCATCCCGTCTTCCGCCTGCCAAAGTTGTACGGCGCGCAGGTCACGCCGTCTTTGACCTGTCCTCAATCGTCCAGGCCAAACCGGCATAAATCCGGGCGCGGTCCTTCGAAACGTTATTTGCAAACAAGCTCTTAATGGCCGGAACGTGACGATTACATTCATATTTATATAGCATACAGGTTTTGAAAACTGAATCTAAATATTTACATTAAAATGCTAAAGAATGAGTGGATAGCCACCGAATAGAATAATTGAAGCACAATGTGCCGGAGGGGTTTTATATTTAGGAAGAAAAACGTTGAATTTGCTTGGCAGGATAATTGCTCAACACATTTGATTTAGTGAAAGAGATTCAGCCTTTGAAAACGGCCATAATTTACCGGGCCTGACGACGAAATAATCAGTCCACGTCATTTTATCCAAATTGAAAACAGCGGACAAAGGGGAATTGAGAGTGATGGCTAAACTTCTTGCAGCTGCCGGTACGGGTGAAAATCTTTACTACTTCAATGCAATGGAAACCATGCCGATGAGCGAGACTCTTGTTGATAATTTGTCGGTTGGCGTCATTTTTACCGACAGGACCGGAATTTTGACATACCTTAACAAAAAGGCCGAGCTTATTTTCCAGATAGACAAAAAAACGGTAATCGGCAAGCGTATTGATATGCTTCCTCTAAAGACAACGATATACAAGGCGATGAGCGAAAATTGCCGCGATTGCCCGGTGGAAATGAATATCCTGGGAAGAGGAGTGATCATTAAATCTACGGAGGTCAGGAACTCCGATGGATGGATATTGGGAGAAATAACGGAACTGCGCGATGTAACGGCTGAAAAAAAGGAAAAGCGGCAGAGGGAGGAATTTGTGGCGATGATGACCCATGACCTCAAATCGCCGCTTATGGTGATGCTGGGTCATGTGCAGGCCATGAAGCTTGGTCTGTACGGCGACATCGATCACCAGTTCCGGTCTTCTATCGAAGAAATAGAACGCAGCGGCCTCAATCTCGGCTCGATGCTTGAAAACGTGCTTGATATTTATCGCCTGGAAACCGGGTTGATCCGTATAGACAGGAAGTTGACCGATATAGGGGGAATCCTTGAGAGCTGCCGACGTGATTTCATGCTGCAAGCCGAAGATGGCGGTATCGAGCTGAATCTTGACGTAGAGGAATCGATAACTCAAGTTTTTATGGACGGCAAGCAATTGAAAAGGGTTTTTGCGAATCTGTTGGGAAATGCGATCAAGTTCACCCCCAGAGGCGGCAGGGTTTCCGTCGAGGCAGGGATGAATGGGGAAATGCTTCACGTTACAGTAAAAGATACGGGCATTGGCATCCCGGAGAAAGATATATCAAGGGTGTTCAATAAATACTTCCGGTCGGGCAATGCCTCGGGCTTCAAGGGAACCGGCCTGGGCCTCGCCATTAGCAAGGCAATCGTCGAGGCGCACGGGGGGATAATTGAAGTGGAAAGCATACAGGACCTGGGCACCATTTTTATCTTGAAGATTCCCATTCATGCCTGCTGATTTCAGAAAACGAAATCCAGCCTTTCGGGTTGAATTGCGGCAGCACATAAACATGAACAGCCGAAGAGACACCACCTCTGAAACAAAAAGGGTTAAAGTTATTGTCGGATACCGCGATAAGAATTTAAAAAAACAAATTATTACTTAAGAGAAAGAATTTTCAAAGATGAATTATGAAAACGACAACAGAATAGACCGCGACGCGATCAGGGGGATCGAAGACGCAGTGGATACGGCCAACATGCTGTTGCTCGATCAGTTAATACGAAATTGCGCGGCGGATCAGGAATTATTGGATTCGCATCCGGAAAACGGTAAAGCCATGAAGAAAACGGCTGAACGTGTTTTCTTCGCAACTGGAATGATCGGAAGAATGATGAGCGATTTGAGGTTCAGGGCAAATTAAGGATAAAAAAAGCAAAACAGTAAAGGGGGAAGAAAAAGAATGCCTAACATTTTGATAGTAGATGATTCGTCCACCATGAGGAAAATTATTTCCCGCTCTTTGCGGCAGGCAGGCCTGGCCGTGGATGAGATATTTGAAGCAGGCGACGGCATTGAAGGGCTGAACGTTCTCGGCGGCAATAGTGTCGACCTCATTCTGTCGGATATAAATATGCCGAACATGGACGGTCTGGAATTCATAAAGCAGGTAAGGGCAAACGGCAAAACCGTTCCGATCGTGATGATAACCACGGAAGGGGGCGAAGATATTCTCAAGGAAGCAATTGCCAGCGGCGCGAGCGACAGCATCAAAAAGCCTTTCACTCCCGACCAGCTCGGTCAGAAACTTGGAGGGCTGTTATGACTTTGAATGAAGCCGTAATTGAATCGGTGCATCTGACGGAAGCGGAAATGGCGAAATACGTAATAGATGCGACAAAAGAAGTTTTTTCAACCATGGTGATGATGAACGTTGATGACAGCTTCCCGCTGCGTGAGCCGGTTACGAAATTCTCCTGCAGCATCACGGGCATGGTCGGTCTCGTAGGGACGTATTCGGGTGTGCTGTCCATCCATTGTCCCCGGCCGCTTGCCCTGAAGATAACTTCGAATATGCTGGGGATGGAAGTTGAAGAAGCCGGTGAAGCCGAGGAGGACGTGAACGACGCGCTGGGCGAGATCGCTAACATGCTCGGGGGACAGGTGAAAATGGTGCTGTCCAAGGGCGGGATGGATATGAATATTTCAATCCCCACAATCATTTCCGGGGAAGAATACACTATCAACTCAATGGCTGAAAGCGACTGTGTCATAATTCCCTTCGATACCGGTGAAGAAAAATTTCTAGTAAGCCTGAAACTGAAAAAAGAATAAAACATTAATTATGACGGAATTCAATACACTGCAAAAACTGATAAAACAGTCCCTGCGGCAGTCGGCCGAGGAAAGCAGCATGCTCCTCGGGCAGGAGCTGACCCTGCAGGATACCGATTTCATCAATACGAACAAGATGACGTATTTCAGCGATATGGAAGACTCATCCTTTGTGGTGGACGTGGAATCGAGGGAAGATTATCCCGGCTGCTTTTATATGGTCTTTCCGCTGAGGGACGCCATTGCCATGAGCGGGATATTGCTTGGCATTCCCCCGGCAAGGATATCGGAAAAGAAGAAGCTCCTTATCCTTGAAGCGGACGATATAGATGCCTTTTCCGAAATAGCAAACCAGATAATCGGTTCTTTCAATACGGTGTTCCAGCCGGCGTTGCCCCGGAAGGTGCATCTGAAGCAGTTGCCGCCCGCGAAATTCATCCCGCAAGTCGACAAAGTCACGGAGGAAAAGCCGGTTCCGGATGGCGAGTACCTCCTGTGCCGGACGAATATTGAACTGACGGGACATGAGATGGACCGCATCGACCTGCTCATTTCCCTCGAACTTGCAAACATGTTTGACCCCCAGCAAACCGCGGAAACTGCTGACAGCGGTGATGAGATCGAATCCGGGGATGTCCGGACCGACGATTGCGTCCCCGTCGAATCGCAAAACCGCTCCGTTCTTATTATCGAAGACAATGCCGAGGAACTGGCAAAAGCCGAGAAGTTGCTGGCCGAACGCGGTTTTTCAACGGTAACCGCGGCGCTCAACGCGAACATAGCCGAGCTGCTGGAGCGGCAGCCGGTCAAAGCGGTGGTGCTGGGCATCGGCAGGGGCAATGAGCGGGAGTTCTCCATCTGCAACCGCATTAATGCGGTCTGCGAACGGTATTCGCTCCCGATAATCATGTCCGCAAGCCAATGGACCAGGACCGGCGTCCTGAAAGCCGTGAAACACGGCGCCCGCGGCATACTCATCAAACCTTACGATGCGGACGAACTGATCGAGAAGTTGGGCAAGTTCCTGCATGCGGCGTAATACCCAGTCAAAATAACGTCTTCAAACCACCAATTATTTGACTCCATTCAAAAATGCTTTCTGTACCCTACAGCTCAAAATCTGAAATTCAGCCTGGCGCAAAACAGCGTTGAACATAGCAAACAACCTATTGCAAGCTATAACGTCAGCGAAGTTGCATCAGCATTCTACTCATTCGGCTTCAGGCGTCACGAATTCAGTAATACATCGAAATATTCTTTCTGCCGACTAATGTCATTTTCCAATCCGAGTTTATCCCGCTTTTGCACGCAACTTTCACCGTACACGCCCAATTCCAAAAAACGCGATATGGCTGTTTTGAATTATTTGCTCCTTTAAGGCTCTGCGCGAGCAAATGGCTTTTGCCGGCGGCACGGCTTTTGCCATGTAACGGAATGGATAATAACGCGCCACGGAATGTGCGGAGAACCTATACATGTGCAACGGCCTAAATCAAGTAAAATCGGCATTCAACTGCCGGTCCGTTTTGCTGAAGTTCTGCTTGAGGGTATTTCCCGTCTTGTTCTGTGTCTGCTGCGCGCGAAACGCGTTGGCGGACATACGGAATTTCATGTGCAGAATCGAGGTCAAACCCGGTACGACCCATACCCGCATAGCATTCAAACTGGAAAAGGAAGGTGACTACTATCTATCGACCCTGTCCGATAATCGACTAAGCATAACTTTTCCGGGGACATTGTCGTCGCAGTTCCGCAAGTTGCAGTCGTATTCCGATTCAAAAATCGAAAAAATTTCTTTTCGCCGACGGAACGGCGATTTTACCGTTATTGTCGCCATGAAGGGAAAAGATACCGGTTACAGACTGATATCGCCGGTCCGGCAAAACCTCGTGACACTGGATGTGGGTACGGGTATTAAGCAATATGTTCACGAACCGGTTGCGCCTGGAAGGGAGAAAATATGGAGTGGTACGGAAAGGCTGATACGTGAATTCGAACCGCCGGTAAGGCCTGACGTACCGTTCATACCCAGCGACGGCATACTGCTCCGGAAAATGATGCCTGGGCCGGATGTGAAGCTGTTTCTCAATGGAGAAGCCGCGATCTACAAGGAAAAACCCTCGGAGGCCGAAGAGATTTTTCGGCGATTTATCGACAGGGAAACCCCAGTGAAAGCGATGGCTCTTTTCAGACTCGGGGAAGCGCTGTGCATGATGCAGAAATACAATGAAGCGCTTTCATTTTTTCGCGAAGGGGAAAAACTTTGTCCGGAGTACATCGTACGGAATCCGTCAGCAATTTTTTATTATGCGGACTGCCTGGCCAGGGAAGGCGATTTAGAAGCGGGACGAAAGATTTTGGCCAGACTTGTCATCGGTTTGTCGGGAACGGATCACGCGCCGTCGTTGCTGGTTCGTCTTGCCGACATGTACAGGCACGCGGGACGCGATAAAGAAGCTCTTTGCATTTACCGGAACATTGAGACCAATTTTCCCCGAACCAGGGCCTTCAACAGCGCCAGAATGAGGATGTGCGACAGGGATTTTTTCAATGTCAACAGCGTAACCTGTCAGGCGCTGATAGGTAAATACAGGAGTATCTGCGCAACTGCATCGGATCAGGTCCTGCAGGACGAATCCATGTTCAAGGCAGCCCTGCTGGAGGCATTATACCGAACGCCAAGTGTTGCGGTTGAATCTGTTTCCGAATATGAAAAGAAATTCCCACGCGGAATTTTCAGCAATGTAGCAAAATCAATTCACGAGGATTTGCTTGTCGATCTTTTCCACGAACTGAAGGCGGAAAATGACTGTTCGGGATTGCTGGCGATGATCGGCAAAAACATGAATCGTCTGGAGAAATGCCTTGGCGAAGAAGGCTTCATCAAGTTCATTTCAAAGTGTTATGTCGAGCGGGGAATGACCCGGCAGGAACTGACACTGTTTACCCAACTGGCGGACAGTGAATGGGCGGCGGCCTCGGCCCCGTTCATTTACAGCCGGATTCTCGATGACGCAATGGCCCTTGGAGAGAAATCGCTTGCCGAGGGCGCCGCCAGGGCATTCCTGCGAAAGTTCCCCGGGAATGAACTGGCATGGGGAGTGACCGAGCGGCTTGGAGAGATTTGCTACACGAACGGCAATATGCGGGATACTGTCGCCGTTCTGTCGTGTCTCCTGCAAAATGGCGCGCGCATTGAACGCCCCGAAAGCCTTTATTATCTGGGGAAAGCCGAGGAGAGCCTGCACAACACGGCAGGCGCAGGGAAGGCCATGGCGTTCTTTGTCGATCAGATCAAAAAACGCGGGGCCGATTCTCCGTTCCAGGCTGATGCGTATATGGTGATGGCATCCGCAAGACTCGCGGGAGGGGACGGGAAAGGTGCCATGTCATTGTACCGGGCCGGTTACGCGGTTTCGGGCGGTGAGTACCGGGACGCCTTTCTGTTCAAAATGGGCGATTTGTCAAGGCAGGAAGGAAATCTCGACGAGGCCCGCGACTTGTGGAAAAAAGTCGTAAAGGAAGGAAGCGACTCCCTCTGGAAAAAAATGGCTTCCGAAGAATTGGCTGATCTCGAGTGGCGTGCCAGATGGAAATATGGCGGAAAATAAAGTCAAAATAATGTCGGCTGTCAAAATTATTTTTGTTCCGGCGTTAAAATATTCCGTTCCAATATAAGAACTATTCGTAATTATTGGGAATTGGCGCTGGTACAGGTTTTGCTAACTATGTCGTGTAATGATCTGGAGGTTTATATGCCGGTAAACGATATTTTCGGGACGACTATCGATCTCCTGAGCAAAAACATGGACCTGAGAATAAAAAACCAGGCAATCATCGCCGGAAATCTGGCCAACGCCGAAACGCCGGGTTTCACGCCTTCGGAGCTTTCGTTCGAGGATGAACTGAAAGAAGCAGTGAAGGGGAGAAACGTTCGAAACGGTACGCCGTCAATCACAAATCCGAGACACATTCCGCTCAGGCATTCGAAAGGCGACATTGAGGACATACAGGGGCGAATCGTCGATTCTCCGGCAAGGACCGCGGGCAAGGACGGCAACAGTGTCGAACTGGAAAATGAGATGGGCAGAATGGCCCAGAACCAGATCATGTATAACGCTTCGGTGCAGATCCTCGCAATGAAATTTGATGACCTGAAAACAGCGGTAAAAGGAGGGAACTAGGTGGATTTTTTCGATTCTATGGCTGTAAGCTCTTCCGCCATGAGCGCGGAACGCGCAAGAATGAATCTTATTTCGGGAAACCTGGCTAACGCTAGCTCGACACGAACTCCGGAGGGCGGGCCGTACAAGCGGAAAGACGCGGTTTTTTCCGCGGTGCCGGTAAAATCGGCCTTTTCCTTGGCCATGAACCGTATGCGGTCGGCGCCTCCGGGCGGGGTGGAAATCAGCCAGGTTATAGAAGACACTTCTCCGCCGAGGCTGCAGTATGACCCGACTCATCCTGACGCCAATGCACAGGGCTTTGTCGCCATGCCCAACGTGAATGTCGTCGAGGAAATGACTGATATGATAACCGCAAGCAGGGCCTATGAGGCCAATGTCACGGCTGCCCAGGTTGCCAAGAGCATGGCTCTGAAAACCCTTGATCTGGGCAAATAAATAAGACGGCCGTCAACGACTGGCTGCATGCAATTCATGTTTGGAGGTTTGGATGTCAATTCAGGGTTTAAATGGCGGAATGGGGGTTTTCGGCGTATCGCAGCCGATTACTTCTCCGGGGTTTAAGGAAGCGAAAACACCGTCGCCGTCGGAGGGTTTCACCAGGATACTCGGGGATATGGTGAACAATGTCAATGATCTTCAGCTCAAGGCGGACAAATCGATCCAGGACTTCGTAACGGGTGAAACGAAAGGCATCCACGAAGTAATGATCGCCGTGGAAAAGTCGAGCATATCGTTCCAGTTTCTGAACCAGGTGAGGAACAAGGCGGTAGAGGCATATCAGGAAGTCATGAGGATGCAGGTATAAAACGGCGGCATTCAGCCGTCAGCTGTTTGAAAAGAATTTATCAGCCTTGAAACGGAGTAAAAATGCCTGAAAGTCTGAAAAAAATCCTGCATCCGGTTATATCTCTACCCCCCGCCAAGCGCTGGGCGGTAGCGGGGGTGGCGGCGCTCTCGATTCTATTCTTCTCCATTCTGATTATAGTGGCCAACAAGACCGATTACAGACCTCTTTTCACAAACCTGTCCGGTGAAGACGCCGGAGAAATCCTGAAAAAGCTGAAGGAACAGAAGATTCCGCATCAGATCGGCGCGGATGGCAAATCAATCATGGTTCCGTCCGACAAGGTTTACGAGCTGCGCCTTTCCCTGGCTTCCGACGGGCTCCCGCAGGGGGGCGGAGTCGGGTTCGAGATATTCGACAGGAAGAACTTCGGCATGACGGAATTCGTCCAGAAGCTCAATTATCAAAGGGCCTTGCAGGGAGAGCTTTCCCGGACCATTTCCCAGCTGTCCGGGGTGGAGCAGGCCCGTGTACATCTGGTCATACCGGAAAAATCCATTTTTAAGGAAAGCGAAAAGCCTCCGACCGCTTCGGTAGTTCTGAAGATGAAATCCGACCGATCTTTGCGCGACAGCGAGATCCAGGGAATTATTCACCTGGTGGCATCCGCCGTCGAAGGCATGGATCCGGACAATGTTTCGGTCCTCGACAGCCGGGGAAAGCTTATGAGCAAAAACTCCACCACGGATGCGGGGAACAAGCTGACTTCTTCCATGCTTGAAACGCAGCGCTCTTACGAAAAGAATCTGGAGGACCGCCTTCAGTCCCTTCTCGACAAGGCGGTGGGGACGGGCAAATCGGTCGCCAGGGTAAATGCGACGTTCGATTTCAAGCAGGTGGAAAGATATGAAGAGAAATACGATCCGGAATCTCCGGTGGTGCGCAGTGAAGAGCACATGGAAGAAAAGAGCGGCGCCAGCGGCGGCACGGCTTCGGGGGTTCCCGGCGTTCAGAGCAACCTGGGTAAAACCCCTCCGACAAATTCGAGCAATTCCGCATCGGGATCGAAAAGCGATGAAACCATGAATTACGAGATAAGCCGGTCGACGGCGCGTACATTAGAGCCCGTGGGAACGCTGTCAAAAGTCTCCGTGGCGGTCATGGTCGATGGAAAATATGATGCGACCGGCAAGGGCTCTTCCTCAAAGGCAAAGTATATCCCGCGAAGCAGTGACGAACTGCAGAAGATTGATTCGCTGGTGAAAAGCGCCGTCGGGTACAACGCTGAAAGGGGAGACCAGGTGACAATCGCCAACATTCCATTTCAGGAATCACAGCAGGATGAAGCCGATTCGGCAAGTGCATGGTGGAATGCCCCGATTTTTCTGTCCATATTGAAAAACATGCTGATCGGATGCAGTTTCATCGCCCTTCTGTTCCTGGTAATCCGTCCGCTGTTGAAAATTCTAAAAACGGACCAGAAACCGGCATACGAGTCATTTTCGATGGTTGACGACGGTGAGGAAAAACAGCTGGCGTCCGGGAAGAAGGCTCAGTTGACGATGCAGTCGGTCAATCAGATGGAACTGGTGGAACAGATAAAAAAAGATCCTTACCAGACAGCGCAGATTTTATCGAACTGGTTGAAGCAGAGAGAGTAATACCAAGTTGCAATCAAACAATTTCAAAACTTGTCATGTCGAACGAAGAGAGACATCTTTGATGAACTCTGTTCAAGATTTCTCGCTGGAGCTCGAAATGACAATGAATTGAACGCAACTTGGTATTAAAAGTACTAAACATCAATTCTCCAAGAGGAAGATAAGGTGACCGGGACAAATTTGATCGGAGCCGACAAGGCCGCGATACTCCTTTTATATCTGGGCCCCGACACGACCAGCGCGGTTTTCGAGCACATGGAAGACCACGAGATCAAAAGGATCAGCCAGAGCATGGCTCGCCTGGGGCATGTGACACGCCCCGTGATCCAGCAGGTGGTAACCGAGTTCGCGGATATCACGAACCCCGAGAGTGGCTTCTTTTCACAGGGCGAGGAATTTGTCAGGAAAATACTGGAGCAGGCGCTCGGGCCACAGAAGGCGGAAATGCTCCTGAGGGAGCTTAATACGACAAATTACAACGACATGGTCGATGTCCTTTCGGATATGGACGCCAAGACCGTGGCCAATTTCCTGTCCCAGGAGCACCCGCAGACCATCGCCGTGATTCTCGCCAAGCTGAAGCCGAAACAGACCAGCGAGATTGTCGGATTCCTTCCCCAGGAACTGCAGGCGGAGGTCGTCATGCGCATCGCCGACGTTGACCAGGTGTCGCCGGAAATACTCAGTGAAATCGACGACGTGATACGGAGAGAACTGACGGCCATCGGGGGCATCCAGAGGTTCAAGGTCGGCGGTGTCGAAAAAGTCGTCGACATGTTCAATCATTTCGACCGCAGCCGCGAGAAACAGATACTCGACAAGCTGGATGTGCTCAAACCGCCCCTTGCCGAGGTCATCAGAAAGCACCTGTTTACTTTCGAGGATTTCGTTCAGCTGGACGACAGGGGCATACAGGCCATCATGCGCGAAGTCAGCAACGATACCCTTACCCTGGCGCTGAAAGCGGCAACCGATGAACTGAAAGACAAGATATTCCGCAATATTTCCAGCCGCGCCGCGGAAGTGATAAAGGAAGACCTGGAAGTCATGGGGCCGGTGCGGCTTTCCGACGTGGAAAAAGCCCAGTCCGAGATTATCAAGATCGTCAGGAAGATGGAAGAAGAAGGGAAAATATTTATTGCCGGCCGGGGTGGCGAAGATGTCCTCGTCTAGGATCATCAAATCATCGTGCATGAATGGTTATTCCGTCAGGGATTTTCGTTTCGAAACGATTGGCGGCCGGTTCGCCGCGAATGCGGATCTTCCCTGTGAGAACGGCTTTGTGCCCTTTGCCGGACTGGACGGTTCGGCAAAAAACCCTTTCGAAGGGATTCCCGATAGCGAGGTATATGCGGACGATCCCGTTTCGGAAGAAGCTGAACTGGTTGTGGAGGAACTGCGGCCGTGCATTACCGAAGGCGAGCTTAACTCCAGGCTGGAGGAAGAATACGAAAGGGGTTTTGAGGAAGGCCAGCGCCAGGCCGAGCGGGGACTGTCAAATGTCTTCAAGTCCCTAAGGGAAGCGATAGAGGAAATATACTCGCTGCGAGAGCAGATCTTCCGCCACAGCGAGGAGGACCTGCTGAAGCTTTCGATCCTGGTTGCAAGGAAAATCATTCAGCAGGAAGTAAGCCAGGACAGGCGCATATTGGCGAATGTCCTGACGGCTGCGCTCGAAAATGCCGCGGAGCGCGACGAAGTGATCATCCGCATCAACCCCGAGGACCTGAAGCTGGTGAATTCGCAGAAACAGATCAGCCTTTCCGGCATTTCCGAGGACAAGCTCCTCAATCTGAAGCCTGACGATACCGTCACGTCCGGTGGATGCATTGTCGAAACGCAACTGGGGGAAATAGACGCCAGGCTGGAGAGGCAGCTGGATGAAATTTTCAAGAGCCTGACGGAAGAGCGCGGCGAGCTGATTAATTCCGCGCCGGGTACGGCGAACAGCAGGGAAACGCATGCATACCAGGAGAGTTGACCTCAACAAGTATATAAATGCCATCGAGGATATCAGGCCCATAAGGTTTAACGGGAAGGTCACCCAGGTGGTGGGGCTCGTGATAGAGGGATATTGTCCGGATGCCGCCGTTGGAAGCATCTGCAAGATATTTCCGCAGGGGGGAGAGCCGATTCTGGCGGAAGTAGTGGGTTTCCGTGACAACAAGACGCTTCTCATGCCGCTGGGGGAACTGCGCGGTGTCGGGCTGGGCAGCCTGATATCCCTGAAGCGTGAAAAAGCCTCGATGGGTGTGGGCCCGGCGTTGCTCGGCCGCGTTATTGACGGTCTCGGCGTTCCGATAGACGACATGGGCCCGGTCGCCGTGCGGGAAGAATACCCGATTTACGCTCAGCCGGTGAACCCGATGAAGCGCGTTCCCATCAAAAAGCCGCTGGACCTGGGCATCCGGGCAATCAACGGTCTTTTGACCTGCGGAGAGGGCCAGAGGGTCGGAATAATGGCCGGATCAGGTGTGGGGAAATCGACACTGCTGGGCATGATAGCAAGGTATACCGAAGCGGAAGTCAATGTCATCGCTCTGATCGGCGAACGGGGCAGGGAACTCAGGGATTTCATCGAGAAGGACCTGCAGGCCGAGGGTCTGAAAAAATCGGTCGTCGTGGTAGCGACATCGGACCAGCCGCCGCTGGTGCGGATGAGGGGCGCCTATCTGGCCACGACTATTGCCGAGTATTTCCAGTCCCAGGGGAAAAAGGTCCTGCTCATGATGGACTCCGCCACCCGCTTTGCCATGGCGATGAGGGAAGTCGGGCTGGCCATCGGCGAGCCCCCCACCACCAAGGGGTACACGCCTTCGGTGTTCGCGGCGCTGCCGAGGCTGCTTGAAAGAACCGGCAATTTTCAGACAGGAAGCATTACCGGCCTGTACACGGTCCTTGTGGAAGGTGACGATTTCAACGAACCCATTACCGACGCCATGCGCAGCATCCTTGACGGCCATATACTTCTGTCGAGGGAACTGGCCGCGAGAAACCATTATCCGCCCATAGACGTACTTTCCAGCGCCAGCAGGGTCATGTCCGATGTGACCGATAAGGGCCAGCAGGTGCTTTCGGGCAAATTCAAGGAACTCATGGCGACTTACAGGCAGGCCGAAGACCTGATAAATATCGGGGCGTACAAACCGGGCAGCAACCCGAAGATAGACCAGGCCCTCGCGAAAATCGACCAGATGAATTCATTCCTGAAACAGGACGTCAGGGAGAAGGTCGGCATGGACGGAGCGGTCGAATCGCTGCGGAGCATAATGGAATAGAACGGGTAACAGAGAAATGGTGAAGGGAGTGCGGTTTTATATACTGTCCCCGTTTCACCGGTTCCCAAAAAAGTCGGGGTGCGTATGCGCAAGAAAATATTTGGTCTCGAACAGGTCTTGAATTACCGGAAAGAGGTCGAAAAAGCCCGAAAGCTTGAATTTGCGGCGGCAAGGGACGAGTTTGAGCAGGCCCGTGACCGGCTTCGCCGTGAGGAGGAAAAAATCGACCTTTTGAACATGGAATTCATGGACCGGCAACTGGAAGGAATTTGTGCAATGGAGCTCCGGATGTACGCGGATTTTTTCCGTAAAAAGGAGTCGGACATCAGGATGCAGAGGCAAAATGTGACCAATCTTAACCTGGAAGTGAACGAGAAACGGGAAGTTCTGCTCGAAGCGGCGGTAGATAAAAAAGTGCTCGAAGAGTTGAAAACGAAAAAGATCAAGGCGCATGAACGGAATCTCGCCGACAGGGAAAGGGATTTCCTTGACGAATTGGCTCTGCGGAAAATGGGTCGGGGCCTGAAATGAAGTTATTTCATTCCGCTTTTTCAATTTCGTTGGCTATTTTATTGGTTGCGCTGCCGTTTCCCGGGCCGATGAACAGCGGAATTTCCTTCGGAAATCAGGATTCAGTCGTGTCATCCGCCGGCATGAGCCAAAAGTCCAACTCCAGAAAACCGTCGGGGGCAGCATGGGGAGCGTCTGAAAGAGAGCGTCAGTTGGCCGAGCGGGAGGCGGCGCTAAACCTCAAGGAACAGGAACTGAACAGACTTTCCGCCAGGCTTGATGCGCGCATGAGAGATTTCGAAACCGCCAGAAAATCGATGGAAACGACACTTTCCACGAGGAAAAAAGCCGACGCCGAACGTTACAAGAAGATGCTGAAGCTCTACAAGGCGCTTCGTCCCGAAGAGGCCGCCGGGCTTATCGATAAGCTCGACGAAGATATTGCCATGGAACTGCTGAACCAGATGGATACGAAAACCGCGGCGAAACTGATACCCTTCCTTGACAGGAAAAGAGTGCTGAAGTGGACGCGGACTTCGCTTAAGGGCAATTAATTTTACAGGTTGTTGCTTTTGCAGGAGCGGTTTGCCCAGGTCTTTTGCAGGAGCGGCAAATGAAACGAAAGCGAAAGGAGGTGAATGAAAATGGCTGTATCAATGAACATTGCCTTGCCCGTGGCCGCGAATACGGATGAACCTGTCGGGAGCCCGATGAACTCCCAATCCGGTGCGAGGCAAAACGGTTTGTTCGGGTCGATTTTCGCGGGGCTTTCGGATTCGGACAAACAGCAGAAAACCGCATCCGCGGGTGAAAATGAGGCAGGAAAAGCGGATGCGAAAGACGGCGGATATTTAAATGAAGCCGGTGGAGAAAACATTGGAGCGCTCATGCGGCAGTTGGACATGGGACTTCAGTCTGAAGAGAAAATCAAACCGCTGGAAGTCGGATCGAATGAAGCAGGATACAGTGGAAAAGAACAGCTCACCCCGCAGGTATCCGACCGGATGAATGTTGTCATGCTCAACAAGGCAGTGAATATGTTCGGCCGGGCAGTTACTGATGTTTCAAGTGATGGGAAAGAAGAGTCTTCCGTATTGCAACAGGAAGATATGGGTCTTGTCGCTAACGAACTGAAGCAGGCTGTCGGTGAAATGTCCGGGGAGGGAAAATCCGTTCCGCCGAAAGAGGGAAAACAGGGAAAGACAGCGGAATCCCTGAATAGGAAGTCTGAAAACCCCGATGAATTGGCCAGTCTCATGTATGTGGCCGGAAACCCGCCAGCAGGAATCGGAAAGCCGGATCAGGGGATGCCTGACATTCCCGGTAATATCGGAAGCGGACCGGAAGAAAACGGGAAAGTCAGTCAAATCCTGTCATACATGCAGTCTCCAGTCGGGCAGGGCAAAGATCCGGCGGGTCAAAAACAGGCGGACGGCGTACCGGAAACCGCCGAAAGGCAGGACATTAATCGTCTTTCCAATTTCCAGATCGGGAAAGCTTCGGCTTTGTCGGAAAGGAATGAGCTGTTTGCTCCATCTGATAAGAAAACCGGCGCGGAAAATCCGACTGACGTCACGAAAATGAATGACGTAAAGCTTTTCGCCGCCAGAACACCGGAAAACGCCAAGGTCGGCGATCGTCCTCTGTCACTTGCGACGCCGGTTGAAACAAAGGATTCCAGACCGGCGGCAAATTCCGAAGGAACGGCCGCGGCGGGGAATAAACCGTTATCCGCCGATGTTGAAGCGGTATTCCATGATTCGTCCCCGTCCGGTGGATTTGCAAAAGAAAACGGGGATGGGCTCCGCAATCAGAACGATAGCGGCAAAACAAACACGACGCCTGCAGACGTGAACATGGGGATACGTTCCTTTGATGTAACGGTGCAGTCCCATGATCAGTCCCAGAATACCGTTTCCGAAATTTCCAGGCCGGTCTCCCATGAACAGATCTTGGAACAGGTCCGGGAAAAACTCGCCGCTGTTTCAACAAATGGCGATGTCAGCAGGATCACGCTGAAACTGCATCCGGAGGACCTGGGTGAAATCAGGGTCAGCATGAAAATGGAGAATCAGAGCCTCAAGGTGGATATCGTAGCGGAAAACCGGGACGTAAGGGATGCGCTGATGCATAACATGGACAGTCTCAAGGAGACCCTGTCCAGGCAGAACATTTCCATGGAACGGTTCAGTGTTCTTACCGGCGGAGGTTACGGAAGCGGAGAAAACTACCGCGAATGGAAACAAACGGCGCAGAATGCCGTTCCCAATTCCATGAAGCAGAATTACGGAATTATTGAAGAAACAACCGGGAAAGACGCCGGTTATCTGGATTCGTCTGACAATTCACTTATTGACGTAAGATTTTGAGAAGACAGGGAGGTGATTAGGCATGATAAGCGCGGTAACCACAAACGACACGACAACCGCCGCACAGTCCATGAAACAGGACATCGGAATGGACTCGGAAGATTTCCTGAAGTTGTTTATTGCCCAGCTGCAGAACCAGGACCCGCTGAATCCGATGGACGGGACCCAGTTCATAACCCAACTGGCGCAGATGTCGCAGGTTGAACAGGCATACAACACCAATACGAACCTGCAGAATATTTTAAGCGCAATAAACGGCAACGCAAACTATTCCGCGGTATCCTTCATCGGGAAAGAAGTCCTCGCTCCCGGATCACAGGTTAACCTGACAAATGGCGGCCAGCCCGCTCTCAATTACAGTCTGCCCCAGTCTGCAGCTTCGACAGAGATAGACATATCGGATACAAACGGAAATATTGTCAGGACCATAACTGGCGCGGGAGGTTCGGCTGGCGACTACAGCGTCGCATGGGACGGGAAGGACAACAGCGGCAACGTCCTCCCGGCAGGCACTTATAACTTCAGCGTAAACGGCATGGATTCAAGTGGAAACAGGTTTACGGCCACGTCTTTGATCCAGGGCGTCGTAACCGGAGTGAAACTCGACGGCACATCGCCCGTACTCACGGTCGGCGGCGCTGATGTCGCCCTTTCCAGCATTCTCGGCGTAGAAGGGGTGAACTGATATGATTGATCAAATCTATTTCCCGAATCACGTCCAGGCGCCGGGCTCGCGGACGCAGCCAAAACCGGAGACAGCCGGTGCCGGCAAGGTCCAAACGTCGTTCGAGCAGGTGCTGGCTAATAAACTTCCGTCACAGGGTATAAAATTTTCCCAGCATGCCCGGGAAAGGCTTCAGACGAGAGGAATTACCCTGAGCGATAATGACCTGAAGAAACTGCAAAACGCCGTAGACAGCGTTGCGAATAAAGGAGGCAGGGAGTCGCTCGTCATGATGGGCAATAACGCCTTCGTCGTCAGCACGAAAAACCGGACGGTCATAACCGCCATGGACAGGGACAGCATGCAGGGCAATGTATTCACAAACATAGATTCTGCCGTTCTTCTATGATAGTCAGTAACCAATATATTTGTAACTTGAAACTTTCAGCTTTAAACATTTAAACAAATAAACGGCTGGTCCTCACCGAGGAAGCCGATGGGGTGCCGACCGACCGAGGCATCCCGGAACATACGACAAAGGAGACAATACAATGAGTGTGACATCGGCAATGTATACGGGCGTTAGCGGTCTCATCAATAACGGCGAAGCGATGAACGTAATCGGCAACAATATTTCCAATGTTAATACCATAGGGTTCAAAACAGGCAGAACACTGTTTTCCGATATGCTGTCCTCCAGTATCGGCAACAACTCACAGATCGGGCGCGGAGTCCAGATCCAGAAGGTCGATAACGTCTTCGGACAGGGATCGCTGGAAAGCACGTCGAGCTTGACGGATCTGGCAATCCAGGGGGACGGGTTCTTTGCTCTGGGCGCTCCAAATTCCTCCGGCACGGCGACTCCAGCATCCGCATATTACACACGGGCCGGTTCCTTCCGTCTTGACAGCACCGGACTCGGGCTGGTCAACCCTGACAACTACAAAGTTCTTGACACTGCCGGGAATGCGATAACCTTTCCGCCAACCTATACCGATACGAACAACAATACCCTCAACTTCCAGAAGGTTACCGGCGTTGACAGCAACGGTGCAATCTCTCTCCTTTACTCCGATGCAAACGGCAATACCGCGACGGTTTACTATGCGGGCTCCGGTGCGGTTGATCCCGCCTATGCCAATGCGGTCAAGATCGCGGAAGTAAATATTCCCAACCCTCCAGGAATGACCAAGCAGGGGGGAACGCTTTTTTCTTTGACCACCGACTCGGGAACACCCGCCGCTCCGGCTTCCGGCGTGTTTGCGAGCGCCAACGGCACCAGCGAGAAGGTGCTTTCCAATTCCCTTGAACTCAGCAACGTGGACATGTCGACGGAGTTTGTAAACATGATTACAACCCAGAGGGCCTATTCGGCCAACTCCAAAACCATAACCACCGTTGACCAGATGACACAGGACGTATTGAACATGATCAGGTAAACCTGAAAAAGATATCCGTGCAAAAAAGATATCCGTGCAAAATGAAAGGGCGGCCACAGTGCCGCCCTTTTTGCAGGTCAAAAGATTGACATGGCTCTCTCCAAAATACCGACATTCGGGCATTTGCGGATATGGACGGGCAGGCGGCTCACTCCCGCTTTATTATCCCGGAAGCCTGTACAGAAGCGTTTATTCCGCCGGGGCGTCATCAGATGGAATACCGTCGAATATTTATGGCACCACGGTTGCAATGCAGGAAAACCGAACGCGGAGACATCGTGGAATAATATAAGGAGGATAACCGATGGCGTCGAAGGATGAAGAAAAGGTACAGGAAAAAACACCCGGTAAATCGAAAAAGAGTTTATTCATTATCATGGGCGTCGCGCTGGCCGCTGCCGCCCTGGCCGCGGTCGGCGCTTTTATGTTTACAGGAGAAAGCAAGGGGAGTTCGCAAAAGGTCGAAAAAGTATCCCCGGAAACATTGACTATCTTCACCCTTGAACCGTTTATCGTGAATATTTATGATGGACAGGACCTCAGATATCTGAAACTGAGGGTCGAGATGGAGCTTGCCAACGCCGAAGCGAAAAACGAGCTTACGGCGAGGCAGGCGCAGATACGTGACAGCATACTGTCCATACTCACCACAAAAACTTTCCAGGACTTGCAATATCTCCAGGGGAAAAACCAGCTTAAGCAAGAAATAATGGCTTCCGTTACCAGGATAGTGTCTCAAGGCAAAATCAAGCAGATATATTTCACGGATTTCGTAGTCCAATAAAATCAGCTGCCGGCTGCCGGCTGCTTGGGTCTTTCAGAGGATTGATTTGGAAAAGATTCTTACGAGAGAGGAAATAGACGCCCTGCTGGAGGCCATATTCGACGGGCGCATAGAGCCGGACAAAGAACTGGCTGAAGAGAACGACCGGGTTTTCGTATATGACCTTTTCAGCACCGAGCACAAGGTGCTGGTGCCGAACCTGGATGTAATCTATGACAGTTTTATCAGGTTCAACAGGGTCACGCTGTCAAATCGCCTGCGGAAGATCGTGGAAATCAGGAAGGTGGCGTCACAACCCTACAAGTTCGACGAATTCCTGCGAACCCTCCCGTCGCCCGTGTGCATGGCAATTTACAAGATCGACCCTCTGAAAGGCGCGGCGCTGATAGCCATGGACAGCAACCTGGTTTTCACTCTGGTTGATTGCATACTTGGGGGGACGGGCGCACCCAACATGCCCGACAGCAGCCGCATGTTCACTTCCATAGAGCTGCGCCTCATGGAAACGATCGTAAAAGACGTTCTTAGCGACATGGAAAAAGCCTGGGCCCATGTATTGACGACAAAGATGAGCCTGCTGCGCATGGAAATGAATCCCCGCCTTGTTACGATCGTGCCGCCGGAGTACCAGATAGTTACGATGTCTCTCGAGATTCAGATAGAGGATTTCAAGGGCGAAATGGTGTTTGCCATTCCCTTAATGACCATAGAGCCGGTGCGGGACAAGCTGAAGGCAGGCACGCAGCTTGACGTGATGGCAGTCGACCCGCAGTGGTCGAGCCGTCTGTCCAGCGGGCTGATGGACGCGCCGATGGAATTGACTGTCGAACTGGGCGGGTCCGTGATCACACTCGGAGAACTCATGAATTTGACTCCGGGGGACACTATCGTGCTGGACAAGGACAGCCGGAGCGACCTGACGGTAAAGATAGAAGGCACCTGCAAATATTTTGCGATACCCGGCGCCAGGGGAGGCAACAAGGCGGTTCAGCTAACGGGGATTTTTAACAAGGAGGCCGCGGCGTGAGCGAGACTGAGGAAAAAACCGAAAATACGCAGGTTCCGCAGGACAGGAAAAACCTGGAATTTATACTGGATATACCGCTGCAGCTGACAGTCGAACTCGGCCGCACGAAAATTCTGGTCAAGGATATCCTGGAATTGAACCAGGGAGCGGTTGTGGAACTGGGAAAGCTTGCGGGGGAACTGCTGGACGTATATGTCAACTCGAAGCTGGTTGCCCGCGGGGAGGCCGTCATAATTAATGAAAAGTTTGGCGTGAGGCTCGTGGATATAGTCAGTCCCAACGAAAGGGTGGAGAAAGTGGTATGAGATTTTTGCAGATCCCGGTTTATATTGCCTTTTGTCCGGTTTCTGCCCTGGCCGCCGAAACGGTGGGGGAAGCCGGCGGGTTCAGTCTCGTATCCGGCACCGTGAGGATGGTCGCCTCGCTTGCGGTCGTCATCGGGGTAATCCTGGTATTTCAATATCTGTCCAGGAAATGGATGAAAGGTCCGTTCCACGGGGGTTCCCGGGGCGGATATATTCGCGTGGTGGAGAACCGGTTCCTCGCACCGAAAAAAGCCCTGCTCCTCGTGGAGGTATCCGGTGAGTACATGCTGCTCAGCAGCTGCGGAGACAATATAAACTTCATCAAACAGGTTGACATGATCGAAGAGGTCGAAATAATCGGGGAAGAGTCGCCGGTTTCATTCCGCGAGACGTTACAGGACCGGCTGAAGGGGTTGACCGCACGTTTTCCGGCTGCCGCCTGCACATTCCCGTCCGTATTAAGAAAAGGCGGAATACGGCCGTGAAAATCAACAAAACGATTATCACCGGATTTGTCCTGATTTCCCTCTTTATGGCCCATCTGGCGTTTGCCGAGCCCCTGGCCGTACCGTCAGTGAGCATAGGACTGGGAAAAGTGTCCAAGCCCGGCGACATCACGGTCCTGATGCAGATATTTTTTCTCATCACAATCCTTTCGCTCGCTCCGGGACTGATAATCATGACAACTTCCTTTACCCGGATCGTCGTGGTGCTTTCATTTCTGAGAAATGCAATGGGTACCCAGCAGGCGCCGTCGAACCAGATTATCATTGCATTGTCCCTTTTCCTGACTTTCTATATCATGGGTCCAGTCTGGCAGCAGATAAACACCCAGGCGATCCAGCCGTACAAGGCGCAGAGCATCAGCCAGGAGCAGGCGATCGAAAGGGCGACGGCGCCGGTGCGCAAATTCATGCTTTCCCAGACAAGGGAAAAGGATTTGGCACTGTTTCTGAATCTGTCAAAAATGCCCAGGCCGAATAATGCCTCTGAAATTCCAACCCTCACAATAATTCCGGCATTCATGATCAGCGAACTGCGGACCGCATTCCAGATAGGGTTTCTCGTTTACATCCCGTTCCTGGTAGTCGATATGGTCGTTGCGTCGGTCCTCATGTCCATGGGCATGATGATGCTGCCTCCGGTCATGATTTCGCTTCCCTTCAAGATACTGCTGTTCATACTTGTGGACGGCTGGGGGCTGATTATCAGTTCGCTGGTGAAGAGCTTTGGGTAACGAGGAACGTAAAAGGCTCCCCCTCTTAAGTTAAGAGGGAGGTGGGGGGGAGTTATGAAAAAAAGAAAATAACCCCTCCCGGCCTCCCCTTAAATTAAGGGGAGGAGAAAATAAGAAAGGAACAAACACATGACCCCCGAACTGGTAGTACAGCTGGCCCGCAGGAGTTTCGAAACCGCGTTGCTGTTGTCGGCGCCTCTTCTCATTTTCAGCCTGGTTGTGGGCCTGCTGGTCAGTATATTCCAGACGATTACCTCCATCAACGAGGCGACTCTCGCCTTTGTTCCCAAAATAGTGGCGGTCATGGTGGCGTTGATCATTTTTTTCCCATGGATGATGAGTTACATGTCGGACTTCACGAGGGAGGTGTTTGCCATAATCCCCAACCTCCGTCATTGATCCTCAACCCGTTTCCATGTGTTCCGCGGACCCTCGATGTTTCCTTTACTGCCATTTCTGAACCTTAACGAGATCAGCTTTTTTGCCCTTGTCCTGGCTCGCCTGGCGGGCATATTTTCGGCCATCCCGCTTTTCGGGGGGGACAGGGTCCCCAGGACGATCCGCGTGGCGCTCGTGCTGGTAATGACTCTCGTCTGTTATCCCGTCCTGAAAACAAAAATCCCTCAGCTTCCAGCCGACACCCTGTCACTGTTAATCCTCATTATACGCGAAACCCTGATAGGCATCTCCCTGGGCCTGCTGTCGAGGATCATCTTTACGGCGGTTGAATTTTGCGGCCAGCTGGTCGGCATGCAGATGGGATTTTCCATGTCGAGCATGTTCGATCCCTCCATGGGACAGGTTCCGCTGCTGGCGACTTTCCAGATACTCCTGGCGACGCTCCTGTTTCTCACGCTTGAAATACACCATGTATTTATTCGCGCCATTGTTGAAAGCTACAAAATAATGCCTCCCGGCACCTGGCAGATGAGCGGCGGCCTCATGCGGTTTTTCGTGACTTTGACAAGCGGAATGTTCGTTACCGGGGTAAAACTGGCCGCCCCGGTCATGGTTGCGCTCCTTGCCACAAGCGTAGTCCTGGGGATCATGGCCAGGTCTTTCCCGCAGATGAATATCTTCATGCTCAGCATGCCGCTCAATATCGGTGTAGGCATGCTGGTGCTGGGCCTTTCCCTTCTCATATTCATACACACACTTGAAATATCCTTCGAGAACATCGGTATCCAAATCAATACGCTTTTCAAAATCCTTTCAGGGGCCTGACCGTGGCTGACGACAAACATTCAAAAACAGAACAGCCGACAAGCAAAAAACTGAATGAAGCCAGGAAGAAAGGTTCACCCCCGCAGAGCCGCGACCTGACGTCAACCATAACCCTGCTGGCAGGAATGGTCTCGCTGTATGCGAGCGGCGGCTACATGATGTCCATATTGAAGAAAAACAGCCGGTCAGTTCTTTCCAATGCCGGAACTTTTGATTGCAGCCAGTCCGGCATATACATGCTTATGCTGAAACAGGTCTTTAACCTGGCGGTGATACTCGGTCCGTTCCTGTTTATTATCATGCTTTCCGGAATAATGAGTTCCATCGTCCAGGGAGGGGCTTCCGCGTCCGCCGAGAGGCTCACCTTGAAACTCGACGGCCTCAGCCCGGCAAACGGTATAAAAAAAATATTCAGGAAAGAATCCATCTTCGAGTCGGTCAAATCGTTCATAAAAATATTCATTGTCGGTTTTGTCGCATACCACATCATGAAGGATGAGATCGGCAATGTGCTGTTTTTGACCGAAACCGATATACAGGGTCTGATCGAATTCGTCAGCCATATATCCTTCAAGATCGTTCTCCACACGTGCGGAATCCTTCTGGTGCTGGCCCTCCTGGATTATGCCTTCGTAAAATGGCGGTTTATCCAGAACCTGAAGATGACCAAACAGGAAGTCAAGGATGAGCACAAGGAATCCGAGGGCGATCCGAAGATCAAGGGAAAAATCAGGCGTCTGCAGATGGAAAAGGCATACAGGCGCCTGAGACAGATAATTCCGACCGCCGATGTGGTAGTAACAAACCCGACCCACTTTGCGGTTGCCCTCAAATACGACCGCGAAAAGATGGCGGCTCCTTTCGTCATCGCCAAGGGGGCCGATGACCTGGCCATGAGGATAAAGGTACTGGCAAAGGACAATAACGTAATGCTTGTCGAAAACAGGTTTCTTGCCCGGGAACTGTATGCCCAGGTCAAGGAAGGGCAGGAAATTCCGGAGTCCCTGTATGTGGCGGTAGCCGAACTCCTTGCGTATGTGTACAGCATAAAGGGAATGGTCTGACCGTGCGGCAAAGGCTGGTCTCTTTTGACAAAACCTTGACATGAGACCGTTCAAAATCCTGTCTTTGTACTTGTTTTCATAAATATGATGTCATCTCGACCGAAGGGAGAGATCTTAATGCATGCGGCAGAACCTTCAAAATTTCTCTCCATGTACGAAATGACAACATTTCTGTATTTCATAGATTCAGGTTTGATCCGCGTTCATCAGGTTTGATCCGCGTCCTGGCGCTTGTTTCAGGTTTCACCGATTCACTCCTTTGTGTCCCGAGCCTTGCTCCTAGCGACGCATTATGTGGCATACCGGTTGCAATTATAGTTACAGTACAAAAATCATACGTAATTATAGCAGGTTACAATCCATGTCCAACTCGGCGGCCGAAACAATCAAGCTCTCATCGATCAGGAATAACTCCGACGTCTACATGGCGCTTGTTCTGATCGGTATCCTGGCCCTGATGATAATTCCCCTGCCGTCGTTCATGCTGGACATATTCCTGGCCGCCAATATTACCGCTGCCCTGGCAATCCTGCTGGTGGGACTTTATACCGTTCAGCCGCTTGATTTCTCCATTTTCCCCTCGGTCCTTCTCGTTACCACGCTGTTTCGGCTTTCGCTGAATATAGCCTCAACAAGGCTGATCCTGCTGCACGGAAGCGAAGGGGCGGATGCGGCCGGGAGCGTAATCAAGGCATTCGGCCAGTTTGTCGTCGGCGGCAATTATGTCGTCGGCACGGTAATTTTCCTGATTCTCGTAATCATTAATTTTGTCGTAATCACCAAGGGCGCCGGTCGTGTGGCCGAGGTGGCCGCAAGGTTCACCCTCGATTCCATGCCGGGAAAACAGATGGCCATAGATGCCGACCTGTCGGCCGGCATAATCACCGAGAAGGAAGCTAAAGCCCGACGCGCCAAGGTTTCCAGGGAGGCGGATTTCTACGGCTCCATGGACGGCGCCAGCAAATTCGTCAGGGGAGATGCGGTTGCCGCCGTGCTGATCACCATGACGAATATTATCGGCGGGTTCGTAATCGGTGTCTGGCAAAAGGGAATGGCGCTGGAGGACGCGCTGGCGAATTATACGCTGCTGACCATAGGCGAAGGCCTCGTCGCACAGATACCCGCGCTCATCATTTCCACCGCCGCAGGCATCATCGTTACCCGTTCCGCCGACGAGAACAATTTCGGCCACGAACTTACCGGACAGTTCCTCAGCTATCCAAAGGCGTTTTTTGTGTCATCGGGCGTCCTGTTTGCTTTTGCCCTGATTCCGGGGCTCCCCCATTTCGCTTTCTTCCTGCTTTCGGGGGTGGCTTTCCTGGCAGGGAGAATGGCCAGGGAAAAAGCCCAGGTTGTCGATGACGGTCAGGTAATTGTCGCGCCCAGGGCGGACGAGGAGGGGACCGACCAGATAGGGTCGATCCGTCCGCTGGACCTGATGGAGCTGGAGGTGGGTTACGGTCTGGTACCGCTGGTGGATGCCGCCCAGGAAGGGGAACTCCTGGACAGGATCCGCTCAATCAGGAAAAATGTTGCCCAGAAAATGGGTTTTGTCGTACCGCCCATTCATATCCACGACAACCTGCAGCTTAAGCCCTATGAATATTCAATCCTGATAAGGGGTGCCAGGGTAGGGGGAGGGGACCTGAACGGACAGCTTCTCGCCATGGATTCCGGCGCCACTTCCGGCCAGATCGAGGGAACGCGCACCACCGAGCCGGTTTTCGGGCTGCCGGCGCTCTGGATCAAGGAGTCGGAAAAAGAACGGGCGCAGTTGTACGGGTACACGGTTGTTGAGAACACGACAATAATCGCGACGCACATAAGCGAGATAATCAAGAAGTACGGCCATGAACTTGTGGGAAGGCAGGAATTGCAGCAGCTTCTGGACAACCTTTCCGCGAACTGCCCGAAAGTCGTCGAAGAGCTGGTTCCGTCCCTTCTGAATCTCGGAGCGGTGCTGAAGGTAATAAAAAACCTGTTAAAAGAGAATGTTTCAATCCGCGACTTCAGGACCATCCTGGAGGTGCTGGCTGATTACGCGGGCTTATCAAAGGACCCGGACGTGCTGACCGAGTTCGTCCGGCAATCGCTCAGCCGGAACATTGTCGAACAGCTGAAGGGTGATGACGACACGCTCTCGATAATCTGTTTCGACAGGGAAGTGGAAGAACTCATAGCCGAGTCGGTGCACAATTCGGATCAGGGGAGTTACATCGCCATCGAACCCGGTATCGCGCAGCGCCTGTTAAACAATATGCGCAAGGCGATGGAAAATTTTAACCAGGCAGGGGCTCCGCCGGTTCTCATCTGTTCGCCGTCGATAAGACGCCATGTCAGCAAGTTTATCGAGAGGTTCATTTCGAATCTCGTGGTTCTTTCGCACAACGAGATTCCTTCCAACATAAAAATTCAATCTTTGGGGGCGGTGAATTCTGATGCTTGTTAAAACTTTTCAGGCTGCCAGCATGTCGGATGCATTGCAGATGGTAAAGGCGGAACTGGGCCCGGAAGCCATGATAATTTCTTCCAGGAAAGAGCGCAGAAGAGGGATCTTCGGGTATTTCCGAAAACCGGTATTTGAAATAACCGCCACGATTGACGCCCATCACCGCCAGAAGCGTGCAGCGGACAACCCGTATATCCAGCGTAAAGAAAATGTGGCCAGCACTCGTGAAGAATTCCAGAAATCGATGCTGGAGCCGCTGGTCCGGGAATTGAGGGAACTGAAGGACCGTGTCGAATCCATGACGACAAGGCAGGACAGAAACCGGGCGGATGGCAGAAATGTTTCCGCAAATGTGGAATTTCGACCGGAAAAGGTTGCCGGGGCTGAAGACTTCATCTCCATGAAAAATGGCCGAACTGACATCGAGAAGATCAGGAAGATGCTCATTGATACAGTTGAAGCCAAGCGGAAAAACAAACGACCGGAAGAAATATCCGTCAGCGACATTTCCGGTGAAGCCACCGTGGAAGAAAAAGCAGAGGCGGCAAATCCCTGCCCGATTCACGAAAAGATTACGTGCGAGCTGAAAGATACCGGGCTGGATGCGGAAATATGCGAAAAACTTCTTGCCGCGGCCGGAAGCCTTCCCATAAAAGACGAATCCGTGTCCAGGGCGGCAATCCTTGAAACGCTCGGCGGCATGATAAGGTGTGCCGGAGCGGTCAGGCTGAAGAAGAACGGCCCGCGCATGATCGCGCTGGTCGGACCGACCGGTGTCGGCAAGACCACTACCGTAGCAAAGCTTGCGGCCATGTATGCCCTGAAAAGGAAGGTCAGGGTGGCATTGGTTACAACGGACATATTCAGGGCCGGCGCCGTCGAGCAGCTTAAGACATACGCCGGGATACTGCGGGTCCCAATGGAGACCGCATCGACGAAAAAAGAGCTGGAGAAGGCGCTGGCGGCCCACTCGGACAAGGACATCATCCTGATAGACACGGCGGGCAAAAGCGCGAGGGACTGCGGGAAGATCGAGGAACTGTCGGGGCTGTTCACGGGTGACTCGGGTATCGAAAAGCATCTCTGCCTGTCAGCGACGACAAGGGACGAGGACCTGCAGGATATCGTCAGCCAGTTCAAAAAATTGACCGTGCACAGGGTGTTGTTCACCAAACTGGATGAGAGCCGAAGGCTCGGCTGTATTGCAAACATTCCCGTGCGGAATAATATCCCGCTTTCTTACCTGACGAACGGGCAGAGAGTCCCGGAGGATATTGAAACGGCCGGCGGTAAAAAAGTTGCTCAGATGGTTCTGAGTGCCTGTGAATAAAAAGGATAAACTACGTTTTATACCAATTTGCAATCAAAAAATTTCAAAATATGCCATGTCGAACGAAGAGAGACATCTTTGATAGACGTTTCAAGATTTCTCGCTGGAGCTCGAAATGACAATGAATTGAATGCAACTCGGTACTAAACGGATATTGGGGATTTCTCCCGGATCGGAGACAACATGAACTGTCTTGCCAAGGCATACGCGGAAGAACTGCAGCGCGGGGCTTACCAGTCACGTGACGAACTCATCATGACCCACCTCCCGCTGGTCAAGTTTATTGTGGGAAGGATATCCGCGAAGCTGCCGACGCACCTGGATCAGCAGGATCTGATGGGTGCGGCCGTAATAGGCCTGATAACCGCCGCGGAACGCTTTGATCCGACGCGGGGCATCCAGTTCAAGACTTTCGCCGAAAAGCGGATCAGGGGAACCATCATGGATGAGCTCCGTTCCCAGGACTGGCTTCCGCGCGGGATCAGGGAGAAATACAAAAAGCTCGAATACGAGTTCAGCCGGCTTGAGCAAAAGCTGAGAAGAAATCCCAACAGCGAGGAAATCGCACTGGCCATGGGCATGGAACTGGACGAGTATTTCGAGCTGCTTGAAGAAGTTCACGCCCTTTCATTCGTCAGCCTTGACGAGTTTCTCGAAGACGACGAAGGGACTCCTTTCGGCCTTCTTGATTTCCTTGCCGACGACAGCGCCGAAAACCCGCAGAACAAGATGATGGCCCAGCAGCTTGTCAAGGCGCTCGGGGACGCTATAGATGCACTGCCGGACAAGGAACGGCTGGTCGTCACCCTCTATTACTACGAAGAACTGAACCTGAAAGAAATCGGCGAAGTGCTTGACCTGACCGAATCGAGAATATCGCAGCTGCACAGCCAGGCTATCTTGAGACTGCGGACGAAAATGAAAAACCACTGACCACCCGTCCTGACGGACTCCCTCACCTGATTCCGGAGGGGGCGGAGGGTGGTAAACCAAAGGAGCATTACATGAACAGCGGAATGTATTCGGCCCTTGCCGGTGACATAAATATGCTGGACAAGCTTAATGTAGTCGCCAACAATCTGGCCAATATCAACACTGTCGGGTTCAAGAAAGACAGGATGTCCTTTGAAAAAGTACTTGATAATGCAGGCAATCCGGCTGGAGGAAGCGGTGTTCTGACGGATGACGCGATAATCGCAAAAGAAAACGTTTATACTGATTATACGACAGGTCCGATCAAGCACACCGGGAATGTCTTCCATATGGCCCTGGACGGAGACGGTTTTTTCGCCGTGACTACCCCGCAGGGGACCGCCTACACGCGACAGGGGAATTTCCAGAGAGACAAGAACGGAAGGCTGACGACCATCGACGGATATGTTGTGCAGGGAAAGGGCGGAGGACCGATTTCCATACCGGGCGGGAAAATGGATGTCGATAAAGCCGGCAATGTCTTTGTTGACGGGACCAGTGTCGGGTCAATAAACATAGTCGATTTTCAAAAACCCTATCAACTGCAGAAAGCCGGCAATGCGCTGTTCCTGCCGTCCAACCCGCAGGACGCTCCGCAGCCTGCGCAGAAAGCCTCGGTCCTCCAGGGATACATCGAGGATTCGAACGTAAGCGCTATCGTGGAAATGACGCAGATCATAGACTGTAACCGCGGGTTCGAAAGCTGCCAGAGAGTCATCAAGAGTTATGACGAAATGGCCGGCAAAGCGATTGGGCTGGGAGCACCTGCATAACAAAGTCGTGTTAAGTTATACGTTTTAGGTGTTATGTGCATGCCTAAAACCTAAATCTTAAAACCTAAAACTACAGGAGAGATAAAATGATCAGGGCATTATGGACGGCTGCATCGGGCATGCAGGCCCAACAACTCAATATCGACGTTATTTCCAACAATCTGGCCAATGTCAATACGGCCGGTTTCAAGAAGAGCCGGGCCGATTTCCAGGACCTGATGTACCAGAACCTCAAAACAACAGGCGCCCCGTCAACCAGCTCGACGCAGACTGCGGGGATACAGGTGGGCCTGGGGGTCACTCCGGCCGCCGTGACGAAGGAGTTTACCCCGGGAAATATAACGCAATCCGGAAATCAGCTGGATCTGGCGATTGAAGGCGACGGTTTTTTCCAGATACAGATGCCCGACGGCACCACGGCGTATTCCAGGGCCGGGTCTTTTAAAAAAGATGGCCAGGGCCGCATAGTCAACTCGGACGGTTATCCGATGATGCCCGAAATCGTCATACCCGCCAATGTCTCCAGTATCACCATAGGCAATGACGGCACCGTGTCAGTCACCCAGGCGGGGCAGAGCACCCCGACGACCGTCGGCACCATCCAGCTTGCCTCATTTTCCAACCCCGCCGGTTTGACGAGCATGGGGCACAACCTTTATCAAGCCACCGACGCTTCCGGAAACGCCAATACCGGTACGCCCGGCCAGAATGGACTCGGCACCGTAAGCCAGGGTTTTCTTGAAATGAGCAACGTGAACGTCATGGAAGAAATGGTAAACATGATTGTCAGTCAACGGGCATACGAGATTAACTCCAAGGCGGTGCAGGCTGCCGACCAGATGCTGCAGACGACCAACAATATGAAGAGTTAGGTATGCCGGGCATGAGATGTGGGCCTGTTGACGGTGCAAGTAAAGGCAGTGGAAGATAAAAATTTAAAAAATCAAATGTATAGGGCATAAGACATGAAGTTATTGTTTAAGTATATGGCCATAGTTCTGGCAATGACGGTGGTATCCGCCGCTTTTGCCGCTTCCGACAAGTTAATCACTGTAAAGGAAGCGAAAATACGCGAAGAGATTACCGGTTATATAATGAAATGCACCGAAAACATGGGCATGGATATTAATGTAGCCAATATCGGCTTTACCGGCGACCTTAAGCTTCCACAAGGGGAAACCTCTTATGAGGTGATTGCGCCGCGCCAATGGGAAGGATGGGGCAGGGCGAATCTTGCGCTGATTATCAGGGTCAACGGCCGGGTGGAAAAGAACCTTTCGATACCCGTAGAGGTTACGGCGCTGACCGATATGGTGGTGACCGACCGTCCTTTGGAGCGGGGAGAGATAATAGGGCCGTCAGATGTGGTTTTGAGGAAAAGGGACATTGCCGGTTCGCCCGGCAAGATCTGCCGCGACCTTTCAGAGGTTGTCGGTAAAAGGGTAAAGGTCGCGATGCGCGGCAATTCGACGGTGCGCAGCGATTACCTGGAGAGGGTCCCGCTGATTAAGAGCGGTCAGATGGTTACCATAATCGCCGAAAATGACGTGATGAGAATAACGGCGGTGGGAAAAGCCAGGAATTCCGGCGCCGAAGGCGATCTCATAATGGTTCAGAACATGAGTTCCCTGAAGGATATTCCCGCCAGGGTGGTTGACGGCAATTCGGTGAAGGTGGATTTTTAGGCGGATAGAACGTTATTTCGTTAGTTGGTTAGTTAGTTGGTTAGTTAGTTGGTTGATTGTTAATGATAGGGAAATAAACTCAAATTCCAAAAACTCAACCCAATTAACCAGTGAACCAACAAACTAATAAACCAACTAACCAACTAACCGATTAACCAACAAACCGATTCAAAGGTAATGCCATGCTGCGAATAATATCAATACTTGCATTTCTGCTTCTGACCGGATGTACAATTACCCGCGAGGGAGCACCGGTCCGGCCGCCGGATATGTCGATTGAAGCGCCCGTGCCCGACTATGGAAACGGTTCAATCTGGCAGGCGTCTTCGTGCGACCTTACCTCAGATTTCAAAGCCAGGAAAAAGGGTGACACGCTGACCGTGGTGATTTCCGAACAGGCAAGCGCCAGCAAGGAAGCAACCACCGGTACGAAGAGAAACGCGAGCGCGTCGGCGGGGATTCCGAATTTCCTGGGCCTGGAGAACACCTTCATAAAAAACTGGATGGACCTGAGCAAACTGATCAACGCCAGTACCGGGACCCAGTATGACGGCAGCGGATCGACTACCAGGAAGGAAAACCTGAACGCCACCATAACTACAAGGGTTACCGATGTTCTGCCGAACGGCAACCTTCGCATTGCCGGCACGCGAAGCGTAAAGGTCAACAATGAAGACATGATAATTCTGCTTGAAGGGATGGTCAGGTCCAAAGATATAAGCGCCGATAATACCGTGAGCTCAAGCTATATAGCGGATGCCAGGATCTCATATACCGGCAAAGGGGTGGTAAGCGACAGGCAGAGCCCGGGCTGGCTGCTGAATATAGTCGACAAGGTCTGGCCGTTCTAGAATTTGATAAGTCCAATATGACCTACGGGACCTATAATCCTAGAAAAAGCAGTCTCTCGCAAAGACGCTAAGGAAGCGAAGTAAAATCAGGAAGTTATAAAGGCGAACGAATTACCCAAATGGTTATATTCATTATCTTTACAACCAGATGAATTTCTTGGCGATCTGTGCGCCTTTGCGCGAGCAAATGCCGTCTAGGATAATTGTTGAGGATATCATGAAACTAATAGCTTTTATGCTTATGCTGTTATTGTGCATGCCGCACATGGCATCCGCGACGCGAATTAAGGACATCGCCTCGTTCGAGGGCGTGCGCGACAACCAGCTTGTGGGATACGGCCTGGTGGTGGGTTTGAACGGCACGGGCGACAGCGACCAGACAAAGTTCCCGGTTCAGTCGCTGGTAAACGTTCTCGAAAGAATGGGTGTAACTATCAACAGGTCTGACATAACAGTAAAAAATGTCGCGGCGGTCATGGTTACTGCGACCTTGCCGCCGTTCGTCAAGCAGGGAACTAAGATCGATGTGCTCGTCTCTTCCGCGGGGGACGCCAAGAGTCTGGCTGGCGGCACATTGCTCATGACACCGCTTAAAGGCGCGGATTCGCTGGTATATGCCGTGGCCCAGGGAGCGGTGCTGACGAATTCATTTTCTTTCGGCGGCCAGGCCGCATCGGCCCAGAAAAATCATCCGACGGCGGGGAGGGTGCCGGAAGGCGCCCTGGTTGAAAGGGAGCTGCCGAATGTGCTCGCAGGCCGAAACAGGCTCAGGCTCAATCTGCATGACCCTGATTTCACGACGGCTTCACGTATCGCAGAAGCGATTAATGAAAGATTCAGAGGCGAAATCGCTTCATGTACCGACGCGGGTTCCGTGGAAATTACAATCCCGGCGAATTATCAGGGCAAGACGGTCGATTTCCTGGCGTCTCTGGAGAGACTCGACGTGCGCGCCGATACAATGGCCAGGGTGGTCATGAACGAGCGGACCGGGACTATCGTAATGGGCGAAAGCGTCAGGATTGCGACGGTAGCGGTTTCCCACGGCAATCTAACCCTGTTCATCAAGGAAACGCCGAAGGTTTCACAGCCTCAGCCCTTCAGCAGGACCGGCGAAACGAAGGTCGTGCCCAGGACAAACCTGGATGTGAAAGAAGAGGGAGGCGGCCTGGCGGTTCTGCGCGAAGGCGCAAACATCGGTGACGTGGTCAGGGCGTTGAACGCCATCGGCGTTACTCCACGCGACCTGATAGGGATCATGCAGGCGTTGAAGGCCGCGGGTGCCCTGCAGGCGGATCTGGTGATAATGTAGGGGTCCAATTGGTTTGTTGGTTTATTGGTTTATTGGTTTGTTGGTTTATTGGTTTGTTGGTTTGTTGGTTTATTTTTAAAATTGTTAGTTGAAACAAATAAACCAATTAACTAAATAACTGCTTCTAAGGTTAAAGTTTTTAGCACATTCAGCCGATAAATATTACAGGAGCATGATATGGCGGTTTCACCAGTTGTTCCCGGTGACGCAACGATAAAAACACAGGCAGCAACCGGTGGAAGTAAGCCGGAGCCTTCCGAGAAAGACAGGATTGCCGCAAAAAAGGTGGCGAAAGATTTCGAAGCCCTCTTTGTCGGCATAATGATCAAATCGATGCGTGATACCGTCGTTAATGACGACATGACCTACGGCGGCCATGGTGAGGACGTCTACCGGTCGCTCCTTGACCAGGAATACGCGAAGGCTGTCAGCGAAAATCACAGCCTTGGTCTTGCCGACAGAATAGAAAAAGAACTTTTGAAATCATTGCCCGTGAAACGCATGGATAATAATCCCGGTGGGCAATAAAGACCGGTGGGCCAGACGACAACTCGAAAAAAGGATGGGATTTGCAATAACAAACCCATGAATCGTTAAGTTCCACTTAGGGGAAAACGATGCGAATCGACAATGTGAGCGTAAACAACGTCATAAGCGCATATCAGAGCGATCCGCTTTCCCGCGCGAAAGGTGACGCCGGTCAGCAAACGGACAAGGCGCAAAATGGCCAGTCCGACCAGGTCGAACTTTCCACCCGGAAATCGGATATAGAGAAACTAAAAAAAGCCGCCGAGGCATTGCCCGATATGCGGCATGATAAGGTAGCGGCCCTGAAACAGCAGATATCCGACGGAAATTACCGGGTTGACGGGGTCACGGTTGCGGAAAAAATGACGGAAGACTTTAAAGGGTCCGGCGGTAAGGGAGGCATCAGGTGACCAATAGGGTTACGGAACTCATAGAAGCGCTGAGGGAAAAGAGGGATGTCCTGGAATGCCTGCAGGCTATCCTGGAGGAAGAAAATGAGCTCATAACAAGGCTCGATTCCGAAGGGCTGCATATTAATTCGGAAAAGAAATTGCAGCTGTTCGAAAGAATCTCGAATCTCAATGACAGGTGTCGGGCTGCACTGGAATACGCATACAGGGAAGTCGGGATATACGGAGAGAATACCCTTTCCCCGATAATTCCAGGATTGAAGCAGCCTGAAAGGGAAATCGTGCGGAACCTTCAGAAAACGATTATATGTACCGCAGGAAAAACCGAACAATTACTGAAACTGAACAGGGATCTCCTCGAAATGTCATTGAATTTCATTGAAAGCTCGATGAGTTTCTTCAAGCGGTTTTTCAGCATAAGTGATACTTACGGCCAGACCGGACGCATGCTCACGACTTTGCCGACGCCGCGTATCGTCTGCAAGGAGATGTAATAATGAACATTTTCGGCATTCTGGACACCGCAAAATCCGGACTCATAGCCCAGCAGGCGGCACTTGAGGTGACCAGCGAGAATATAGCCAATGTAAACACTCCCGGGTATTCGAAACAGACGGCGATACTTGAAACTGCGCCGACAGTTACGACCAACGGCCTGTCCCTCGGCACGGGAGTGAATGTAGCCGGGATACAGAGGTCCTATGACGCATTGCTGCAGCAGCAGATTGTCAACGGCAACAGCGCGTACGGCGAAAGCTCGACGAAACAGACCGTACTGGAGCAGATCCAGCCTTCTTTCAACGAGATCAACTCGAACGGCCTCGGACAGGCGATGGACGATTTCTTCAACTCATGGCAGGATCTATCGGTAACCCCTTCCGGAACGCCCGAGAGGCAGACCGTGATTGCGCGCGCCCAGACCCTCGTTGACACTTTCCACGAGATAAATACCAGCCTGCAGAGCGCAAGTAGCAACGCGGACGACGCTTTGGCCGGGTTGACCACGGATATAACGGACAAGGCGAAAAATATCGCTTCGCTGAACAGCCAGATACAACAGACGCAATATTCGGGCGGGGACGCCAATGAACTGAAGGACCAGCGCGATTATCTTGTCCAGGAGATGGCAAACGAAGTCGGCGTCACATACAAAGAGCAGAGTGACGGGACTTTGACCGTAACGTTGGCCGGCGGCCAGAATCTGGTCCAGGGAACATCCTACGCTACGCTGTCGACACAGAAAGACGGGGCTACCGGGCTCAATGACATCATGTTCACTCCGATAGGGGGAGGAGCTTCCGCAGATATTACATCTACAGTCGGCGGCGCGAACAACAGCAAGGGGCAGATGGGGGGATATCTCCAGTTGAGGGATGCCATAATTCCCGGTTATCTTGCCAATCTTGACGAAATGGCGAACGAAATGGTTACCGCCGTGAATACCCTGCATTCGAGCGGATATGGACTGGACGGTACGCAGAACAATTTCTTCGACCCGGCCGGAACGACAAGCGCCGACATAAGCCTGAATCCCGCAATCGTCGGCAACCCGGACAAAATTGCCGCCGCGACGGCAAACCCGCTTGCCACCGGTGAAACCGGGGACAATACAAATGCTTCCGCCATTGCGTCAATCAGGTCGGGTGCCATCAATTTCTCCGTTACCGTTGGCGGCAACACGACCTCGACCAGCTCGACATTTTCCAGCTTTTACAGCTCCTTCGTCAGCAGCGTCGGCGTCGATACGGCGAACGCCACGAATACTTCCCAGCAGAACGACAGTTTCCTGAAGCAGCTCAACACCCTTCGCGATTCGAACTCGGGCGTTTCCATCGATGAAGAACTGACCAACATGATAAAATATCAGCAGGCCTTCCAGGCTTCGTCGAAGTTGGTCAACACCGCCTCGCAAATGCTTGACACGATAATCAACCTCGTACAATAGGGAAAGGATACCTGACATGCGTGTTACTCAAGGGATGACCGCCGACAATGCGCTGTATAACCTGCAGCAGGGACGTTCCAGACTCGACCAGCTAGAGGAGCAGATATCTTCGGGACTCAACGTGAACCGGCCCAGCGACGATCCCATCGTAACGAAACAGATCCTGGACCTCCAGGACGGGATGGACATGGGCACGCAGTACCAGAGCAATATCACCAAGAGCAACCTCTGGCTGAATACCGCCAATACGGCCCTTCAGGGCATGAGCGACATAGTCTCGCAGGCCAAGGGGATTGCCGGCACCATTACAAGCGGCAGCAGTGACCAGACGGAGAGGGACAGTGTCGTATCGCAGCTGACTGAGCTGAAGAAGCAACTGGTGGACATGGGCAACACGCAACTGGGCGATCAGTATATTTTCGCCGGATTCAAAAACAGTTCGCCGCCTTTCAGCACGTCGAACAACAATTACGGCGGATCCAGTGACGATATAAATGTTGAAATCAACAAGAATTCGCAGGAGACCATCAATATTACGGGAGACAATCTCCTGAAGGGTACCGGGACCTATGGTTCCGTGGATATTCTGGATACCTTCGATAAATTGATCGCCGCCGTCAACGGCAATAATGCGTCGGATATACAGAAACAAGCCGCGAATCTCGATTCGGCGGCAACGCAGATTGACAATGCGACAAGCGATGTCGCCGCAAAGATGACCCGGCTCAACAGCGTAAGCAATTTGATTTCCCAGAGCCAGAACAACATGCAGAACATGTTGTCCAACACCCAGAACGTCGATTATACCAAGGCGGCGGTTGAACTGACACAACAGCAGACGGCCTACCAGGCGGCGCTTTCGGCTACTGCAAAAATAACCCAGTTGTCGCTGCTTGATTACATCAGCTAGAATAATCTTCATTATGAACAAAGGGCCACGCGGTTCTCGAAAATCCGCTTGGCCTTTTTATTGCCGTTCAATGATAAAATTATAAGAGCATTTATCCCAAAAAAGCAGTTAGCCACGGAGACACAGAGACTCAGAGATTTTTTTCTAAATAAATATGTCTTGTTACATGTATTAAAGGCAACTTTTTGATTTTCCCTTTTGTTTTAGCCGCAACAGGTTTTTACTCTGTGATTTCCTCTGTGTCTCTGAGCCTCTGTGGCGCAATTGCCGTTTTTAGGTTTATTTGCCGGATTGTCGCTAAAGAACACAACAAAAATGCCGAAATGATAAAGTAAAAAGGATTTGTAACAGGTGAAAAAATGATCAAACTAACCCGGCTTGACGGCACGGTGTTTTACATCAATGCCGACCTCATCGAAACAGTTGAAGAAACCCCGGATACCCACATAATGCTTTCCAACGGCAAGCGTTATCTTGTGCTTGAGAAAACAGTCACTATCCTGGACAGGATAATGAAATTCAAGGCCGCTATACTGCGCCGCTCCATGCCTGGTCTGAAGAAAAAATATCTGGTAAGAAAGCGTCAGGGGGACTTCAATCCTGTGTGTGAACTTTAACCGTCGGGTTTGGACCGACTTTCCGGAATTTTATAAATGGATATCTCAACATTAATCGGTTTATTAATGGGATTCGGCGCCGTCATCGGCGGTCAGATACTGGAGGGCGGCCACATCAGCGCCATCATCCAGCCCACCGCCGCGATAATCGTCCTCGGAGGCAGTTTCGGCGCCACCTTTATCAGCTTCCCTCTCAGCACGATCCTGCAGTCCGTGAAGGATGTTAAAAAGGTCCTTTTTACCGCGGCTTTGAACAATGAAACTGTTATCAAGGAAATGATCAATTACGCAGCCAAAGCAAGGAGAAACGGCCTGATATCACTGGAGCAGGAGGCCCAGACGGTGAAAGACCCGTTTATGAAGAAGGGGATCACCCTTGTGGTCGACGGAATTGACCCACAGAAGCTTGCCGATACTCTGGAAACCGAGCTGGAAGCATATGAAGAGCACGCCAAGGGAAGCGCTGAATTTTTCGAGGCCGCGGGCGGTTATGCTCCGACAATCGGCATAATCGGCGCGGTTCTCGGCCTGATCCATGTCATGAACAATCTTGCCGACACCTCCAAGCTCGGGGAAGGTATCGCCGTGGCCTTCGTGGCGACCATTTACGGCCTCATGACCGCGAACATTGTCTGCCTGCCGTTCGCGTCGAAGCTGAAGATAAGGATCAAGGACGAGCTGTTGCAGAGGAAGATGGTCATTGAAGGCCTCACTTCGATCCAGAATGGCGAAAACCCGCATTTCATCGAGCAAAAACTCAGGGCATTTCTGGCCCATTCGGCTGAAGAAAAGAAAGGTTAAGTGAATGGCGCGAAGGAAAAAAAAGCCGGAAAAGGCGCCCAGCCACGAACGGTGGCTTGTATCGTACGCCGACTTCATTACCCTGCTGTTCGCCGTTTTCGTCACTCTTTTCGCAATGTCACAGACCGACAAGAGGAAAGTCGAAGAGGTTATAGCATCGTTGCGTGAATCCTTCGGCTACACGAAATCCAGCATTGCCAACAAGGCCAATATAATGGACTCCACCGATCTGCGGGCGATTCCCTCCCTGCGGCCCGAAGCGGTAAACATGGGGCCCTTGCAGCCGCAAATGAAATTCGACAAGACCGGCAAGGACCAGAAACATGCCGAGGATAAGGATTTCAAGACCATAAAATCATCTCTTGAGGCATATCTTATCAAACACGGCATGCAGGACAAGGTGAAGATGGAGATAGACCGGCGCGGCCTCGTTATCAGCCTGAAAGAGGCTGGCTTCTTCGACTCGGGCAGCGCTTTCATCAAAATCAGCTCATACCCGATGCTGGGCAAAGTCGCGGAATCCCTGTCCCAGTACAACAATTCGATACGCGTGGAAGGGCATACGGACAACGTACCCATAGTTTCGCGCGAGTTCAAGTCCAACTGGGAGCTTTCCACGGCGAGGGCGACGAATATCGTCCACCATTTCATAAATTACTATAAATTCGATCCGTCCAAGATGTCGGCAACAGGATACGGGGAATTCCGTCCGGTCGAAAACAACGACACGGCTGATGGCAGGGCAAAAAACCGCAGGGTTAATATCGTGGTGTTGTCCGATGAAGGGGAGAAAGGCGAACCGGAAGCGGTTGCGAAAAGCGGTCCGTCCCTTTGAAAATCAGGCTTTCCTTTCCTTTTCCGCCTTTAATTGATTGCGCTGCTCGCTGAAAACAAAATAAATAATCGATTCACGATCTTTTTCGTCGATATTGATAAATTTCATGGCTGTCATGTAACTTGTCCCTTTTTCCCAGCTTAACTGTATCTCGCTGCACCGGACTATCTCTGCGACGGTTGAGATGACGCGGGACGGTGCCAGGGGCAGGAATAAATCCAAAAGGATCCGCTTGCCGGGTTCGATAAAATCGGGGGTCTTGAACCTGAGCCCGCCGCCGCTGAGATTCACGGTTACCGGCAACAGGTCGTCGCCGCCGCGCCACTTGACGACCTTGTACCCGCCATAGTGCGACGTCATGACCGGTGCAGGAGATGAGCCGTTCTTATTCCTGTTTTCCATCCAGCGGGCGGTTACGGAAGTAATATGCTGGTCCTTCGGGATTTCGTAAATGACCGGCGCGTCCACGTCGAGACGGAAATATTCCCTTCGCTGCTGTTCCTCGACTTTTCCGGCAAGGTGAATGCCGATTTTCTTGTTGTCCGGGACTTCTTCCAGGGCGCCGCTACACCGGAAAAGCCCCCACCCTGATGAGACGTTAAGTGTAACCTTGCAACCGTTTCTTTTAGCCGGCGCTATTTCAAGAACTCCCTCACCAAGCAGTTCCAGCCAGACAAGATTACCGTCAACCGAGATTATCTCGGCATTTCTGTCCAAAAAATTACCGTCATTCAGCCGAATTACCGCCCTGGCCTGTTGTCCGGATGAAAAATATTTTCCATATTCAACGGCTTTCATCGTTTATTTACCCTTAAGGACCATAAGCCTTGAAAAATTGCGGCATAAATAAAATTGCGAAATCTTAACATATCTTGACATTATTGCAACTGTTTTACAATAGCGGGTGAAAATGCAGGTATTTTTGAATTACAAATTTTGCTCATATTGATTTCGTTATATCTGTTGCCTGATAGCCTGCCCTGAAAAAGGGGCTCTGACAATAAAAGGAAATAACAAATATCAGTCGATATATCATTCATACTTAGCCTGACGCATTATTTGCATGATTTTGACAATACATTGCTACTGATTTCAAAAAATTGACATAAATAATGTGCCGGCGATACTGTTCAATAATAATGTAATGTCACTGAGCCGAATTTACAGGCACGATAGTTGCTGTTTTGAATGATGCAATAGCATAAATTGTTCTACAATAAATCAATGAAGAATAAATAATGAGTATTGAGTTCAATCGGGAAACTCACGAAAACAAAAACCGCAAAGACATCATCGGTATTCATGACAACGAAATTGCCAACCGTAATCTGGATATCGACGCCTGTCTGCGTTTGGGTGACGCCCTTCACAAACAGGAGCGATACGAAGAAGCGGTAGCGGTCTATGATCGTGCGCTCGCCGCCCATACGGATTGCGGAGCTTTATATTACAATAAGGGGAATGCTCTACTAGAACTGCAGCGATGGGAAGAGGCCGTTCGAGTATACTTTCGCGCAGTCAGTCTTATTCCCGCATTTGCCGAAGGATACGTCACTATCGCCACTGCCCTCCAGGCGCTGCGGAGACCCTATGAGGCCATGGCAAGCTGTTACAGGGCACTGGCCATCGATCCGTGCTGCGCGGAGGCGCACTGGAACCTGGCCCTGGCCCTTCTGCAGGTGGGGGAATATGCCAAAGGATGGGAAGAGTTCGAGTGGAGGTGGAAGAAACGCGGCTATACCAGTAAACAGAGGCAATTCCCGCAACCGGCCTGGGCCGGGGAACCTCTGTCGGGGCGGACCATTTTAATCCATGCTGAACAGGCCTTGGGAGACACGGTCCAATTCGCACGGTTCCTCCCGCTCGTGGCGGAGTGTGGCGGGAGAGTTATTCTGGAATGTCCGGCTCCCCTTAAAGGACTGATGGCGGGAATGGACGGGGTACAGCAGGCATATGCGACCGGTGAAAAGCTTCCGCATTTTGACCTCCATCTGCCGCTCATGAGCCTGCCGAAGATTTTGCGGACAACCATCGAAGCCTTGCCGGTGGATGTGCCATACCTGGCTCCCGGATTGGAACACGTCGCCGAATGGGCCGGGAAGTTCAACACACACGATGAGTTGCGCGCAGGTATCGTCTGGGCTGGAAGAAAGAAACCCGACCCGAACAGGACCTGTCCCCTGGAACAGTTCATTCCTCTTGCACAAGTGCCCGGGGTAAAATTCTATTCACTGCAGATCGGGGAGAAAGGGGAAGGGGACGATGCAGTCGCGGAAAGGCTGGGGCTCGCGGACCTGACTTCGGCAATCAACGATTTCCGCGATACCGCGGCTTTCATCGCGCAACTCGATCTGGTCATTTCCATAGATACCAGTGTCGCCCATCTTGCAGGCGCCATGGGCAGGGAAACCTGGACCCTGCTGCCGCACGCGGCGGACTGGCGTTGGATGCTCGACCGCGACGATTCGCCCTGGTATCCGAACATGCGGCTGTTCCGGCAGGAACGGCCGGGTGACTGGCAGGGAGTGATGGTGCGCATCGGAACGGCGTTAATGGAAAAATCCCGCGATACGGCGGCCACTCTGACGTTGCCATCTCCGGAATTGGAGGCGCATTACGTCGACGCAACCGACAGCTTGCGAAGAGATGATCTCAAGGAAGCGGAAAAATCCTTGCAAAAGGCTCTGCTCCTGAACTGCCGCATCCCGGAGATTTACAACGGTCTCGGCATACTGGCCGAAAGCACAAGAAAGAGAAAGACGGCGCTTGCCTTTCTGCATAAGGCAATATCTTCAGACCATGATTACCCGGACGCACACATAAATCTGGGCAACATATTATTCAAGGAAAACCGGATAGACGAGGCTGTGGCGGAATACCTGCGCGCCATTGAAATATCTCCCGGCAATGTGATGGCGCTCCAGAATCTCGGTGTCGCATTCCAGTCGCAGGGGCGTTTGCGCGAGGCTGCCGAATGTTTCCG
>DASRZQ010000044.1:0-18262 GCA_035686205.1 Geobacteraceae bacterium
CTTTTTTCAAATCTGGCATTTGACTTACATGCAAGAAAGCCGTCCGATCTGCTCTGAGTTGACATGGACGGCTTTATTCGCCTAAAGAAGATTTTCCCTGCTCGATTCGCATACCTCAAGACATAATCACATCAATTCCAAAACATTTTTATTTTCCGCACCCGGTTCCGCTTCCAACGCTTCCGAGCCAAAATACAACGAACGTGCAGAATCACGGTTGTTCGCGATCTGCTTGTTCGCCGGCCGGATATGTGACCCGGGCGCCGTCAACCCGCGCGAACGGCGTAAGCTTATGAACAATGACACTATTTTTGCCCATTATATGACGGACACTCACTCCCCGCGCCAGCAGGGCGTCGGCGATGAGCGACCGATGGCAGCGCCACGGCACGGCTTCAGCGCACATGATGGAAGTCCTTTCGTGAGTGCCGAGTTCAATAAGCTTTTCTATGTTCCCGTCAAACTCTCCGGTTTGCATGTAATCGGCAAAGCCGCGGAAACCGCCGGTGCGCCAGCCCATGTTCGGCGAATCGGCCCTGGAATGGCGAAGACCGCCCAGCCCCGGCATATGCGTGTAGCCTATTCCCTGAGTGGCAAGGGCCTCCGGCATTGTGTCGCGGTTGAACTGCGGGTTGTGGCGTGAACGGGGCACTGTCCGGACATCCACGAGCCTTTTCACCCCATGTGCCAGCAGCAGGCCGATGAACTCTTCCAGCGGCCGGGTTGAGTGGCCGGTGGTGAAGATCACGATTCCGTTCTCGGATGAAACCATGTTCGATCCGGGCTGTTTTGACATTTATTTCTCTTCGACCCGAAAAACGCAGCTAGCCACGAATGACACGTACAAATGTGCAACGTTTATCGGTGAAGCGTCACTATATGGACACGAATGTTTAATAGCCATAACCTTACTTGGGGCAGCAACGCCTAACCGGCGGCCTTGGGGAAGAGAATATTGTTTTCCAAGTGCACATGCTTGTGCAGGTCATCCTCGAACTCCCTGAGCTTCCGGTAGGTAACCATATAAGTATTGCAGGCGTCGGCCGGAACCGCATAATCCCTTGAGAGACGGCGGATTTCGTGCACCGCGTCTCCGATCTCGTTGTGCTCCGCATCGAGATTTTCCAGGCTGTCCCTGATTACGACAAGGTCCTTGACATCCGGTTCCACTCCGGCCTTCCTGGCGGCGGAAATCCTTTTGACGGTCGGGAAGAAAACCTCCTCCTCTTCCCGGAGATGGGCAGTCATGCCGGTCACTACCCCGTCGAAAATTCCGGCGATCTCTATTACCTCGGGATGGTTTCCGCCGTGGACCTCAGCCACCTTGCGTGCATAGACGGCGATCTGTTCCATGTTCTCCCTGAGCCAGGCATGGTGGGTGTTGACGATGTAATCGGCAAGGAACGGCAGTTCCCATGCCGAATAATTCTGACCCCGGTCAAGCGGCGTACTCTTTACCTCTTCTATCTCCCGCAGAATGGCTTCGGCATCCAGGCCTTTTTCGCGACAGACCGCCGACAGGGCGACCTTCCCGCCGCAGCAGAAATCTATTCCGTATTTTTCGAATACCCTCGAGGTCCGGTAATCCTCGGCGACAAAATCGCCGATGGTCATTTCAGCGTCAATTTTATTGACCATTTCCACTTCTCGCATTATTTCCTCCTCGCATTTCGTTTCCGGAACCGGAATGTTCGAACAACTTCGTATTTATCCATGCAACTATTTTACCCCTTTTCCTTCTCCATCCGGAAGACATTCAGTCTCCTGCCAGGTACCGTCTTATAAAACGGGTTCCCGAACGGACGATGGCAAGGAATGTGACCAGCCAGGCAAAAAGAGCCATGTAATTGAACATGAGAGAGATGGCGGAAAGAAATGGGAGCCCGGTGACAGCGTCCAGTTGAAAGGTGCAGGCGGAATACATGCCCAGAGGGAATACCAGGCTCCAGTAGCTGGATGCCCCGGCAAGAGGCGCGCGCATTCGCAGGTGGTACCAGGCGAAGAGAATGATCAGCAGGGGTATCCACAAACCCGCAAACGCCCAGAAAAAGAGCGAGGTTCCCGTAAGCACTGGTACCAGGTTATCCAGGAACCGCCAATGGGACGATTCCAGGATAAGGGTGGCTCCCGCCAGGGTTGAGATGGCAGCCGCGCCCATGCAGATCCAGTAAGAGGGGGTCAGATCGCCCGGCGAAAGTCGGATGGACACTAACCGGTAAAGAACGGCCGTAATGACGAGCGGATAAAGCATGCAGCCGATCAGGAAAAAGCACAGGGAAACGAAGAAAAGTGTTTTCTGTGCGACCGCAAGGGAAGAGGCCGTCAGTAATCCCAGAATTGAAATGGACTGGGTTGAAACCACCAGGAGAAGCCATCCTCCGTCGATCCCTTCCGCCAGTCCGGACTTGACCCGCCGCGCCGTAATTGCCGCAAAAAACCCGTAGAAAAGAAGAAACCAGATGATGACGGAAATATACCATAGCGCGGAGGCAATCCCGTGGTCACCCGCCAACAACACGAACTGGGCGCCAAGTACGCAGGTTCCGGCCACGACGGTGAAATACCCCGGTCCGTGTGAATAATCGGCAAGTTCATCTCCAAGAAGGGAGCGGAAAAAAAATCTTGCCAGGGTAATGATCCAGAGAGCTGCATAAACGGCTTCGTTGAGGCGGAAAAGGAACATGGAAACAGCCGTCATCCCCTGTTGGCGGCATGTGACGGAGACGATTCCGGTGGCCATGACCATGGCGAAATATCCCGGATTGCATTGGCCGACAACTCCGGCAAATGCATTTCTTGCCCGGACGTTCGAAATCATTCACATGTCCCTCGTTCCATCCAGGAACTCAGGTCCTGGCGCAGTTTACCCCACTGCCCTCCGCTTGTAACATTGCTGAAATAATATTTTAGCAGGTATGCAGGCGATTGCCGAAATTAATAAATTGGATCTGGGGAACTGAATTTCCTTGCTTTGCAGGCCTCTATCGCGGGAAAAGAAACTTGCCTTAACAAACTCATCATATGGGGGTACTATATAATTACAAAGGGGACGGAAACCGGGTTTTCCCCTTTATCGGATCAAGGGAAAGGAGGGGCAACATGCCAGACAAGGACAAACTGCCTGACGAATACTGGACTGATTTTGCCGAAGAAACCGGGATGGTTACCTGCCCATCCTGCAGGTCGATCAATATATCGAAAATTCATGAAACATGCTGGAAATGCGGCAGGAAATTAGTTGAAGAGTCCTGATCCCGACTAAGAAATCGGTACCCTGTCGGAATACGTTATGCTGAAAGGCCTCTTGTGGCCCCGGTGATGAACTGCACCGGGAAGCGCATTTGTTGAATAAAAAGAAAAAGGACGGTTTTATTTTCGCCGTCCTTCAATCTTTAAATATATCGAAGAAAATTGTTGTCGTCGTTCGTTCCGTGTGTGTTGGATTAATGCAGTGTGCTTCTATATATTAATTCACACTTATCCCAAAATCCCGTGAATAACTCGCCGTCGATTTCACGAGCCTCGAACCCGGTGAATTTCTCACCATCGGCTACACCGGCCACAAAACCGGTGAATATTTCGCCATCTAGTATGGCAGGCTCGAATCCGGTAAATTTTTCACCTTCGAGCATATCAGGGTCAAATCCGGTGAACTGCTCGCCTTTGCTTTCGGGATAACCGCCAAACACCCGACTCATGGTCGAAGGACAAACGACCCTTGTTGTTCTGATGTTGCTTAACATAATTATCACCTCTAGATTCATAATAACATAAATCCATTATTTTGTATATTTGTATATTTTAGCCAATCCAAAAGATCGGCCGGCTGGAAATAATTGCAGAAAATTGAAATAAAAAAATTGCGGTGGTTTATACTTGGAAGCAGGCAGGATATTCCTGCTGTCGCAGACGGGTGGAATGCGGGTTTGCGGAACGCTTAAAAAACTGGAGCTACGAATGCGGCATCCATATGGCGTATTCGACAATAAACAGGGAGGAAAAAAATGGCAAAAGCACTTGTCCTGTACACGACAAGAACCGGCGAAACCAGGAGCATGGCGCAAAAGATCGCGGAAGGGATGAGATCCTGCGGAGTCGAAGTGACCCTGCTGAATATATCGGATTTCGATGCAAAAATGACGGATCCGCAAAGCTACGATGCGATCGTTCTCGGGTCTCCAACTTATCACGGCGAGATGACCCAGCCCATGAAAGACCTGCTATTCGCCCTTGCGGAGTTCAATCTCGAAGGAAAAGTCGGAGGGGCCTTCGGCGCCTTCGGCTGGAGCGGCGAAGTACCGGGCCGTATTTACGGCACGATGAAACATGTCTTCAAGATGGACATGGCAAGCGGACCATTGCAGTTGAAGTCCGCTTCGTCAGGAATGGGAGCAAGATCGGCGCAGAACTACGGTATTGAAATCGCATCTAAAATAAAATCTGAGTAGTATTAATCTCCCGCGACAAATATTCCCCCCCCCTTCAAGGGGGAGGGAGATTTTGATGGCAGCGGAAGATTGATCCCAATCAGAAAATAAAATGATGTATCACGGCTTCAAGTTTCTTCATCCGCTGCCGGCTTTCCCATCCCAGCCCAGGTCAGCGCCGTTGCGACCAGCATCGGGACAACCCCCAGGCCGATGAAAATTACGTCGGCGGGCATGCGCAGCCACTCGATTATCCTGATGGAGTTGAGGAAATCCGCTCCTCTGGCATGCCAGTAGCCATTGTTGAGGACATCCGCAAACTGGAGAACTCCTCCGGGGAAAAGATTTGTCGCAACCATCAGGGCAAGCCCGGCATTCAATCCCCAGAATGAAACGCGGACGTACTTTTCCGTTTTTATCCATTGCTCATCCGTGGATACCTGGCGCATGGCGAAGACCATGAGAGCCAGCGCCAGCATGCCGAAGACCCCCATCATAGCGGCATGGCCGTGATTGGGGGTGAAAAGCGTCCCGACCTCGAAATAGCTCACTATTGGAAGATTGATGAGAAAACCGAAGACCCCGGCGCCCACGAAATTCCAGAATCCGACCGCGATAAGGAAGTAGAACGTCCATTTGTGGGCGACGGCCATCTTTTTGTCGCACATCTCGCACTGTGCCCTGGTGACTTTTATGAAGTCCCATGCGTCGAGGGTGAGCAGGGTGAGCGGCACGACCTCCATGGCGGAGAACATCGCCGCAAGGGCCATGGTTACCGTCGACTGGCCGGTCCAGTACCAGTGGTGCCCGGTACCGACAATGCCGCTTCCCAGGTACAGGATCGCATCCAGGTAAACGACCCGCGACGCGGTGAGCCTGGTGATGAGGCCGAGCTGGAAAAATATGACGGCGACCAAAACCGTTGCGAACAGCTCGAAGAAGCCCTCCACCCAGAGGTGGATGATCCAGAAACGCCAGTTGTCTACCACCGAGAAATTGCTGGCGCTGCCGAAGAACATGGCCGGAAGGTAAAAGAGGGGGATGGCCGCGGCGGCGAAAAGAAATAGTGATGATATCTCCCACCGCTCCGGATCGCTGCGGACGGGGGCAATTTCCCTGAACAGGAGAAAAAGCCAGAAAACCAGATCCAATGCCAGCAAAATCTGCCAGGCGCGTCCCAGGTCCAGGTATTCCCACCCCTGGTGCCCGAACCAGAACCACAATTTCCCGAGCTTCTGGTAGACACCGAACATCTCGCCCAGAAGGCTGCCGAAGACGACGATCACAAGTGCCCAGAACAGGAGATTGATACCCCTTGCCTGCCCTTTCGGCTCCTTTCCGCCCAGCGAACCGGCGAGAAAAAGCCCGCCCGCCACATAGGCCGTCGCTACCCAGAAAACCGCCAGCTGAAGATGCCAGGTTCGGAAGATGTTGCCCGGAAAGTAACCGGCCAGGTCAAGCCCGAAAAAACTGGAGGGGTCGGCGCGGTAATGGGCGGTTGCGCCTCCGACGAGGACCTGCGCCAGGAAAAGAACGGCAACGATGACGAAAAACTTGATTGTCGCTCGCTGAGAAATGGTGGAAGTGCCCGGAGGGACAAAGGGCCTGACATGCCCCTCTTTACCTTTCCAGCCGAGATAGTTGAATTTGCCAAAGGCGAACAGGACCGCGGCGATGCCGCCAAGCAGGGTGATCAGGCTCAAAGTGCTCCACAGGATGGAGGCGCTGCCAGGCATGTTGCCGGCCGCGGGATCGTAGGGGAAGTTGTTCGTGTAGGAGTAGGATTTCCCCGGCCGGTTGGCCGCGGAAGCCCAGGCCGCCCAGGCGAAGAAGACCGTCAATTGCCGGATTTCCGCCGGACTTTTGATCAGTCCCACCATCAGACCGCCGTTCAGCGCAGGATTTGAAAAGTACGCAGCCCATTTCCCGATCTGGCCGTTGAATGAGGCAATCTCCTCCGCCGTGTAGAGCAGAGTCCCCGTTTCCGGGGAATAGCGGTTATCCTTGAGCAGGCGCCGGACTTCCGCGTTGACTGTCTCCGTTTCGATAGGGGTCAAATCCCCCGTCCCTAGCCGGTAAACGCTGCGGGCCTTCATTTCTTTCGCGTCTAGGGTCAGAGTGTGCAGGTATTCAGCGGAGAAATCCGGTCCGACGTACGCTCCGTGGCCCCAGACCGTGCCGTTTTCCATGAGGCCGTATTTGAGGAAGACCTGCTGACCGGCCAGGATGTCGGCGCTGGTAAAAACAGTTTCACCCTTTGAGTTTACGACCCTTTCCGGGATCGGCGGAGCGTCGCTGTATGCCCTGACGGCTATCCAGATCAGAATGGAAAACCCGATTACCAGAACCAGAATAACTGAATTTCTCCACCACGGAGAGAGGGTTTCAGCCGTGTTGCCTGAAGACACGGGCGTACCTCCTTTTCATTACCCCGATTCGTCCGGATCGTCTAATCGTGGCCGAAAACCATTTTCTGCACTTCGACCCCGTCAAAAGCGTTGAGACGGTCCGCTAGCTCCTGGTATTTGGCCTGTTCGCCCACCATTTCCAGGATGATCACGCCCGAACCGGAACAATAGTTATCCGTCACTTCATGGAGCCCGATCCTGGTCTTGATGTTGCACCCGTAACCCGTCAGTATTTTCTGGATTTCCGGAGCGTCCTTGACCCTGTTCTGAATGTGAATCCCCAAAATGACATGCTCATGGTTCTTCATCACGAATCTCCTTTCACTGTTGCGATTTTGATATCCAGAGGATATTTTATCGTCTGAAGAAGGAATTTAAAGGCAATGGGTGACGAATTATTACCACCAGCGCCAGAGCGCCAGGATGGAAACAATGCTGAAAACCGCTGCCAGGTTGAAATAGGCCATGATGTAGAAGGTCTTCTGCGGCACGGTCATCCCGGAAAATTCCTCTTTGCCCACAAGCATCGCGGCGACGGGCATGGCCGTTATCTTGTCGTCGCCGTGGGGGGCGAGTTTCAAATCCTCCGTCAGGTCGGTCCCGGCCTGATGTCTTCCCATATGAACGCCGTTCTTCCATAACCTGCTGGCGGTAGCGTCGAACACCCTGTCACCGTATGAAAAATAGGCCGGACGTCCCCCCTTGCCGTCGAACTGCGACAGCTCGTCCGGGGAAAGCGTTTCCTTGCCCGTGACGACCTGCGCAACCTTTTTTGGGCGAAAGCGGGGAGCGATTACCAGGATGACAATCAGGGCGGAAGTCACCATCATGAGAAAAATCGCTATCTTAACAGTGAGTAGAATTCCGAAACGGGTGTGGAACAGCATCTCCGGTGAGGAGACGCGAAAGAAAGTGAGAATTGAGCCGGTTACGGCCATGACTGCCATTGAGCCCAGCCCGACCGCCAGCTCCCCCTTCGGCAGGCCATGGGCAGCGTAACGCGGCTTCAAAACGAGATGAACGTAAAGGATGGTGCCGAACCAGAAGAAACCGGTCAGGATATGGACAAATCCCGCAATCAGCCTGAATATCCGCTTCGCGGAACCCGTCTCCGGCACGCCTTCGGCCGGGTGGAGCGAAGCCCGGTAAGCTTTCCCCACGGAAGTCAGCTCTCCCCCGCCGGACGGGTCCACGTGGCAGAAACCGCAGCTCTTGCCGGTTTTTATGGCGTATTCTTCCGTCCCGTAGCTGTGTCCGCAAAACAGAAAAACGGAAGTGAAAAAGGAAAGAAGGATCAGGGAAAGTCTCATTGACGTTTGCCTCCTGTCGTCATTTCATATTGATATCACATGCGCCTTTCTCCCCTTTATTATATCCGATGCGGACCGAAGTCAATTGTCCAGGGTCCGTGAGCATGTAAACCGCAACAAGTGAAGGTTTTTCAGGATCTCGAATTCAGGGGAAACTTTTGCCCGTTAACGAAACAGGCCGCTTCGGAAAATGAAGCGGCCTGTTGTTCAGGATGGAGCAGTTGTCTTTTCAGTCAAGGACACCGGCCAAAACGGAAGGGCCTTGACCGTAATTCATCGGTAACCTAGAATCCGCCCTGCACACCCGAAGGATCGGCGATTTCCAGCTCCTTGCGGAAGTTGAGCTTGCTTACACCCCTGTTGTTGGTGTACTTGGCAAGTTCCAGGTCGATTTTCGCCGGAACGCTCACCCCGGCCTTCGCCAAAGCCTCACGGAGAAGGGCCTCTGCTTTGCCGGCATAGCTTATCGAATCTTGCAGGATCCGTGCTGCTTCCGGCGGGTTGTGGAACCCGACCGAATTTTCCGCTCCTACGAAGATGCAGCGGTAGAACGCTTCTTCATAGCTGTCCTTCGCCTTGGCGTAGAGCGCCTTGTCGATCGTTTTGCCTGCCGCCTGCGCCTTGTTCGTCATCTCGAACAGCTTGGCTACGGTGGCCGTCGCATAGCCGGCCCGCAGCTGCAAAGACGTTGTCCTGTCCTGGATGGCAATCACCTTCCCCCTGAGTTGGTCCGGAGTCTCGCTGTGGCACTGATCACAGCCCTTGAAGCCGTTCTTCAGGGGGCTCATAACCCTGTGGTCGGCGACCTTACGGCCGTTAACCGTGGTGTAGGGCATGTGGCAGTCCGCGCAGGTGGCGCCGGCGTTCCAGTGCGGGCTGTTGTTGGAGAACATTTCATATTCCGGATGACGGATGAATGCCAGTTTGAAGCCGGTCACGGTCTGTTTCCATTCTCCGTAGGACGGTTCGCTCCTGATCTTTTTGATGATGTTTTCGATGGTGATGGCGCCCTGTTTGCTCCCTTGCCATGGGAAAACTACCCCGGTCGACTTCATGTCCTTATCCTTAGTAATGTCATAGGTGACGTGGCATTGGGCGCAAACTAGACTCCTTTTCTGCTGCTGGTCGAGCTTTGCGGTGTCCGTTCCCATGCTGCGGAGGGCGGCGCCGAGGGTGAAATCCCGGGAGATGCGCAGGGACATGTCCTTGCTGTCGTGGCAGTCGATACAGGCCACGCCGAGGGTCGCGTTTTTCTGATCGGGTATCTGGGCAAGCACCTCTTTGTAAGGCTTCTTGTAGTAGTCCGCGCCCATGTGTTTCACCAGGTAATTGACATAAGGGGTCTTGCAGGTGAGGCATGATCCGCCGGCCTTGGTGCGCGACGGGTCGATGTCGAGCTGGTCCTGCACCATGTGGATGTGTCCCCGGGGCTCATTGTAGGCGACGCCAAAACCCCACCCGTTGAACAGAAGGGCCAGGTAGGGATATTCGGAGAGCTTGTCGACCGGAAACTTTGCGTCGTCATTTCCCTTTTTATACTTGCTGAGGCCGGGCTCGTTCGACTCAGCGTTCTTTTTCCACATTTCATATTCCGTCGGATAGAATTCTCCCCAACGTGCAGGATCGATCGTACCCTCTTTGATCTGGTCCGTTTTAAGCGTTTCCGTCTTTTGCGTGTTGCAGCCCGCGGCGACAAGCCCCATTGCCGCCGCCAAAAGCACCGCTTTCATCTTCATTGCTGTTACCCCCTTTTACATTTTGTCGTTAAGCTGAAAATAAATTGGCATACCGGCGAAAGCCGGCCATGTCGCATTCCATGGGAAACGCGTCGGGAAGGAAACCGATTTACCATTCCCGAACAACGATCTGTACAGCCTTTGGAAGAACCGGGCAGGCGTTACTGCAGGCGCCGCAACCGGTGCAGGAGGTGGAATCGATCCTTATACCCTCGCCTGGGACTGCAGTAATGGCGCCGGACTCGCAATGCTCCACGCAGACAAAGCAGCCGCAGCTTCCGGCAAGACAATGCTCGTTGCGGGCAACGGCCAGATAACTGCAACCGGCGGCAGGGATGAAGTCCTGTTCATCACATTGCTGGGATGCGTCGCTCGTCGATTCATTCAATAAACCAGTGACTTTGCATACAAGTTGGACAAAGGAGTACAGGCCGCTTCTCAGAAACTCCTGGCGGCTGACATTCATTTGCTTCCGCCGTCTTTCTTCCGGCCATTTTCTTTCACCGCCCCCGCGACATGGCACTGGGTGCAGTTCTTCCGTTCGGGATGCGATGTCATCGGAGCACCCTTCTTCCCCGATTCGTGGCACTTCAGGCAATCCTTGAATGTATCATTCTCGGATACCCGGTGGGGGATTACCGGCGGCTCGTCTTCCGCCTGCATGATCTCCTGCTCGGTCGGCACCTGTTCGTCCGCGAAAACCGGGAACGGAATCGTCAAAAACTGCAACAGTGCAGCCAGGGCAAGAAATCTGATTACTTGCTTCATTTTTTCCTCCTTGGTTTATTTATAGCCTATACCCATATGCAGTGCGCCGTCCCGGCACGTGTCGATGCAGCGCCCGCACCTCGTGCACTCGCCCGAGCTTATCGTCGGGGCACCGATCACCAGGGAAGGGACTAGCACCTCTTCAACCGGGCATGTCTTCATGCAGTGGCCGCATGCGGAACACCGCGACCGGACATATTTGACCTTGACGGGAGAGAACCTTCCCACGAGGCTGTACAGTCCGCCGACCGGACAGATTGAACGGCACCAGAGGCGTCGGGAAACCGCGATCTCCAGCAGCAGAATGGCGGCGATGAATAGAAGCGCAATGCCTCCGCCGAAAAGGATGGCACGGTTGAAGATGCCGATGGGGGATATCGTTTCGAAAAGCGGCAGCCCGGTCAAGGCGGTGACGATAACGGTAACGAGAAGGGTCGCCTGTTTCAGTTTGAGGCTGATCGTGTTTTCCCCGCTGCCCAGCCTGACTCTCAACTTGTCGGCCAGTTCCGTCAGCAGGTAGACCGGACAAACCCATGCGCAGAAGGTCCGCCCCCCCAGCAGGAAATACATGCCCGTCACCAGAAGCGCCGAACCGGCAAAGGCGGGGACTATGCCGTGGGTTGCCAGCATGACCTGGAGCGCGGCAAGGGGATCGGTGAGACGCACGTCAAAAAGTGCAGCCGACGCCAGGTTCCCCTGGAAAATATGGAGGCCGGCCAATGGTGATAAAATCAGAAGGATTATGGTCACCTGGGTTGTTCTTCTTGCCAGCATCCAGCGCTTAAAAGTCATAGTAATCCCTCTGCCTTGGCGGTGTCTTCATTACGACTATCACCGGCTTGTCGCGCACGCAGGTCTTTTCGCAGATGCCGCATCCGGTGCATTTGTCACGGTGCACGACCGGCTCCATGATGGAGTGTTCGCCGGTACGCGGGTTATGGCGCGGTTCGATGGTGATTGCCTTGTCTATCAGGGGGCAGTTGCGGTAGCATACCTCGCAGCGCAGTCCGCGAATGGAAAGACAGTTCTCCCTGTCGACGATTACCGCGGTCCCCATGCGTGCTTTTTCCGGATCCTGCAGTTTCGGGTCGAGCGCCCCGGAGGGGCACGCCTTTACGCAAGGCAGGTCCGGACAGAGGTAGCAGGGGGTTTCCCTGGGAACGATATACGGAGTGCCGATGGCCGCTCCCGCTTCGGCCCCCGCCATTTTGACGGCGCCATAGGGACATGCCTGGGCGCAGCGTCCGCATTTCACGCACGATCCGAGGAATTTCGACTCTTCCGCCGCGCCGGGAGGACGGAGAAGGAACGCTCCGGCGCCGGAACTCCGGAGCAGCAGGCATGAGAAAATTCCTCCGGTGGTAAACAGCGCCAGGGGCGCAAGCGCCCCTGCCTTGAGAAAGCCGCGTCGTGAAAGGCACGTCTGTTTCGCTTCAGTGTCTGCGGGTTCCTTTTTCACGCCTTCTCCACCTTGACCGCGCACTTCTTGTAGTCGGGTTCTTTCGAGATCGGGCAGTAGGCGTCGATGCAAAGCTCGTTGACAAGCTTTGTTTCATCGAAAAAGGCGATAAAAACGCTGCCTCTCTCCGGCTTGCCGCGGCCGTTCAGTTCGCACGGAAGCACGACGGTCCCGCGCCGCGAGGTGACCCGCACCTTGTCGCGGTTCCGGATGCCCAGCCTCTTCGCGTCGTCGGGATGGATTTCCACCACCGCCGACGGGTAGGCCCGCTTCAGTTCGGGGACCCTTCCGGTCATGGTCGCCGTGTGCCAGTGCTCCAGCACGCGGCCCGTGGAAAGCCAGAAGGGATAGTGCCTGTCGGGCGATTCCGCGGGGGGTTCGTAGGGACGGGCCCAGATGATCGCCTTGCCGCCGGCGGCCTTGTTCTTGTAGAATTTGATCCCTTCCCCCTTCTTCACATAGGGATCGTGCCCCTCGGAGTAACGCCACAGGGTCTCCCTGCCGTTGATCACCGGCCAGCGCAGGCCCCTCACCTTGAAATACGTTTCGTATGGCGCGAGGTCCTTGCCGGTGCCGGTTGTAAACTGTCTATACTCTTCCCAGATGGCTTTTTCCGTGCTCCCCTGGTAGTTGAAGAGGTTGCCGTGGCCGAGCCTTCGTGCCAGGTCGATGGTCTGCGTCAGGTCATTCCGGGCCTCGCCGGGAGGGTTCACCATCTTGAACCAGTGTTGGGTTCGCCGCTCGGTGTTGCCGAAAACCCCTTCTTTTTCCACCCATGATGCTGACGGAAGAATTACGTCGGCAAGCTCGGTCGAACGGGTGGGATAGATGTCGGACACGACGATAAAGCGCCCGTCCTTGCGGGCCGCTTTTCGGTACCGGGAGAGGTTCGGGGCCGACTGGAACGGGTTGGTCACCTGTATCCACATGACCCTGATGTCGCCGCGGTCGAGGGCCTTGAACATCTCGGTGGCATGGGGGCCTGGTTTGGCCGGGATCTTCGCCGCGGGGACGCCCCAGATCGAAGCGGTCTTCTCCCGGTGTTCCGGGTTGTTTACCACCATGTCGGCGGGGAGACGATGGCTGAAAGTCCCCACCTCGCGGGCGGTGCCGCAGGCGGAAGGCTGGCCGGTCAGCGAAAGGGGGTTTTCCCCCGGGCGGCCGATCTTGCCGGTCAGGAGATGGAGATTGTAGGCAAGATTGTTGACCCAGGTCCCGCGGGAGTGCTGGTTGAAACCCATGGTCCAGAGTGTGTTTACCTTGCGTTTCCTGTCGGAGTACATCCGGGCCAGTTCCACGACCGTTTTCGCCGGGACGCCCGAGATCTTCTCCACGTGCTCCGGCGTATACGGCTTCAGATATTCACGGTATTCCTCGAACGTAATTGCCTTCGGCTCGTCGTCGAACTTGAACTTGTCCTCAAGGCCGTAGCCGATGTTTTCCTTGCCCTTTTTGAAGACGACATGATTTTTGATGAAGTTCTCATCGTAGAGTTTGTCCCTGACTACCACATGTGCTATGCCGTTGAGAAGAGCAAGGTCGGTCTGGGGCCTGAACGGTACGAACATGTCGGCCATCTGCGTGGTGCGGGTCCTGCGGGTGCCCAAATCTATGATTTTTACGCGGGGGTTTTTCAACTTGTTGTCGACGAGGCGGGAGAAAAGGACGGGATGGGCTTCGGCCATGTTGGCCCCCCAGAGGAAGTAGGTGTCGCCCAGTTCCAGGTCGTCGTAACAGCCCATCGGCTCGTCGGAGCCGAAGGTGTTCATGAACGCGGCAACCGCCGACGCCATGCAGAAACGGGCGTTCGGCTCGATATTGTTGGTGCCGATCCCGCCCTTGAAAAGCTTGGCCGCCGCATATCCCTCGAAGACCGTCCACTGGCCCGAACCGAAGATTGCCACGGAATCGGGGCCGTGCTTGTCGATGGATTCCTTGAATTTGGCGGCAACCAGCCCCATTGCCTCTTCCCACGAGGCTTCGACGAAGCGGTTCCCCTTGCGGATCAGCGGCTTCGTCAGGCGGTCTCTGCCGTACAGGACCTTGGAGAGGAAATATCCCTTGATGCAGTTCAGTCCCTTGTTGACGGGGGCGGCGGGGTCTCCCTTGGTGGCGACGATTCTGCCGTCCCTGACGCCGACAAGGACGCCGCATCCCACTCCGCAAAAACGGCAGGGGGCTTTCCCCCAGGTGATGCCCTTTTCGGCGGCCTCCGCCTCGTCGGCGAACCGTTTCCCCAGGTGCATCGCGCCCGCCGCAGCAAAAGCGGCCGCCGCGGCGCTTGCCTTCAGGAACCTCCTTCTGGTCCATTCCATTGTCAAATCCTCCTTTTGTCCGTTCGGGTCCGAACCACCGCAGCCTGACGAGCGGCAAATCCCGTTGTATTATGCCCGAACTATATGTTATGACTTCATATGCACGTCCTCGAAATTGTGATAGGCCAGCCTAACGTCAATGACTCCTTCGGTCTCAAGCAGCCCGGTGACGATTTGTGTTTCACCCTCGACACTGTCCGCTTCGATCACGGCCACGAGGCTGCCGTCCGGAAGGGCTCCGTGGATTTCCACGGCATCGGGTTTCGCAAGCGAACGCGCCAGTTCTTCGGTGTACTCGGGTCTGCATTTGATAACTACTCCGGAGATTGGCATAAGTATTATGCTCCTAAGCAAAAATTAATTATAAAAATTACTGATGCTTTATTTATTAAAGCCGAATTTGAAATATATACGAGCTATATATTATTTTTATTGATTTAAGTCAAAAAATAAAACTTATTCTGTCGTCACTTTGAGGCTGTATAGTATTGACTGGGTCCTTCACGGCTGTAAATGAATGAAAAAATTATTAAATTTTTGACATTGGTCAAAACGGAAATAATCAAAAAAAGTTAGCCTTTGTCTAATTGGAAGCCGGACCGGTAATGACCGTCCAGCTCTTCCATTTTTTTTTCGTTAAGACAGGTTACAATTCAAAAAACACAACCGATGGTGACAGTCATGCATGTGCGTCAACTGGACAACATAACAGGGGTCATCCTGGTCGGCGGAAAGAGCCGTCGGATGGGAAAGGACAAGGCTTTTCTGGACGTTTGCGGCAAGCCCCTTTTTGAACGGGTGCTGGAGGTGTTCAGGGAAAGTTTTGCGCAGACCATCCTGGTGGGAAACCGTGATGAGCGTTTCGCAGGCTACGGTCTGCAGATTGTGCCGGACATTTATCCAGGCAGCGCCCTGGGAGGACTGTATGCGGGACTCCGCCACGCAGCGACGGACTATGTCTTTGTGGCGCCCTGTGATATGATTTTCCCAAACGTGAAACTGCTGCGCCACATCTGTTCCCTGAAAGACGGCTTTAACGCGGTGGTGCCGAAATCCGCATATGGTTTTGAACCGCTCTACGCCCTATACGACAAGAACTGCCTCGAACCGATACGGGGGATGCTGGAACAGGGAAATCCCCGCATCACCTCTTTGTACCCTCAAATCCTGGTCAGGTTTGTATGCGGCGAGGAACTGGAATTCTTTGACAAGGACGGAAAATCTTTTTTCAACATCAATACCCCGGAGGAATTTGTCCGGGCAAGAAAGGAATGCGGCGAATGACGGTCAAGGTAGTTTCTTTCGTGGCAAAATCGGGAACCGGCAAGACGACTCTCATGGAAAAGGTGATTGGTATTCTGAAGGAGCGCGGCTACCGGGTGGGCGCGGTCAAGCATGACGCCCACAAATTCGACATCGACCATCCGGGCAAGGACAGCTATCGCATTACAGCCGCCGGGGCGGATACGATGCTTATCGCCTCCGATGAAAAGCTGGCTCTGGTGAAAAAACACACCGTGGCTCCCCCGATTGAGGAGTTGCTGGCGACCTACTTCACTGACGTGGATATCGTACTGACCGAAGGTTTCAAAAAAAGCACCCTGCCCAAGATTGAATTGCATCGCAGGGATTGGAGCGACTCCTTGCTCTGTTGGGAAGACGGGCCCGTTCCGGGTCTCCTGGCGGTGGCCAGCGACGAGCCGCTGGAGCTGGACGTGCCATGCCTTGATCTCAACGATGCCGCAATGGTGGCGGACTTTATCGAGGAGAAATTCCTCAAATAACCGGTTTTACGGACACGCCCGAAGTGAGCCCGTTTCCGTGCGCACCTGATTTTCATGTGTTGAGGAAGGAAATATTCAATGGTCAGTATCCAGGAAGCCCAATCTATTATCTTTGAAAACACGAGACTTCTGCCGTCTGAAGATATCCCCCTGCTGAAAGGACTCGGGAGAGTCATTTGCGAGGATGTGTGCGCGCCCTGGGACTTTCCCGCCTTCGACAACTCCGGAATGGACGGATATGCCTTCTGCCATTCCGCCATGCAGGGAGACAGGCTCGAAGTCGCGGGTTTCCTGCCGGCCGGTTCCGTAAGGAACCTTCCCGTGGAGCCCGGGAAAGCGGTCAGGATAATGACCGGAGCCCCCATCCCGCCCGGATGCGACACCGTCGTCCCGGTCGAGCGGATCGAAGAAACGGATGAGGGAATACGCATTACGGAGGACATCAAGACTGGTTCCCACGTCAGGAAACGTGGAGACGACGTTCGATCCGGCGCCAGGGTGATCGCCGCCGGGACTGTTCTCAGACCCCAGGAGATCGCGATGCTTGCCTCCTGCGGATTGACCACGGCGCGGGTTTTCACCAGGCCGAAAATCGGCGTTCTTGCCACCGGCGACGAGTTGGTGGAACCGGGAGAGCGGCTCTCTCCCGGCAAAATAATTAACAGCAACAGCTCGGGAATCGCGGCGCAGGTTCTGGAGGCGGGAGGAGAACCGATGATGCTCGGTATCGCCCACGACGAAGAGAATGCAACAAGAACAGCCATACTCGCGGGACTCGAGGCTGATATCCTCATTACAACAGGGGGAGTGTCGGTAGGCGACAGGGATCGGGTGCGGGAAACGATCGCGGCTCTCGGAGGTAAAATCGGATTCTGGAAGGTGAACATGAAGCCGGGCAAGCCGGTTGCATTTGCCGTACTTCAGGGGAAGCCGATATTCGCCCTCCCGGGCAACCCGGTTGCGGCAATGGTTTCATTCGAAATGTTCGTAAGACCCGCTATTCTAAAAATGGCAGGGCATACCCGCATTTTCCGGTCAGCTGTCCGGGCCGAGTTGATGGAATCAATCAAAAACAGCGGAGACCGCCCTCATCTCATCCGTCTTTTTGTCGACATGCGGAACGGTCGTTATGTTGCTTCCACCACCGGCAGCCAGGGTTCCGCGCGTCTCTCGTCACTCACCGAGGGTAACGGTCTGGCGACGATCGCCCCCGGGGCTTCCCTGTCAACCGGTGAGAAGGTTGAAGTCTTCCTTTTCGACAGGCGTTTCGAAATGTGTTCGCCCGGACGACGGGAACACTTTTCCGGACATGCCTTTTATTCTTCTTTTCATGAAAAAACCTCTCCAGAAAAATTAACCCGTTGAATCCAAGGTTGATTTATACCAAGTTGCGATCAAACAATTTAAAACATGTCATGTCGAACGAAGACAGACATCTTTGACAAACGCGTTCAAGATTTCTCGCTGGAGCTCGAAATGACAATGAATTGAATGCAACTTGGTATTAGAAGATAGGTGTTTGCAGATTCACCGGAAGTTTTGATTTCTGATGTGCCGGTTCCCCCGGAAGAAATAACGGGGCGACGAAAAAAGCGGGGTTTATCGCCCCGCTTTTTTCCCACCAAATTATTATCATTACTGAATCCGTGACGCCTGAACGCCGAGGCAAGCGGAATGCCGGGGTTTAAACGCCGCTGACGCCGTTTCAGGCCTGTTACAACGGGTGAATTTCGTCGGACGGTCTTAACTCGCGGGAATGCAAAAATCCGAGGCGTTCCGCGCGGACGAAGGCGTGAAGGCGCCACGGATTCTGGTTATTCTCAATTGCCCAGCGCTGCCTTGAGGTCCGCCTCCGGCGTAGTGATTGGAGCGAGGTTGAAGTTCTCCACCAGGAAGTTGAGCACGTTCGGCGATACGAAGGCCGGAAGGCTCGGGCCGATCTTGATGTTCTTGATCCCCAGGTGCAGAAGCGTGAGAAGAATAACAACCGCCTTCTGCTCGTACCAGGAGAGGATCAGCGACAGCGGAAGATCATTCACGCCGCACTCGAACGCT
>DASRZQ010000045.1:0-16050 GCA_035686205.1 Geobacteraceae bacterium
GCTCCCGCAGCGACCGCGCCCGGGCGGCGTAGTCGTTGCGGTTGGTCACGAGCGCGCCGGCCTCGCCGCAGGCGCCGAGGTTCTTGCCCGGATAAAAGCTGAAGCAGCCCATGTCGCCGATGCTACCGACCCGGCGCCCCTTGTACTCCGCGCCGTGCGCCTGGCAGGCGTCCTCTATGACGGCCAGGCCGCGGCGTCCCGCGATCTCCATGATGGGATCCATGTCGGCGGGCCGTCCGTAAAGGTGCACCGGCAAGATCGCCTTCGTCCTGGGGGTGATGGCGGCTTCGATCCGCTCCACATCCATCGTCAGCGAAACCGGGTCGACATCCACGAATACCGGCCGGGCGCCGGTATAAACGATCGCCGCCGCCGTCGCCACGAAGGTAAAGGGAACGGTAATCACCTCGTCTCCCGGGCCGATGCCGGCCGCCAGCAGCGCCAGATGGAGGGCGCTGGTGCCGGTGTTGACGGCTATCCCGGAGCCCGCGTTATGGCAGGCTGCGAATTCCCGCTCGAAATTCGCGACCTCCTCGCCCAGCACGTACGAGCAGCTTTCCAGCACCCTTTCGACGGCAGGCTGAAGCTCCGATTTTATCGACCGGTACTGGGCCTTGAGGTCGAGAAAAGGTACCTCTTTCGCCGCCTCCGCCCCGGCGCCCGTTTTCTCCCCGGCGTAGCGGATGACCCGGGCCGGGACCCCGGCGACAATCGCGTTCGCCGGCACGTCCTTCGTCACCACGCTCCCCGCGCCGACTATGGCCTTCTCGCCGATGGTGACCCCGCCCAGGATGGTCGAGCTGGTGCCGATGGATGCGCCTTTCTTCACCAGGGTGCGGATGCATTCCCAGTCCGCGTCGGTCTGCAGGCGCCCGTCAACGGTGGAGCGCGGATAGTTGTCATTTATGAAAGAGACGTTGTGACCCACAAACACGTCATCCTCTATAGTCACGCCTTCGCAGATGAAAGTGTGGCTCGAAACCTTGACATTCCTGCCGACCACCGCGTTCTTCTGTATCTCCACGAAAGCGCCGACCCTCGAATTGTCGCCGACCTCGCATTCGTACATATTGACGAAATCCGCGATCCTGGTATTCTCTCCCAGCTTTACGTCTCTGATGCTCTTTTTGGGACTGTCGTTCATAACTTGACCTCTCTCCCCCTGTGCTTGATGGACATTTCGGAGGCTTCCAGTATTTTCACAACGTTCAGACCGCTCGTGCCGTCGGTCACGGGAGCGCGGCCGGTGCTTATGCAGTCGGCAAACTCCGCGGTGACGAGGCGGAGCGCTTCGGCCGTATCAAGCTTCGGCGCCCACATATCGCCCAGGCGGTAGGAAACCCTGGCGTCATGGACCCCCTCGGGATTGCAGATGTCGATGCCCCTGTCATAGACCTTTACCTTTTCGCTCGTTTCCAGGTCATCGTAAAGTATCGTCTTTTTGCTGCCGCCGACCAGGACCGTGCGAATCTTGACCGGGGCGATCCAGTTGTTGTGGAAATGGGCGATCAGCCCGCTGTTGAAGTACACGGTGAGGTAGGCGATGTTCTCGATGCCGTTGCCCGTGTGGCATGCTCCGTTGGCGCAGACGCTCACCGGCTCCTCGCTGACCAGGTGTTCCAGGATCGATATGTCGTGGGGCGCAAGGTCCCAGATCACGTTCACGTCACGCTGGACGAGGCCGAGATTGATCCGCACCGAATCGAAGTAGTAGAGAAAGCCCAGTTCGCCCCGGTCAATAATTTCCTTCATCTTTCTCACGGCCCCGGTGTAGATGAAGGTATGGTCCACCATGAGCGTCAGCTTCTGCCTGGCCGCGAGCTCCACCAGCTTTTCCGCTTCCGACACCGACTTGGTAAGCGGCTTTTCGATGAGCACGTGCTTGCCGTGCTCCAGCGCCCGCCGGGCCAGCTCGTAGTGCGTCCCCACCGGTGTGCAGATGGCGATCGCGTCGATTGACGGGCTCTTCAGCGCGTCCTCGTATATCGTCGAGGTCTCGATCCACGGGTACCTCGCCTTGACCTGCGCGAGGCGCTCCGAATCCCTGTCGATGCAGCAAGTCACATTGACATCCCTCGTATCCTGGAAATTGCGGACCAGATTCGGTCCCCAGTAGCCATATCCCAAAACGGCGACATTTATCATTGCTGTATACCTCCAAGGTGCCTGTCCGTCTGAGTCCCGGCGGCCATTCCGGGCATGAACCATTCCCCCGGCTCGTGAAAAACCCCGAAGTGGGGATTCAGCACGTGATGCCGGACGTGAAATGATTTCCCGGTCTGGGCGCTGTACAGGCTTTCAAAACTTTCGTCCCGGATGAGAATGTAGATCTTGTATGATTCGGAAACCAGCTTGATCGGCGGCGTCAGCAGCTCTATGACGCCGTCGTCGCTCAGCAGTGGAATGGTGAAACCGTCCATGGCCGTGTTGAAATTGCAGCACGGGATTTCGTCCGAGCGGATGAAAGAGACCAGAAAGTTGGGATTCCGGACGGGCCGGCGGACTTCGAACTTGAGGCTTATCCTGATCCGTTCCCCGTAGTCGAAAAGATTCCGTGGCTGCCCGCTTTCGTCATATGTCTCGATATCCTTGACGTAAACGGGCCATTGGGAGGAATCCGCCCCTATTGTCTGGCGTCCCCACTCCAGTTCGTTCACCTTGCAGTCGCTTTCGTACAGCTCGATGGCGTCCGCCGGAGAGCCGTCAAAGCGGACCCGCCCTTTGGACAGGACAATGACCCTGTTGCAGATCGCCTTGATCGAGAACATGTTGTGGGACACGAACAGAATCGTGGTACCGCTTTTCCGCAGCTCTTCCGCATGCACCATGCATTTTCGCTGGAACTGCAGGTCGCCCACGGAAAGGACCTCGTCGACCAGCAGTATCTCCGGTTTCAGATGCGCGGACACGGCAAAGGCGAGGCGCACGTACATCCCGCTGGAATAGCGCTTCACGGGCAGGTCTATGAACTTCTCGATCTCGGCGAAATCCACTATGGCGTCAAAGCAGCGGCGGATTTCCTCCCTCCGCATGCCGATGATGGCGCCGTTGAGGTAGATGTTCTCCCGGCCGGTGAGCTCGGGGTGAAAACCGGTGCCGACCTCGAGAAGCGAGCCGACACGGCCGAAAACCTCGCCCCGGCCGAGCGTCGGCTCGGTGATCCGTGAAAGGATCTTGAGCAGCGTACTTTTTCCGGCGCCGTTCTGGCCGATGATGCCGAGTATTTCTCCCTGCTCGATCTCGAAGGAAACATCCTTCAAGGCCCAGAATTTCTCCCCCGCGCGCAAGTTCCGGTCGCGCCGGAATACGGACTTGAGACTGTCCATTAGCTGGTCCCGAAGGGTATCGTGACGGTATTTCGCCGATGCGAGATCGTACTGCTTCGAAATTTCTTCGGCTCTTATTGCTATGTTGTTCATGATTTTGCCCGTCAATCCTCAAATAACATCGGCGAAAGTCCGCTCCATTTTCTTGAAGTAGACGATTCCGCCGAGCAGTAGTAGCAGCACCGCGGCCGAACTTACCGCCATCACCTCGAAATCGGGGGTTTTCCTGCCGAGAAGCGCCCAGCGGAAACCCTCTATCACTCCCGCCATGGGGTTCAGGCTGTATAGCATTCTCCAGCGCTCCGGGACAATGCTGACCGGGTAGGCCACCGGAGACGCATACAGCCAGACCTGAACCAGGAAGGGTATCGTATGCCCCACGTCCCGGTATCTCACGTTAATCGCTGAAGACCACAGGCCGACCGCCAGGGCCGTGGTTACGGCAAGGGCCAGGAAGAGCGGCAGCGCAAGCAGTCCCCAGCCGGGCGCTATATGGAAATAGGTCATCAGGACCAGCAGGACGATGAACGAAAAGAACAGGTCCACCATGGGAGCCAGGGACGCGGCCAGGGGGATCAGCAGGCGCGGAAAATAGACCTTGGTGACCAGGCTGGAGCTGCCGACCAGGCTGTTCGAGCTCTGGGTCAGCGCCTGGGAAAAGTAGGTCCAGGGGAGCAACGCGGTGAAGGCGAAAACCGGATACGGAATTCCGTCGGAAGGTATTTTGGCGAACCTGCCGAAAATCAGGGTAAACAAAGCCATGGTTACCGTCGGCTGCAGGACGGCCCAGGCGGCCCCGATGGAAGTCTGCTTGTAGCGTACCTTCACGTCACGCCAGACCAGAAAGTACAGCAGTTCGCGATAATTCCACACGCTGCCGAGATCGAGCCGGAACAGGCCCTTTCGGGGCTGGATTACGAATGAAGGCTTCCTGGATGTCTCGGCGGCGGCTAGGCCCATATGCGTTCCTCTTCTTTCGTCAAATCAATGACGGGATGTCGGCCCCTTGCCAGGCCGCATTCCCCCAGAACGGCCTCCACGGTGGAGAACCGGAAATTTTCCAGGAGCGTCCTGATCTTGCTTTCGGTTCCGTCCAGGTTGAGATAGTGCCTGAACCTGGATTTCAGGCACGCTTTTATGCGCGGCTGCTCAGGATCGATCTCCCATGGATGGAAGTAGATCACCGCGGGCTGCTCTTCCACGTCGTTGATATGCTGAACGGCGCGCTTCAGCAGGCAGACCGGAAAAAGCCGCATGTAGCCGCCCCCGGCGATCGGGATCCGCGTCTGCCAGCCGCCGATTTTCAGGGACAGGGTGGAGATGGGAAATTCCCTGATCCGCCCGCTTTGAGTTCGGATCACGTGGGGGAAACGCTCACCGTCCGGAATGCCGTATATATCGTGCACGATGGGAAAGACACTGGAGTCGTAGGAGAACCCCTCTTCGACAAGGATTTCCAGCGCCCAGAGCGATTTGCCGGTAATGGAGTAGCTGGGCGCCCGGTATCCCCGGACCGGTTCTCCGGTTATATCCTCCAGAATCGACCTGGCCTTCCGGATGTCTTCACGGAACCTTTGAGGACCGATCCGGTATATCACTTCGTGCCCGTAACCGTGGCAGGCGATTTCATGCCCGCATTCCCCGATCATCCGGACCAGGCGCGGCAGCCTCTCGGCCACCCACCCGAGAACGAAGAATGTGGCCCTGACGCCGTACATACCGAGGATGTCGAGCACCCTGGAGGTGTTGCCCTCGACGCGGAGCGGATATTCGTCCCACCGGTCCCTGTTGACATAACGGTCGAAGGCCGTTACCTGAAAATAATCTTCTACGTCTATGGAAAGCGCATTTGTCGTTTTCATCAGAAAACCTTCTTTACCTCGACCAGGACCCTGTTCATATGGTAGTTGTCACTGGCTACCGTCGGGGAATAGTAATCGACGAAGCTGTAGTTCAGGGCAACCGTGAAGTCATGGAACAGTTCATAGGTCACAATAGGGTTGACGTAAAAGTGGCGGGTATAACCGCCCGGTGACTGGTTATGGTGATACTTATCAGCCGAAAATTCGAGGCTTGATGTCAGTCTCGGCAGCAGTTCGTAGGTACCCTTCAGTCCGGCCGAATAAGTCGTCGTCGTCTTCTGGTCCGTCATCATATCCTTGTATTCGAAGTAACCCAGCGTCATGGCAATCGATCCACGGGTGATCTTCCGCCCCAGGGTGCCGGTGTAAGAGGTATTCTGGGTCAGGTTCCCGGTTGGATCCTCCACATACTGGACCGCCGTTTCCAGCGTCACGGTATAGGGATCGAAGTTATGGGTGAGGCCGACGTTCCAGAACGGATTATTGAATCGCTGGCCGCTTGCGTAATCGATGAACGTGTAGCCTCCCTGTCCGTATATGAACGATTTCTCGGCGTATTCATACCGCGGGCCGATGAACACGTTATGCTTGTCGTAGTTGTTTAATTGCGGGTCCTGACGGGCATCCGCATGGGTGTAGTTATAGCCGGAGTTTATGAAAAATTTCGGGGATATCTCGTAATCCACGTTAATGAAGCCCTCATGCTCCTGCTTGCTTATGGCAGTCGGGTCCTGGTACCAGATGTTCGAGTAAATGTAGCCGATTTTCGTATTAACCGTGCTGAACGGTTTCAGGGTAACGTAGGGAGACGCGGTCACGATATTGCTGTTGGTCTGGTTGGTAACCAGGTTCTCAGTGGCGAAATTCCGGGTTATATTCAGAGACACCCTCTGGTACACCTCGCTTACATCCAGGAACAGCAGATTATTTATCGCGGTTATCAGCCCGTGCGCTTTCAGGTCATGCGTATAATCGTTATTGAGCGTGTTTTTTGCGTAATACCGGTAATCAAACAGGTAATCCACATCAAAGTCCCAATACGGCGTCTTGTACTTGAGCGACAATCCGGGCATGCCGTGTGTAATAAAATCCGTTTTCCTGTCGGTACTGCTCGCGAAAACATTGTCATTGTATTCCTCGCCCACTCCTATGGAAGGATGGATTTGAAACTCGGCCCCCGCGACCTGCGCGAAGAATACAACCCCCACCATTACAAACAATGCAGTTAATTTCATGGCATTCCTTTCGATTCGGACGGAAACGGAATGTTTGTGCCGGTCGGGTTTGCGGGGACGAATCCCCCCTGGCCGCGTCCGCTATCCGCCCAGCATTTTATTTAACAGCCCGCTTCTGGACTTACCCTCCTTTTGCGTCGAAAAATACGTCTGCAAGATATCCGCAAGTTCCGTAATCACCTCCTGCAGACGGTGCAGATCCTCGCTGTTCCGGGCCACGTCCTTTGTCAGGGAGGCGAGCATATTGTACACCTCGTGCACCGCGGTACGGTTGTCCTGGTGCAGCCTGAACGAACGGCCCATATCGTTTTCAATATTGTGCTGGAACTGCATGAAAGCCTTTTCCAGCGCCTCGAAACGTTTTTCCGCCTGGGACATCCCGCCCGTGGAGTCACCCGCGCCCTGAACCGCGGCGGGAATATCTTCCGTCCTGACCGGTGCCGGCGAGCTTGTTTCGCCGTCATCTTTCACGCTTTCGGTCTTTTCAACGGTGCTCTTCCAGAACTGGTTCTCGAAGTCGAGGTCGCAGATGACATCCAGCACCATGTCCGCCTCCAGCCTGGTTGTTTCCTCGGCAAAGGCCGCAAGCATGAGAAAATCGCAGATGATATTCACCAGCCTGGGAATCCCCCTGCTGAATTTGTAGATCACGTCGAGGGCTTCCGGAGAGAAGCCCACGGCATCCCGGTTGCCGGCGACCTCAAGCCGGTAAAAAATATATTCCTCGGTCTCCTGACGCGACAGCGGCTGAATGTGGCAGTTAATGCCCATCCGTTGCCGGAGCTGCAGCATGTTGACACCGGCGAGCTTTTTGCGCAGCTCCGGCTGTCCGACCAGGATTATCTGCAGAAGTTTCGCGTTGTCCGTTTCCAGGTTCGACAGCATCCTTATTTCTTCGAGAAGGTCGGAGCTCAGGTTCTGCGCCTCGTCAATAACCAGCGTAGGCTTGTTCCCCTTCGCGAATTCCTCGATCAGGAAATCGTTCAGATCGCGCAGCAGCGCGACTTTGTCCTTGCCCTGCACGGGCATGCCGAAATCATCGTTTATCATGGCGATCAGCTGGTCGAAGCTCACATTGGTATTGAAAACCTTGGAAAAAATTACCCTGTCGTATTTTCTCCTCACCAGGTCCCTGATTATGGTGGTTTTTCCGGACCCGACGTCGCCGGTGAGCAGGATGAAGCCGGCCCGTTCCCGCATGCCGTAGTCCAGGTATGTGAGCGCCCTTTTGTGGGATTTGCTCAAGTAGAGGAAAGTCGGATTAGGCAATAATTCAAACGGCTTCATTTCCAGTTTGAAAAATGATTCATACATGTCGGGACCTTTCCGTAACAACGCGGCAAGCCTTGTCTGCCGGGGCCAAGCCGTAAACGACGTATATTTTCTCGCGGGCAAACATTTTCATCGGTCCTCAAACCTGGGCATGCGTTTCCTCCTTTTTACCGTACCCGTATTTCTGGCCGTGATAGCCGTGATAGCCGTAATACCCGCCGAAGGCGTCAACGCTGGCGTTATTGTAAATAATCCCGAGCACGTTGGCGTCCATGAGGAGTGTCAGCGCCTCCTGGATATTGTCGACCGACGCCACCCCTTCCATGACCAGGAACAGGACCCCGTCGACCATGTGCCCCAGTGACAGGGTTTCTGCGCAGGATTGAACGGGAGGCGCGTCGATGATTATGTACCGGTCCGGATAGCGGTTTTTCATTTCCGTGAGAAACTCTCTCATCCTGTTTGACGACAAAAGCTCCGCCGGATCTTTTACCTGCCTGCCTGCCGGAAGGAACGAGAGCTTGCCGATGCCGGTCCGGACAAGGGCGTCGGAAACGTCGATCTCCCCGAGGATGCACTCGGTGAGCCCCGCTTTCGGGGTCACGTTAAGGTATTTGTGGAGGGTCGTATTCCTGACGTCGGCGTCCACCAGCAGAATTGTGTGATCGTATTCCTGGGCCATGGTAATCGCCAGGTTGAGGGCGGTGATGCTCTTGCCCTCGTTGCTGAACGTGCTGGTCACCATCAGGGTGTTGAGATAATTGTCCTTCTTCGTCAGCTTCATGATTATCGACTTCAGCTTCCTGTATTCTTCGGCAATGGGCGAGGCGGGATCCCTGAGGGTAACAATGAACGGGTTGTCAATCTTTACTGCCAGGTTGTCCGACGTTACGGGAGGCAGGACCGGCCTGGCGCCGACGGCGGCGCCTGGTGGCGCGACGGCGCTTTTGGCCGTGCTGTCCCTGACTTCAAGCTTCTTTCTCAACTGCGCGGCTTTTTCCAAAGCTTCTTCAAGCCTGCTCATATGTTCGCCCCCCGGAAACGGCCGGTCCGCTCCGCCGGCCCTTTCAGAATATGATTTTCTTCACCGATTCTATTATGTTCACACCGTTCAAATTGTCTATCATGTTGTCCATATACGGGACCTTGAAAAACTCCATCAGCAGGACAACCAGAATAAGCGAAAAATATATGCCCGCATAAGTGCATATCCTCATGTCCTGTTCTCTCTTGTCCTTAAGTACCTCGTCATTCTCGATCCTGGGGATCACCGCCAGAATCGGCAACCCCAGCGTTTTCAGCGAGCTGACCGTCTTCACCGAACGGTCCGTGTAATCGAGCAGCAGGACGATCCCTATCCCCGCGGCAAGGCCGATCCAGATTCCCATGAATATTATCTTTACCCTGTCCGGGCTGATCGGCTTGCCTGGAATTACGGCCGGATCGATGACACGGAAGGTCATCGCCTTTTGCTGTATCTCCACCTCGTTGGTAAACTCGGATTTCTTCTGGCGGCTGGCAAGCTCCTGGTAAAGATTCGCCTTGACGTCCCGGTCCCGCTCGAGGGCGGACAGCCTGGCCTTCGCGGTAGGTATGCTGTGCAGCAGGGACTGCCTGGACGCCAGTTGCCTGGAGAGATTCGCCTCCTCCGCCCTTGCGCCTCTCATTTCTATTCCGAGCCTGCCCAGTTCCTTGGAGTCGGAGACGTCAATCCTCTGTCCCTTGCCCGCCCGCAGCTGGGCTTTTATTTCCTCGATCTGTTCCTTCACCTTGATGACTTCCGGATAACTGTCGGTATACTGGGTCTGCAGATCTTCCAATTGCTTCTGCAGGGAGTTCAGCTTGTCCCGCAGCGGGTTGTCATGCCTGCTGAGGCTGCTGAGCCCTTCGAGCTGCTGTCTCTTTACCCTCGCATTGTCCAGCCTCTGCTGAATGTCGTTGATCTCGCCCATGACCGCCGCTTCGTCAACGCCCGCCAGCTCCGGATGCGCGCGTTTGAATTCGTTGACGGCATCCTCGGCCCTGTTGAACTGGTCCCTGTATTCCTGGATCTCATTCGAGAAAAAACGGGAAGCCCCGGACGACGCTTCCCGCTTCGCGGTGACATTCTCCTCCACGTACCTGTGTACGAGCGTATTCACGAAATCCGAGACGAATTTCGGGTTCCCCCCCTTGAACGAAACAACGAACAGCCCCTTGCTGCCGCCGGAGCTGTCCACCGTGTCCCCGATATCGATCTTGGTGCTGTTCTTGTAGGCATTTACCATATCTTCCAGGCTTGCCGGGTTTTGCCTGTTTACCTTCATATGGAGGTCGTCGAACACCTTGAGAAGCAGGCTGCGGCTCAGCATGGCCGAATTCAGGAACCTTATCTCGCTGTCCACCGAAGGGCTCAGCGCCATCCCGCTGACCAGTTCGCTGATCACGCTTTTTTCTATGAATATGGTGCTTTTCGCCTCGTAAACCCTCGGCAGGCTGAAACTGACAATCACCGCCACGGTCATGACCGCCAGGGCCGTTATGGCAAACGGAATCTTCTTGTTGTAGATGATCTTCAGGTACTTCTTGTAGTCGAACTCGTTTTCATTCATAGCCGCACTCCTGTCGGATAGATGAAGGACGCCTTCCGGCCGGGCCTCTGGGCGGACTAGAACATGCCTTCCTCAATAACCACGTAATCTCCCGGCTGCAGCCTGACGTTCTGGTGCAGGTCGCCGTTGTTTATCAGGTCTTTCGCCTTAACGGGAATACTGACCTCCTTGTTTCCATCCTTGCGCATTATGCTGACGGCATTCTGCTTGGCGAACTTGGTGAAGCCGCCCGCGTCCAGAATCGCCTCCATGACCGTCATCCCTTCGCGGTACTCGATCAGTTTGGGGGTGGTGACGGCCCCGAGAACGTAGATATTCTTGTCGGCCAGCTGCGGAATGAAAATCGAATCGTTCGATTCCATGACTATGTCATCCGCCGTGTCCCCGTTCATGAAAAGATTGTAGAAGTTCTGTTTTATTTTTTTCCCGTCCCTCAGCACGTATGCCCTTTTCAGATCGGCGGTCTTGAGTTCGCCGACCTGGCAGAGAAGCTGAAGAAGCGAGGTTCTTCTCACCAGGTCATAAACACCCGCCTTGACCCCTCCCCCGAACACGTACACCTTGCTGTTTGTTATATCCTTTACCGTAACGGTCACAATCGGGTTCTTTATCAGTTCCCGAAGGCTCTTCTTCAGATTGTTCTCCAGTTGAACGGGAGTATACCCGCTCGCGGTAACATCGCCCAGGCCGGGCACGGTAATTTTCCCGTCGGGGCGCACCTTGACCGGGAAGTTGAGCTCCTTCACTCCCCAGACGGAAATATCCAGTGTGTCGCCCTCTCCGATTACGTAGTCTCCGCCCCATGCGAAGACGGGGAAGAGAAGAAGAAGAAAACAGACCGTCAGCACTCTCATGTTCATTTTGGCTCTCCTTGTTGGCTCGATTGAAGTGTCGGCATTCCGAATGCCTCCTGACCCGCGACCCGCCGTGTCACCCGTCTTGCTGCAGGATGTCATCTCCCTCCCCTCCCGTAAATTATGACTTTTATCGTTTCGAGGATAATCAGGATATCAAGGGAGATGGACATGTTCTTGATGTAATACAAATCGTACCGGAGCTTTTCTATTGCGTCTTCGACCGAAGCCCCGTAAGGATATTTGACCTGCGCCCACCCCGTCACCCCCGGCTTGACGAAATGTCTTTCGGAGTAAAAGGGTATGATCTCCTTGAGCTTTTCCACGAATTCCGGCCTCTCGGGCCTCGGGCCGATGAAGCTCATGTCGCCCTTTAACACGTTGTAAAGCTGCGGTATCTCGTCAATGCGCGTTTTCCGCAGAAATTTGCCGATCCTCGTGACTCTCGGGTCGTTTTTCTGCGCCCAGACCGCGCCCGTCATCTTTTCGGCGTCCGCCCTCATGGTTCTGAATTTGTAGAGCACGAACTGCCTGTCCCTTTCGCCGACGCGAACCTGCCTGAACAGTATCGGACCGGGCGACGTAATTTTTATCAGCAGGGCCGCGGGCAGGATTATCGGCAGCGCGAGAACCAGTCCCGCGGACGAAAGCACCTTGTCGAACAATTTTTTCATAAAACGCAACAGCAGGGTGTGCCTGAATCCGGTCGAGAACACAAACCATCCGGCGGTGATATTTTCAAGCAGGATTTTGCCGGACACCTGCTCATAGAAGGAAGGGGCGTCAATAACCTGGATGCCGCTGAATTTGCATTTGACCAGGTCCTGCAAAGGCAATCCTCCATTCCTTCTTTCCCCGACCGATACGACGATTTTATGCGGTTTTTCCTTTTCCACGGTTTCAAGGAATCCATCCCCGACACCGATGATATTTTCAGCCGAAACGCTGACGGTCTCGAACGGGCAGCCGAAATAGCCCGCGAAATTGTGGTGATGATCGGGATGTTCAAGCAGAAGCCTCCCGATCCGGTTTGCCAGAGCTCCGGTGCCGAGCACCATCACCTTATGCGAAAGTTTTTTGATATAAAGCGCATGCTTGTAAATCAGGTGCCAGAAAAACTGCGATACGATAAATGCTCCCAGCGCGGTGGCAAGAACCCCTCTGCCGAACATGATGTTCGGCATCAGGTAGAACAGCGCGGACAGGATAACCAGTGACACGGAGAAAACGATCGGCAGCTTCGCGATAATTTCCCTGGCTTTCCAGTTTTTCTCCAGGTTGTACAACTCCGTCAGGAACGAAATGGAAATCAGCACAAAGACAAAGGCAAAGACGCTGATGCCGTCCAGCCCTCTGAAATCATTCGCGGATGGCCATTCGCCGAACCTGACGAAAATTGAAACCAGCAGCCCGAGAAGCGCGTTGAGAATATCACCCGTTATTAGTATAAGAAGCGGTAAAACCATTTTTGTGTCCCTGAAAAACTTTCAGCACTGGAACAAGGTTATTCTACTGTCTGCAATCAGATGCGCTGACAAGTCACTCGAAGAATAAAACCAAAGAAAAATAGTTAAATATTATTTAATTTTACAAATGTATATTTTCACAGCAAGTCAATTAGATTTTGATTAAAATTTATACATTTTGCATATTTCTTAATACCTTTATCAATATGATTTTTCTCTCTAAAAGTGTGAATATTTCTTAGCAGTTTAAGTGTTGCAATCTTTATATTAAAAATTTTCTGTTTCTCTTAAAACAAGCTATGCCATAAAATTCAAAACTTAATATTTCCGCCATCTGTTAAGTAACTTATATCACCATTATTTGCATAATCAATCATACTAAAAGGTATTTTTTTAACCAAAAGATTAATACTTAAGTATGTTACCTGTGTTTTTGACTCAGGGGATTTGAACAGCAAAAAAGAGAGCTTTATTAATTGCATTCATGATTCCAGAAATCGCTGCCTATTTCATTTTTTGATATAGGCATGTAGGGAACGGCTTTCGTGAACTAACGGATTAAAGCTTTGCCGGAAGGGATATAAAAGAGACCGCGCGGTGACGAAGAAGTATGTCGCAAGGTCTACATGTCGCAGTTATATTATTTGCACATAATCTTCTGGCCGAGGATTTCATTTTTCAGGGTAAGGGAAACCAGCTGGGAACGGTTTCTTATCTTCATTTTCTTGAAAATCCGGCCCAGGTGCGACTTTATGGTTTGTTCGCTCAGGAAAAGGATGGAAGCTATCTCCTTGTTTTTGTAGCCGTCTGCCACAAGTTCGACTATTCGTTTCTCTTTTTTGCTGAGGATGTCGCTTATTCCGTCGCTGATTTTGGGATTTCTGCCATGGAGAATCGCTTTCAGTTTCGTATTATCAATCCATATCTGGCCGTCTTTTATTACGTTGAGGGCCTTTTTCAACTGCAGGAGGCTCGTATCCAGCGAAATTACCCCGTCCAGCTTGTATGAGCGCATCATGTTGACGATATCCTCTTCCGACAGCCCGGTGTCTATCAGCAGGACCTTTATGTCCGGCCACTTTTCGTAAATACCCTGGTTCAGGTTGGCAAAATCCACGAGGATCAGGTCGGGGCTGAAATCTCCGGCATTTTGCATGGAATAGCAGGTAAACGCTTTATAACCGTTGAACTCCCTGCCCATTGACTTGCACAGCGCCTCGGACAGAAGAAAACTTCTCATGGCCACCAGCAAGCTTATTTGCGAATGTTTTTTTGCTTCGCCTGGCATCGACATAAGTCGGTTGTCCTTTGTTAATACCATCACTATAAGGCAGACTTTATGGTGAAAAGTCTATACCAGTTTGACTACTTGTCAATTACCTCCGAATGTATGTACTTTCAAGGAGACTCTGCACATGATTTCACATATACTTTATCATCTCGACCGAAAAGGGAGAGATTTTATGGTAACGGCTAACCCCTCAACAGTATTTCTCTCTTTGTCGGTCACTCTCATTATTTCATCGGCCGCAGCGTTACGACAGTCGCCCCCCAGCCGCCGCCGTCCTCCCCGGCAAGCCTGAAGGAAGCCACTTCCGGCATCCTGCCCAGTATCGCGTGCACTTTTTCCCTGAGCACCCCGGTGCCTTTGCCGTGGATGATGCGCACCTGGAGGATGCCGCGCTCGCGGCAGGCGGCAAGGTAATCCGGCACAAGGTCCCTGACCTCGGCCGGCCGAAACGTGTGCAGGTCAAGTGTGCCGTCTATCGGAACTTCAACAGGTTCGTCTTCGTTCGAATTCATTTCGTTTCTCCCGCATCAATAATTCATGAATACGTGACGGATTCAGATAATTTTCCAGACAGTTATATTACTTCCAAATGACTGCCTTGCAACAGGCAATTTTTACCGGCACAGCCTCATCCGTCACACGCGGGTCGAAAATGCAGGCTGTCGCCGCGCGCGGCATTCTGTTATAATGACACGGCAATTCGAAAACACTCCTCTTCAGAAGGATGGACAAATCATGCGAATATTTGTTCTGGCGCTTTTTCTCGCCATGATTTCGGCGTCTCCGGCTCTGGCATCGGTCTGCGACGACTGGAACACCCTGGACAAGGAAATCAGGGACGGCAAAATCGACCGCAAGGAAGCAAAGCGGAAAATCATTGAACTCGACAAACTCCTGTTGGAGGAATACACCGGAAAAATCGGCAATTCGCCCTTCTTTTTTCCGATAAAAGGTTACGGCCGGAAAAGCGCCGGCGACACCAGGGGGAGCAGCTACAAACCGGCCGGCTACAATTTTTACGACGGCAACAGGCACGGCGGCCATCCGGCCCATGACCTGTTCATCCGCGACAGGGGGCGGACGGGCCTTGATGACCGCACGGGCAAACCCGCCGAAATAGTGGCCTTCGCCGACGGAGTGGTGGTAGCGGTCAATCCGTCGTGGGAATATCCCAACGGAATCCGGGGCGGCATATACATCTGGATATTCAATCCCGAAAGCAACCGATACTACTATTACGCCCATCTGGCGAAAATCCTGGTCGCGCCGGGCGACATCGTCAAGGCCGGGGATACCATTGCACTGCTCGGCAGGACCGGCAAAAATGCCTACCCCAAACGGTCGCCGACCCACATCCATTTCATGTGCCTCTCATTCGACGGCGGCGCGATGAAGCCGGTCAACACTTGGCGGGAGCTTCCGGATGACGGGAAAAGCAGGCCAGTTGCCGCGGATCGGAAAGAATCCGCGACAAGGGAATGAATCCGGTAAATTCATTTGAAACGCAAGGACGCAAAGAACGCCAAGAAAACAGTGGATTGATTTTTGATACAGCATTCAATCGATAATTAAAATCTTTTACGCGTTCATTCTTTTGCAGTTACATGTATTTAATATGAAAACTTTGCGGCCTTTGCGTCAAAAGATTCATCCTAGAAAAAGCATTTAGAACCACGACTTTCACGAATAGACACGAATTTTTAAAGTCCTTTTGCAACTGAAAACATCCATCAAATCGGTGACTTCGCAAAAAAGAATAGGGGTTCAAAACATTCGTGTTTATTCGTGTCATTCGTGGTTAACTGCGGTTTTTAGGTTCATATAAGAATGGATAACTGGCCCTCGACAATAGAAGAAGCCGCGAAATTCCGCGACGAGCTGGCGCAAAAAATCCGTATTTCGCCGGTCGGCAGGGAAATACGAACCGTCGCCGGAGTGGACATCGCATACAGCGGCGAAACAGCGGTCGCCGCCGCCGTGCTTTACGACATGACGGTTCCCGGTATTGTCGCACAGGCGACGGCAGTTGCCGGGGTAAATTTCCCCTATGTCCCCGGCTATCTTTTCTTCCGGGAAGGGCCGGCGGTGCTGGCCGCCCTCGCAAAACTGGCGCGCCGTCACGACCTTCTCATGGTGGACGGGCACGGCACCGC
>DASRZQ010000046.1:0-20090 GCA_035686205.1 Geobacteraceae bacterium
CCCTGGACCGATCCTCCCAGTAAACGGGTTACGGTGAAACTGGAAGGCGAAGTGGCGCTATTGCTCCCCTCCGTTACCGTTATTGGTCCTGAGGTCGCCCCCTTCGGAACAGTGGCGACAATCTGGATCGAAGTGGAATCGATTACGGCAGCCGTCGTGCCGTTGAACTTCACGACGTTGCTGGCCGGGGTGGGGTTGAAGTTGGTACCGGAGATGATTACAGTCGTGCCCGGAAGCCCGTGAGAAGGCGCCACGTCAGAAATTGCGGGGGTTTGCGGCCCCCCGCCCCCGCCTCCTCCGCAAGCCGCAAAAACAACCGTCACTGCAAAAAGAATGGTCAATAATTCAAGACGGTTTTTCATTTGCCACTCCTCCTGTTAACATTTCTTTGTGCCATACCCCCGGTTGTGCCCTGGCGCCTGTTCGAAGCCGTCATAACTCCTCCTGTCCCCCCCTCTTGTCTCAAGAGGGGGGATGTGAGTACCAACATCCGCGCTCACGTTCCTCCCTTTAGGTAAGGGGAGGGCAGGAGGGGTTATTTTTGCCGTTCATATTGCAGTTACTCCTTGCCAGCCGCCGCTTTCTTCTCGGTCTCCTTGAGCTTCTCGATGTCCGCGGGCGTCAGCTTCGGCCGGATGATCGTCAGTGTCACCCCGTTCGGCTTAAAGGCAACTCTGAACGGGAGTGAGGTCATGACCTCAAACGGTTAGTCGTGAGCCGTGGCAAGCCTTCGCTGCATCTCCTTCCTGTCATCGGCCGTCAACTGCTCCCGCCCGATTTGGTAAGTCACCTTGTTGATCGTGCCGGTGAACTTGAACGGCAGCTTATAGCTGTCGTCAACCCCGGTCCGGGTGTCGAGCCCGATGTCGAGGGATTCGTCGAGGGCCATCAGGAACGGTATCGTGTGCTCCATCTTCTGCTTCGACAGCACACGGCCGTCAACCGTCAACACACCGGTTCCTCCTTTGCCAAAGCCGGGTCCGTCGTACTTGAAGTCGAACGCGATTGTGTGCTTGCCCGGCTTGAGCGAACGGCCCAGCCAGTCTTCTGCCCCGACGCCGCCTTCCCACCGGACGCGCTTCAGGTCGAGCAGGTTGTAGACGAACACCGGTTTCCCTTTGAGGAGGTAGAGCCCGTAGCCGCCAAAGCGGCCGCCCATCGTCGCGATCATCCCCTCGGTCCCTTCCGTGGGCACCGTGATCTCGGCCGTGATCGTGAAATCGCGGTTCAGGAGACTGGGCGCGTTGGCAACCGGAATGCCGACGTTTTCACCCGTGTAGGTGAAGGTCGTCCGCCCGGCCGTGCCGCTCGGACGCGGCGTGAGCAGGCGCGGCAGTACCGAATTGTCGATCGGGAAGACCTGGTTCCTGTTCGCCTCCTCTACGAACAGCGTCTGCATCTCCTTGAGCTTGTCGGGATACTTCGCAGCCAGATCGTTGCTTTGGGAAAAGTCCTCGGCGATGTTGTAGAGTTCCCATTTGTAGTCCATGACATCCGGCAGCTTGGCCGTACCAAGGAGCCAGGGCGGCTCAGGCGGTGTCGTGCAGGCATACCAGCCATCATGATAGATGCCGCGGTTGGCGAATATCTCGAAGTACTGGGTCGTACGCTTCGACGGCGCATTGGCGTTTGCCTTGTCGAAGGTGTATGCCATGCTGACTCCTTCGATCGGTTTCTGCCTGATGCCGTCCACCGTTTCCGGAGCCCGGATGCCGGTCGCTTCCAGGATCGTCGGGACGATGTCGATCACGTGGTGGAACTGGTGGCGGATGCCGCCCGGATCGTTAATGTGGCCGGGCCACGAAATAGCCATCCCCTGCCGGGTCCCGCCGAAGTGGGAGGCCACCTGCTTCACCCACTTGAAGGGTGTGTCGAATGCCCAGGCCCAGGGAACTGCCATGTGCGGATAGGTCTTGTCCGAGCCCCAGGACTCGTAAAAGCGCAGATATTCGAGCTCGGGCAGTTCCAGAACCCCGTTGTAGACGGTCATATTGTTCGGCGCGCCCATCATCGATCCTTCGGAGCTGGTGCCGTTGTCGCCGTCGATGTAGATAATGAGCGTTTTGTCGAGCTTACCCATATCCTCGACCGCCTGGATGACGCGGCCGATCTCGTGGTCGGTGTATGCCGTGTAGGCCGCAAAGACATCTGCCTCGCGTATTACGATCTTCTTCTTGATCATGGAAAGTGAGTCCCACTTCGGCAGAGAATCGGGCCACGGCGTAAGCTGGGTGTTCTTCGGGATCACGCCAAGCCGCTTCTGGTTGGCGAAGATCTTCTCCCTCAGCTTTTCCCAGCCATCATCGAACAGGTGCATGGCGCTGATCCTGTTGATCCACTCCTTGGTCGGCTGGTGCGGCGAGTGCGTCGCGCCCGGCACGTAGTAGACGAAGAACGGCTTTTCGGGTGCCGATGCGTTCAGCTCCTTCATGTACCTGATTGCCTCGTCGGCCATGTCGGTGACGAGGTTGTAGCCCGGCTTGCCGATCCACGGATAGATCGGTGTGTGGTCCCGGTAAAGGTAGGGCGTCCACTGGTCGGACTCGCCCCCCATGAAACCGTAGAAATACTGAAAGCCCATCCCGCTCGGCCACTGGTCGAAGGGACCGGCCGCGCTGTACTGGAACGAGGGGGTGTTGTGGTTCTTGCCGAACCACGAGGTGGCGTAGCCGTTGTCGCTGAGTATCCTGCCGATGGTCGCGTTCTCGGGACCGATGACCGAGTTATAACCCGGGTAGCCGGTGGCAAATTCGCTGACCTGGCCGTAGCCGACCGAGTGATGGTTGCGCCCGGTAATAATTGCCGCCCGTGTGGGTGAGCTAAGCGCGGTCGAATGAAACTGCGTGTAGCGCAAACCCGCCTTGGCGATCCTGTCCAGGGCGGGCGTAGGGATGACGCCGCCGAAAGTGCTCGGTACACCGTAACCCGAGTCGTCGGTCATTATCAGCAGGATATTGGGTGCCCCCTTTGGCGGAACCACCGTCGGCGGCCACCACGGCTTCGAATCCATCGCGTCTTCCTTGATCAAGCCACCGAATTTCGAGGGCGGCGGCGGGAGCTGTCTTCCGTCAATGGTGGTAGTGGCGCTGGGAGAACCCGGCGCGCCGGTGGTCTCCACGGCCAGGGCCGGCACGGCCGCCATCAGAGCGGCGCCGTTCAGGGCCAGGACCTTTGGAACTACAGTTCTTGTCTTCATCCTATTCTCCTTTCTGTCGACAATAACCCACTGAAGGCTGCGGAAATAGAAACAGTTCAACATTAACTCGGCGGTAGATACAACTTGGAGCATCAAAAGACAGAATTAACAGGATGTACAGGATGAAAAAATTAAATCAAAAAGTCTTTAATCCTGTAAATCCTGTTCATACTGTTAAATAAAAGATTTTGGCTTTCATCCTTTATTCCAATCTAACGTTGTCGGCTATTCGTCTTCTGCCCTGTGTCAATCACCAGCGGTCCCTTTACGGCTTCCATCACATAAGAAGGAGGCAACCCATTCTCCAGCAGGGTAGCCATCACCCGCAGATACTTCCGGATGTGGCGGAAAAACTTCTTGTACCCTGCGCAGAGATACTGAAGTCCCGGCTCGGACTGGCATGTCTCCATGAATCTGTGCTTGGGACATCCTCCCCGGCATGCGGCCAATACCTCGCATTTCCCGCACCATTTCGGCAGGGCCGATTCCTTGTTCACCCCGAAACCGGACCGGAGCGATTTTTCGATCATGCGCGTCAGGTCATCGACCAAAATGTTGCCGAGCCGGTACTCCGGGTATACATAGTGATCGCAGGCGAACAGGTCGCCGTTATGCTCCAGCACCACCGAACGGCCGCACTGCGAAGCATGGACGCAGACCGGCGAGGGGTTTCCTATCCAGGCATTGAGCGCCCACTCGAAGTTCATGACGAAGACCTTTCCCACGTCGTGACGGACCCACTCCTCGTATACGGCGATCAGGAAATCCCCATACTCCTCGGGAATAACCGTCCATGGAGTGACGTCGGCATTCCGTTCCTTCCCGTCCGGCGAAGGAGGAACGGCGAGGCTCAAACCCAGTTCCCTCGCGGAGGCATCGGGGGTTCGCTCGATGATGGGAGTGAACTGGATGAATTCCACCCCCTCGTCCTTGAAAAACCGGTATACATCCAGCGGCCGCCGAGCGGTCTCCCTGGCGACGCTTGCCATGACGTTGTACTCGACCTTATGTCTCTGCAGCAGCTTCAGCCCCCGCAACACCGCATCGAACTTGCTTTTCCCGGTACGGTCGTGACGGTAGCGGTCATGTATTTCCCCTGGTCCGTCGAGGCTGATGCCGACCATGAAGTTGTGCTTTTTCAGGAAACGGCACCACTCGTCGTCGAGCAGCATGCCGTTGGTCTGGAGGGAATTCGTGATGGTTTTTCGCCCGTCATGGGGGCGCTGAAGTTCGATTACCCGCCGGAAGAAGTTTAGCCCGAGCAGGGTCGGCTCCCCCCCCTGCCAGACGAACTCCACCACCGGAGTCGGCTGGGCCTCGACATAACTCCTGATAAAGGCGGAGAGCACCTCATCCGGCATCCGGTAATTCTCGACGGGGCCGTAGAGCGCATGTTTCTCAAGATAGAAGCAATAGTCGCAGTCGAGATTGCAGGCCGGGCCGGTGGGCTTTGCCACGATGTGGATGCCCAACGGGAGGGAACCCGTCTCACTTGTTTGCGGCTCATCACTCATAAACGAATTGTTTCCTTTGCGAATGTAGGTTTTCTGGGGAAATGCCTTGCTAAATCGGGTAAATTTCTTATTCTGTTGCAGGGGCAACCCGCCACGTCAAATTCCTGTCAGCTTTACCGTATCTTCCTGAATTGGCTTCCTGCCGCCGGCTTGCTGGGCTCAATCCCACATCCCGACCGTACCCGAATGCACGGTTCAACAAGATTTACTTGCCGAGATGGTCGAGCGCATTGCGCAACGGGGCACTGGATACCTTTATCAACCCCGTCGCAGGTGTGTTCATTTCATTAATCAGAAAGATTGCCGTTGATACCGACAGCGCGCACATCAGCAGAACCACGACAACCGTCGCATTGACCGGAGAAAGAAGGCCGAAGCAGGCAAAGAGCATGGAAAGCCAGATAATCAGAATGACAAGGAAAAGCGGCGGAAGTGCTGTCTGCGTCTGCTCTATGACTAACCAGCGTGATTGCGCCAGATCGGCGACGATCTGAAGGGCCTGCGACTGCAGCTGATGCTGGGAGCTGTTTCCCGGCCTCAGTTCGCGCAGTTTCTCCTGGATAGCTTCCAGACCCCTTGCGGCTTCAGGGGTTTCCAGAGTTACATTTCCGGTTTCAACCTCCGGCCAGATCCGTTTGATGGCGCTCTCGACGCGGAGACGCAGCAGATCGCGGATCTCCTTCGTCTCCGGCCCGTATGCGGCCAGGGCGCGGTCAAGTACGATGACCTTCGCGCTGTCCTGCGTCAGCTCCGAATTGATCGAGTCCAGCGAGCTCTTCGCCGAACTGACCAGCAGACCGAGTACGAGCGCGGCCAGGGTGGCAATCAGCCCGGCTCCAAGTTTCACTATATCCCTTCCGTTCTCGCTCAGATGGTGGTCAGGCAGATACGAGTGGATGCAAAGGCCGAGCAGGGCGCCGCCGAAGATGCAGGCAAAGGCAATCAGGGCAAGCAAAAGTGCACTCATGGTTCAACTCTCCGTTATTTAATTGTTCTGATTGGAATCAATCTCCTGCTTTCATCAAAAACTCCCTCCCCTTCAAGGGGAGGGTCGGGGTGGGGATGGGTATCTCGGCATCAAAGCATCCCATCCCCCTCCTGGCCTCCCCCTTGAAGGGGGAGGAATATTTGTTGCTTGAGATTTGTATTACTCAGATTAATTGTTATTCCTCATCTGCCGTTTCCATGCAGGTTAATCCCCTCCAGGCCCTTTCGCGGGAGGCGAAAACCAGCGGTCCTTCGGCACCACCGTAGGCTCCTCGCGGTCAGCCTCGTAATTGGGCGACATGATCTGGACGCCGTATTCGTTGAAGCAGTCCTGGATGTTCTTGTGAATATCGGAATAAAGCATCGCCATCTTATGGGGCGTATCCGTATATACGTTCAGCTCATACGTGACATAAAAATCATCGAGAGACTTCTGCAGGACAAATGGCGCGGGCTCGCGCAGCAGGCCCGGCGTGCGTTCGGCGGCCATAAGAAGCAGGGCGTGCACCTGTCGCCAGGGAGCGTCGTAGCCGATGGTGACCGATGTATGAAGAATCAGGGGCTTTTCCTTTATGAGGGAGCTGTAATTGGTTATTTCGCTGTTGAGGATCGTCGAGTTGGGCACCATCACCTCTTCGTTCTTGACGGTATGCAGATGGGTCACCTGAACTCTTATGGCGGTCACGTCACCGACGATATTGCCGATCCTTACCCTGTCGCCGACCTTGAATAGCCTCCTGTACGTCATGGTGATCCCCGCGAGAAAATTCGCGATCATTGACTGAGAGCCGAGGGAAAAGAGAACGCCGATGAATATTGAGACGCCCTTGAATGCAGGGGACTGGGATCCCGGAACATAGGGGAAAGCCACAACCGCGGCGAAGGCAATGAACAGGAAGCGCACAATCCTGTATGTGGGTTTTGCCCACTCCGGGTAGAAACCCGAGAATGTTATGGTGCCCTGTTCGATCTGGTTGAAGAAAATCCGCGTGAACTTCAGGACATATCTTGTAACAACAACCAGCACGACGACAAAAAGGAGGTTTGGAATCTGATTCAGGATGCCGTTGCCCATGACTTTCAGCGGGACCAGTATGTAGCCGAGGATCTGGCCCGCCAGCGCTCTGGTCCACGGGAAAAAGCCGAGGGCGAAGTGGATGAAGGCATAAACAATGATCAATATGACAACCAGACGGCAAAACCTTACCGTACCGTCAACCATGGACCTGACGCGCTGGACCTGGACGATCTCGACCGTCTTGATATGGATGGAATGAAGTTTTTCCTTATACCGCGTTTCGATCAGGTTGTTCAGGACGCGGAAAAGCCTGATCACGAGTACAAGCAGCAATATGCATACGAGTGCCGCGATCAGTGAATACAACAGGCCGAACATTATGGCATCTCTGCTGTAGTCAGCCCGGTAACTCTCGGCGGCAAGCCTTATATTTCCCGCATATTCACCGGCGAGTTCCTGCCTCGCGCGTCCGGCTCCCGCGGCATCCCTGTCGGTGACCGTCATGATTATCATGTCGCCCGAAACAATATCAGTGGAAATATCGGTGTCCACCGTTTTGATGGTATCGGTTCTGATGGCCAGGTCTTCAGCGATTTTCTTTATTCGGGCCGCTATTGAACCTGCTCGTTCCTGTGGGGAAAATGATCCGAAACCCGGAACGGAGAACAACTCCTTACCGTTAAATATGACCGAAGCCTTCATGGGAGCGGCCGCCTGCGGTTTCGCGGCTTGCGCCGTTTTACGCGGTGCGCAGAATGCCGGTGAGCTTGTAAGTGTCAATAACGCAGTCAAAATGAATGTTACCAGTCTGATCATATGCCTTCCTCAGCACCGGCTTTTTCCGAAACCCATGACTGAAGCAGCGTGTAGATCACCGCCAGCACGACCGGACCGATGAAAAGCCCGATAATGCCGAAAGCAACCAATCCTCCGATGACACCGGCGAAAATCAGAACAAGCGGCAGCTTGGCCCCTTTCTTTATCAAAAATGGCCGGATAATGTTGTCTATGGTGCAGGCAACAATTGAAAAGACAAGAAGAACGGTCCCCAATAACGTCTGTCCTGACCAGTACATCCAGATGACGGACGGTATCAGTACCAGGGCGGGACCGACCTGCGCTATGCAGAGCAGGAATATGATACCGGTCAGAAGCATCGCGGCAGGTATACCGGCCACGGCCAGGCCGACACCGCCGATAATGGACTGGATCAGAGCGGTCAATACCACTCCAAGGGCAACTCCGCGAATGGCCTTGGCGGCAAGCGTCAGGCTGTTTTCCCCCTGGCTGCCCGCCAGGCGGGCGGCGAGCCGCAGTACACCCTTAGAGGCTGTCTCGCCTTTCGCATAGAGAATTGCGGCTATGATTACCGTTAGCAGGAAATTCAGGATCATCATGCCTATGTTCCCGGCCTGGCTCACGAACCAGGCAATGATTTTGTTGGAGTAGGGCACAAGTTTCGTGGACAGCTCCTGGGAACCTGCCGCGGCAACCTGCTGCCATTTGACGACAAGCTTCGGTCCCAGTAAGGGAACATTATTCAGCCATCGGGGCGGGGGCGCTCCGGTCAGGATGGACAGCGATCTGATCCAGGCCACGATCTGGTCCGATTTGTCGACAATGGTCGTAATGGCGATCGTAAGTGGAACAACGAGCAGCAGCAGGAGGCTGACCGACATGACTGTCACCGCAAGCCAGCGTTTTCCCCGCATGAATTCCTGGACCTTCAGCATGGCCGGCCACGTAGCGATGACGATTATAACCGCCCACGTAAGGGGTGTCAGAAAGGGACGTATTATCCAGAAGCCGGTGGCGATCAGAAGGCCGATGAAAAAAACCTGCAGCGTGGTGCTGGTTATGTCGCGTGGTTTGATCGTGTTTGGCGTCACAATTGCGTTCCTTTCCCGGGTTAAATTTGCCCATGCCCTGCTGCCATTTTTTTCACGAACCGCGCGAGTCTCTCAGAATATTTATCCGCTCCCGCAGTTCGGGGAGCTCCCGCAGTTCGGACAGCGGCCCGCCCGCCTTCGCGAGCCGTCCCGCATACCAGGCCGACAGGGGCTTCGCCGACAGTCCGTGGGCCAGCACGCTCAGCAGGATTGTCCATGTCGCCACCGACACGAGAAGTTCGATGGGCCTGCCCGCTTCCTTCAGGGTCATGAAGGCCAGCAGGGTGAAGACTACCGATGCCAGCCCGCGTGGGCCGAACCAGCCCATAAGGGCAATCGTGTCGTTACGGAGGCCGGTCTTTCGCATTGCCAGCGCAACCGGGATCATCCTGACGGCGGTCAGACTGAGGACGGCGCACGCAATCGGCCGCCAGTCGGAGGTATACAGCATGGCCTTCGGAAGTGCCAGAGCACCGAATATCCCCCACACCAGTAGCGACAGGACGGCACCGGCGTTTTCCGTGAATTCGATCGGTTCGTGGAAACGATTTCCGGTAGCCGCGCTGAAGATGATCCCGCCGGAAAAGGCGGCGATAAAACCGTTGCCGTCGATCATAAGCGAGCCGAAAAAGGCGGTCAGGGCCAAACCGAATATGGCGAGCTGTTGTGAAATTCCGGAAGCCCAGCCGCGGTCGGCGGCCTTCGAGAGCAGTCGGCCGCCGCCAATCCCCACCACCGCGCCCGCCAGCAGTGCGAGGACTATTTCCAGCAGCGCTCCGGCCAGCCAGCCGTTCCGGGCATGCGTTTCACTCGCCGTCGCGAAAGCGATGAAAAGCAGCACGAACGGCGTTGCGATTCCGTCGTTCAGTCCGCTTTCCACGTTCAATGCACGCCTGATTCGGACCGGGACCTTCGGGTCGTTGAAAATGGGCAGTCCGAGGGCAGCGTCGGTCGGTGCCAGAATGGTGCCCAGCAGGGCGGCGAAGGCGATCCCCTCGCCGGGGAGCAATCCAAGGACAATAGCCGTTCCAAGGATTATGGTGAGGGGCATGCCTATCCCGAGCAGCCGGGTGGGGAGGCCTGGGTCGTCGCGGAGCTGTCGCAGGTCCAGAGTCGAAGCGTCGGAAAAAAGCAGGACCGCGAGCGTAACCTCGGTAAGGGTCTTCATCCCCTCGGCCGCGGGCGAAATCCGCAATAGGTTCACGCCTCCGGGACCGAGCACGAAACCGGCGGCCACGAAGATCATCGGCATGGTCACCGACCATCGCCCCAGCTTGACCGCAAGGGTTCCATAGACAAAGACCAGCAGCGAAACTATTGCCAGACCGAGAAACATCAGGTTTGCCTCCGCCGGCTTGTACCGGGATATGTTCTGTTAGCGCCAATCTCCCGACGGCCCCCTCATCCGCCCCGATGGGGCACCTTCTCCCTCATGGAGAAGGAAAGGATATCCCCCGTCCATTGCAGGTCAGTGCTACCGGCTTTCACTCCGGCTGGTGCCAACCAGCTTCGCCCTTATTTCCCTTACGATGGAGAGCGTCTCTTTGGCCGCTTCTTTTGGATCCAGGGCCGTTTCCGCTATGTTGCACACCAGTTTCGTCATGTCGTGGTCCATTTTTTTGGCGGTCCAAACGCTTCCTTTGGCAACGGAGATGTAAGCCGAATAGGAATGGTGCATGGTTCCGGGGCGCTCCCCGATGATGTGAATAATCCCGTAAAGCCGGTTGGGATCGGACTTTTCAAAAAGTATGTTGCCGATCTCGTAGCCGGCCCGCACCCTGCCGTTGATGACCACGATGTTCTTGTCGCTCAGGACCGCGCCGTTTTCGGTCAGCAGCTTGCGGACTTCCTGCAGGTAGGGCATGAGGTGCCCCTTGTCCATGATGGCATCCGCGTTCAGGCCGTCGGAGATGATGATGTACCCGTTCGGCTGCTTTTCTTTTCCTTTCGACGAGTCCCGGAGCTGTTCGATAACGGCCACGGATTTGGAGTTCAGCTTCTCGCCGGTGGCCGGTTGGGCGATATAGTTCTCCCTGTCTTTGGACTGGGTCCTGACCTCCACCACATTGGGGATGGTGGCGATGAAGGCCGGGGTTAATTCGTCCCAGAGACACTTCTTGGCGTCCTTGTAGAGGGTTGTGACGTTCTCTTCCAGCTTCGGGTTCAGGTCCCAAATATTCTTTCCATGGCCAACGGCGATATCGACGCCTCTGGAACCGACTTCTTTCAGTTTATTTTTCCCTTCGGCATAGATCATTTCCCTGGAACGCTTGTCACCCTTGGCCAGCCGGTACTGGTAGTACACCCAGAGCGGGTCGCCGTAATGCGAGGTGTACCTATTGCTGCCGTCCACTATCCCGATCCGCTTGTAGAAGGCCCACATCGCATCATTCACTTTAAGGTCGAACTTTTTCCTCAGACGCACATGATCCTGAAACATGGTGGTCAGATAGCTCAGCATCGGGTCGTTCCTGGTGGGAAGCGCCATGAGATAAGCCGGGGCGGCCGGCATGATCTGGTCCTGGCACCATGCAAGGTCATCGAGGCTTACGGCCATGTGCAGGGTCGAGCAGATATCGAGACCGATCGTCAGTCCATGCAGCTTGCCCATGCAGATGTCTTCCAGGCAGCACCTCACCAGCTGCTCGCGGGTCCTGAAGACCTCCGGCCCGATGAAACCCGCGACGTCATTGACGTGCAGCCACGCCCCCTTGGGCTGGACCCTGGCGAGTTCCATCTTCGCCGCCCTGCTGAAGCCGTACTTCCTGGATTCCAGCACCATCATGTCGACGCCGTTGGCAGCGCCGTTGGTGAACTCGGAGCCTTGTCCCGTCTCGAAGTACAGGCCGTATCTCTTTCCTTTCTTGGATGTCGCGTAATTCATTATCTTCGCGACCGTGACATCGAAGGTCTTGTTGCAGTCATCGGTCCCGGCCAGGCTCTGGAACATGGTCTCGACCGTTCCCGGGTATTTTTTTTCAACCTCCGCCTGGACATCGATATGAGAAAGCACGCACCAGGGGACTACATCCCGGAGCTTGAAGGTTTCGACCACGTCCTTGAGGGCCTTCTCCACCCTGGCCACGCTCTCCACCTGGCTGTCCACCGGGTTGGTTCCGATGACGATATCGCCCGTGGCATAGGAAAAGGCGTCAAACACTTCCCACATGATATCATCGGGATTGTCCGTGGGCGAATTGGGCTGGATGCGGGCGCTCAGGTAGCCTTTCGCACCGATTTTGGTGCCTGGGAGGGGATTGTATATCTTCTGGTCAAATTTGATCAGTTCCTCATTGCTCATGAGCTTGGGGACGCACCCGATGGTCTCGCTGTCCAGCCCCGGCATGATCTCCTTGATCTCCTTCTCGGACCGGGTCAGCAGAAAGTCTTTCAATTGACCCATGGTCCGGTCTTTAATCTTTTCGTACTTCGCCTGGTCCGTGGTCTTCCAGATCAGCTTCTGCAGGTCATCGGCAAGCAGCGGGTGCTCATGGAGGTCCTTGATCTTCGTGTTGTTCAGCAGGATGCGGGCATTCTGCCTTGTTTTATCATTATCGGCCCCCACGCCTATGGCCTGGTCACCCTCCTTGAAAGCATTCGCGGCGCCGATCACCTGCCGGTAGAGCGTCTGATCGAAGCCCCCTTTCACCCGGGTGATGTAGGCAAATACGTCCTCCCCGGGTTTTACGTCCGTGATGGAGGTGGGGGTTACGGTTGCAGCCGCCTGCGCGAACACCTCCTCAAGATTGACGACTGACGGGATTATGGCCGCCGCGGTGCACAGTTTCAAAAAGTCTCGCCTTTCCATGTTGACCTCCTTTCGATCACGTTTATTTCAGGCCGCACTGGCCGGTTTTACTACACTTCATGCCCGGATATTTCCTGTTTTTTCTTCTCCCGGGCGGCTTCATCGTCCCGGTGCATGATCTGGAGGGACACCAGTCTTGCAAGAAGCGTCGCCGGATAGAGCTGCCCGATGAGCCCCTCCATGACCGCGAACATCCGGGCCAGCGGGTTTATGGGGGTAATGTCGCCATAACCGACTGTGGTCATGGTGATAAAACTGAAATAGGTAAAGTCCGATTGCCGGACGGTGTAGATTGCGGCCGCATTTGTCTCCGGAAATCGGAAAGAGCCGGGTAGTCGCAGTTCGATGAGGTGGTAGAGGATTGCCCAGGTGAAGCCGACGAGGATATAAGCGGCTATGGCTCCCCGAACCCGGTCGCCGGTAACGGGGCCTTCCTGGAAAACATGCCGCATTACCACCACGGTCAGGAGGACAAAATAAATGACCGCAACCAGGTCGCTCCAGCTGTGGAGAGACCTGCTGGAAGGGTAGAAATTCTTCATCCATGTGAGAATTATGACTGCCAGCGCCAGCACCGTTGCGCCCGCGCGGCAAAGCCTCTTTTTCGATATTGTGCGTATGCCGGACAGCAGCACCAGGGAAAGGAATATGGAGATGATTAAGGAGGACGCATCGGATCTGACGAGGGGTGCGAGCATGGAAATCAGCAGGATCATTAGCAGCAGCGCCGTCAACCCGTTATCGCCCCACCAGAAGGTGGTGAAACGCTTCAGGAAATTTTGTGGTTGCATCTTCACGGCTTTCATGTCGAGGCTCCGGTCAAAACCAGGAAATGCCGCATCGCTGTCATTTCGACGCAGTTTGCTCCACCATGTTCCAGCCCGGACCCGGATCGAAAGTATCCATCATTTTGGCAGTCACGGCGGTATCCCGACCCAGGTCTTTCTGATAGACGACCCCGTCATGGTTGACGATGAAGGTCATAACCCCCGATGAGCCGTAGCTCGCCGGATAGGCGACCACCGCAAAACCTCCGATCATGTGTCCGTGCACCATGTAATCGAATGCGCCCCCCGCCGCGTGTTTCCCCTGCCGCGTCAGAATGCGGTAGAAGTAACCATGGTAGGGTATCGGCCCGCCACTTTTACCGGCGGAATATCCTTCGGCCTTCGCCCTCGCCACAAGTTCGCCCAGGGGACTCGGAGGCTCACCTTCCCCCGTCTTCCAGTAAAGACCGTTTTTCTTTCCCGGGTCGCTGGCGAATTTTGCCGCGTACTCATGGAAGTCATTGCCCGCATCATTGCCCATCGCATACTCGCGCTGCGCGTCGACGATGGCTAGGCAGGTCTGGATGGTTTCCAGTTCATTCCGGCCGATCCAACGGTCGAGGATCTCCTGTTTGCCTGCCTCCGTATCGAACCGCCAGCGCTTGTTCTTCGCAACCAGCGGGATCGGGAACGGCCACTCGTCTTTGCCGATGACAAGGATAGCCTTGCTTTTGCCCGTTTGATCGAAGCGGTGCATTTCCTCATAGGCGGCAAGGAATATATCCCGGTGCTGACGATCGACGATGGGATCTCCCGTGGAAGTCAGTTTTCCGCCGGACGGACCGAGAACGGCCCTGAGTTCGGCCTTGTCATTATTTTTCAGGGAGTCGACCAGGGCCTGGACGGCCTTTTCGGGGGAGCTGAAGGTTTTTTGCCGCGATGCGGCCGCGGTCGACGAAGCAGGGAGACTCAGCGACACGAGTATGGCGCAGAGCATGACGCTCAGAGTATATAGAGCCGTTTTGCCGGTTTTCCTTTGTACAGTTTTGAATCTCATTATTTCCTCCTTCAAGGAGTGCTTGCCAAATCTGGATCGGAATCAATTATCCGCATTTTCACCCCTCACCCTGCGCTATGCGCCACCCTCTCCCTTATGGCGAGGGAAAATGCGTCCCTTCTCCATGAGGGAGAAGGTGCCTGCGCGCTGAAGCGCTACGGCGCCCAAGCGTGCCCCAAAGGGGCGGATTAGGGGGCAGGCACAAGACTGGCTCTCATCAGGTTCCTGGACAGCGTGTCGATGTGCGTGCCACATGAATTTCCTATCACCGCCTCCGACCGCCCCCGCCACCGCCGCGGCCGCCTCCGCCACCGCGGGACATACTTTCACGGCTGGCCCTGCCGCGGCTGCTGGAGTCGCGTGCAGCACTGCCGCGGTCCATCCCTTCGAAAGCGTTCGCCCGCCCGGAGCCGCGTGTGCTTGCTTCCCGGGTCCCGGCCCCGGCCGCCCGGCCGCCTCGCTGCTGGCCGGCGCCCCGGCTTGCAGCCTGGCTCGGCTGTCGACCCGTGGAGGGCCTACCGGTCTGGCCGGGTCCGGTGCGGGCGAGGTTCTTCTGCACGGCCTCGGAACGGCCGCGGTAGTTTTCACGCGATTTCACGGCGGAAGGCGAGGATGCCTTGTTGTAGCGCTTTGCCGTTGCCTGGTCCCGGTATGCCACCCCTTTCCGGTGGGACGGATTGTGCTGCCATTTGCCGGTTCCCTGGGAACCGCCGCGCCCGCCGCTCCTGTTTATTTCATTCTTGTATTTGCTTCGATCTATGTTGTTGTTGACCGTCGTGTTCCTGTTGACATTGTAATTAACCTCACCGCCGTGCCAGTCGCTGTGTCCCCAGGCATAACCCCAGGCAGCCCCCACCGCGACGCCGGCGGCAAAGGAGAATGCGGCAGTCCCGGCCACGTATCCGGGAGGATAGTAGTACGCGGGAGGATAGGCAGGGTAGGGCCACGCCCCGTATACCACGGTGGGATTGTAGGTTGGGACGTAGACGACCTGAGGATTCGACGGTTGTATGACGATGGTTTCCTTCTCCACTATCACCTTCTGTTCCGGAGTCGATTTCAGGTTGCCCGAAGCCTGCGCCTTCGAGCGCAGCCGCTGGATGGACTGCATGACATCCTTCTCCTGCGACAGGAAAGCGTTTCCGACCTTCTCCGTCAAATCAATCTTCTCGCTCATCATGGCCAGTACCTGGGGAAAGTTGACCAGGGATTTCACGCTCGGGTCCCAATTCTGTTTTTCCAGCGCGGCAGTCAGCGCGTCGCCCTTGAGTTTGCTGTTCTGCTTCGCCCAGCGGTCGGCCTGGACCACTTCCAGGGGATACGTCGACGCGATCAGTATCTGTGACAGGACGTCGTCGGGGTAGAGGGCGATGGGCGCCAGCATCTGGTCCAGTTCCGCCTGGCTGAACGATTGCTGTCCCGACGGAGCCTGGGCGAAGGAGCCGGCCGGGAGTGCCAGCAGCAGTGCGACAGTTACGGCAAAAAACTTTATTAATTTCCGCATTCTCTTCATAGTTGTTCCTTCCCGGGATCATTTGCCTGGAAAACGTCGAAACAGCCTGGTCGGCCTGCCGTCAAGCATCTTGTTCCCGAAAGAGTTGATCAGAATATTTCCTGACCGCCAGGTCTCACCAGCTGTAGGCGGTTCCCAGTCCGAAAACCCACTGGTTGGCGGAACCCCGCATGGAAACGACCGGGCTGTTCTCCGCGTCTCCGGTCAGGCGCATGTAACGGACTCCCGCCGCGAGGTGCCATTGGCGTGAAAGGTGCATGACGACTCCCGGGAATATCCTGAAATTATTCACGCCCCCCTTGGCCGAATAGGCGGGAAGGCCGGTCAGCATTGCATCGCTGTTGCTTACCCCGAAATATTTGTTTGCGTACCTGTCGTTGACAATCTGGACGCCCACGCCGATGACGCCGTCGAACCTTCGGCCGAAGGGGTGCCAGTAACGAGCGCTGACAGTACCGTTAATCCCGTTGTAAACGCCGTTTACGTCGCAGAGGAACTGGGCGTCGCCGACCAGGCGTTGCCGCGGGTTATTATTGAACTTCCAGTCGAATCCCATAAAAGCTCCCGCTTCGAAAGCGCCTTTGATATTCGCCATCTTCCTGACGACCGGGTCCGCGACGTCGTCGTCGCGGCCGAACCGATAGTTCAATACAGGCCCGAACCTGAGGATGGGGTGATCGAGAATATTGAAGTAGAGTTCGGTGACGTTCAGAAGAAAATAGCGTTCCGTATGGCCGAGGGTCACACGCGCGAAGGGAGCCACGCCGTAAGTGTAGTCGTTCGAACCAACATAATCCGGCAAAACGCCGACAGCAACACCCACTACATTCGGCATTTCCTCAATTATGAAAGGGCTGTCCTGGGCGTACGACGTGTTGAATAAGCCGGAAAGAAACAGCACCGAAATGAGTAAAAACAGTGTCTTTTTCATAAAGCCTCCAATTCGACGCCTTTTCGGAATCGGCGGTTAGAGGTCAACAGCCGGCAGCTAGGGGCCGGGGGCCGGGGGCCGGGGGCTTGAGTATTTCCCACCAGCAGCTGTCGCCTGCTTATTTCCCGGACCCGTCAGTTTATCCGCCTCGTTCACCCATCCCCCTCCCATGGCCTTGTAAACGTTGACTAGCGATACGAAGAGAGAGGCGCGTATCGACGCCCAGTTCAGTTCCGCGGGAAACAGCTGCTGCTGGGCCTGTAGTACCGTCATATAGGGCGTGTAACCGCCGTCGTACTGCAGCCGCGCCAGCCGTTCATACTCCGTGGAGGCTTTTACCAGCCGCCCCTGGGCGTCGAGCTGGTCGACAAGTTTCTGCTTGGCCGCAAGCGAGTTTTCCACGTCGGCAAAGGCGCTCTGGATGGCTGCCTGGTAGCTGACAAGGGCGCCCTGTTGCGCCGCTTCGGCCTGCCTGACCTGGCCCGAGATCGCTCCGGCGGTGAAGATCGGCCCGATGATCGATCCCGCATAGCTCCATGTTTCGGCCGGTCCCCTGAAAAGGTTGCGCAGCTCCGAACTGGACGTGCCGTAGTCGCCTGTGAGGGAAATTGTCGGGAAATAGAGCGCCTTTGCGGCGCCGATCTGGGCGTTGGCGGAGATCAGGTTCTGCTCGGCCTGCAGGATGTCCGGCCGGTTTTCCAGCACCTGCGAGGGGACTCCGGCCGGTACGGCGGGGATTGCGAGCTCGTATATCGACTTGCCGCGCGGGACGGGTTCAGGGTTGCTGCCGAGGAGTATCGAAATGGCATTTTCCGTCTGGATGATCTGGTTCTCGATCTGCGGAATGGTCGCCGCGCACGTCTCGTACTGGGTGCGGGCCTGCTCTACGGTCATCTGGGACACCTGTCCGTATTTGAACTGCAGCTCGAAGAGCCTGACCGCTTCGCCATAGGTGACCAGGTTCTTTTTCGATATCGCAAGCTGTTCATCCAGGCCGCGAAGCTGGAGGTAACTGCTCGCCACCGAAGCGACGAGGGAGAGGATTACGCCGCGCCGGGCCTCCACCGAGGCGAACATGTTGGCCCTGGCCGATTCGGACAGCCTGCGGATACGGCCCCACAGGTCGATCTCCCAGGTGGCTCCGGCAAGAAGCTGGAAACTCTCCGAGGGGTTGGTGACGCCCGGAGACAATGGTATGGCGTTCCTTTCACTGAACCGCTGGCGCGCCGCGCCGGCGCTGTAGCTTATCTGCGGGAAGAGGGGGGCACGGACCTGGGTGAGCACGCCGGCGGCCTGCTCGATATTGGCCGCGGCAATCATGACGTTCTTGTTGTTGGCCAGCGCCCGGTTGATAAGGTCTTCGAGCACCGGGTCATTGAACTGCTTCCACCAGGCGGTGTTCGCCGTCTCCCGGGCGTCCTTTACTTCATAGCGGTAGGACCGCGGCGTGTCCACCGCGGGACGGCGGTAGTCCGGGCCCATCAGGCAGCCCGAGATCAAGAGGACAAGCGGGAAGACAATGATATTTCCTCGCATGGTTCTATTCCTCCTTTTCGGTGCCGAAGGCGACAGGCGTCGTGCCATGGCCGGCGGCCTCCCCGCCTGTTGCCGGATGCGACGCGGCATCCTTTCCGTGGCCCAGCTTCTCCACTACGTAAAAGGTGACCGGGATGAGGAAGATGGCGATGAAGGATGCGGCCAGCATGCCGAAGATGACCGTGGTGCCCATGACCTGCCGGGAGATGGCGCCGGCCCCGCTGGCGATGGCCAGGGGGACGCAGCCGAGGATGAAGGCGAAGGAGGTCATGAGGATGGGACGGAGGCGGAGCCGCGCCCCGTTGAGGGCGGCCTCCCTGATGGATTCACCCTTTTCCAGTTCCAGCTTGGCGAACTCGACGATTAGAATCGCGTTCTTTGCCGCAAGACCGATGAGCATGACCATGCCGATCTGGGCATAGACGTTATTCTCGAAAGAGCGGAAAATCAGTCCGGCAAAGGCCCCGGCCACGGCGATGGGGGTTCCGAGCAGGACCGAGAACGGAAGCGACCAGCTTTCGTACTGGGCGGCCAGGATCAGAAAAACGCAGAGGAACGAGAAGGCGAATATCGCGACGGGCGATACGCCTTTCTGGGCCTTCTGCTCCTGGAACGACATCCCGCTGTAGTCGAAGCCCATCTCCCGCGGCATGGTCTGGGCAAACACCTCTTCCATGGCCTTCATCGCCTGCTCGGAACTGTAGCCGGGGCTGGCGGCGGCGTTGATCTGGGCGCTCCGGTAGAGGTTGTAGCGCATGGTGAACTCCGGCCCTATGACACTGCGGACCGAGGTGAGCGTCGAGAGGGGAACGGTATTTCCCTGTTTGTTGCGCACGTAAAACTGGCCGATGTTCCTGATGTTGGTCCGGTAGTCTCCCTCGGCCTGGAGGAATACCTGCCACTGGCGGCCGAAGCGGTTGAAGTAGTTGATGAAGCCGCTCCCCATGAAACATTGCAGTACTTTATAAACCTCCGAAACGTCAACTCCCTGTTTGAGGGCCTTGTCCCGGTCCACGTCGACGAAGAGCTGCGGCACCGTTGGAATGAAGGTGGTGGTGACGCGGGCAAGCTCGGGGCGCTTCCTGGCCGCCTCCATGAACTTGCTCGTGTTCTCGGCAAGGAAAGCGACATCCTTCCCGGACCTGTCCTCCAGGATGAAGGTGACGCCGCCGGAGGTGCCGACCCCCATGATGGCGGGCGGCGGGAAGGCAAAGCCCACGGCCCCGGGAATGGCGGCCATTTTCTTCGAGATCGACGCCTTTATCGCCTCGTACTTCTCTTCCGGTTTGATCCGCTTTGCCCACTCCTCGAGGGAAATGAAGAAGAAGGCGCTGTAGCTGTTCTGCGCCTGGCTCAGCATGCTGTACCCGACAATCGTGGAACAGTATTTGACGCCGGGTGTCTTAATTATGGCATCCTCGGCCTGCTTGGCCACCTCGCTGGTCCGCTGAAGGGAGGCGGCGTCCGGCAGCTGTATCCCGGCGAAGATGAATCCCTGGTCCTCGTCCGGGAGGAAGCTGGTGGGGATATGTTTTCCCGCTAGTCCGCACAGCACGGCGATTCCGGCAAGGAGAACAAGGCTGATAAGGCTCTTCCTGATGGCCAGGCCGCAGAGGGAGATGTAGCCGTCAGTGGCCCGGCCGAAGACCCTGTTGAACCAGTCGTAAAATTTCTGCAAAAGTCCCTTCCCTTTGACTTTCGGCTTCAGGAGAAGGGCGCAGAGGGCCGGGGAAAGGGAGAGGGCGTTGAAGGCGGAGAAGATGACCGAGACGGCGATGGTCACCGCGAACTGCTGGTAGAGCTGGCCGGTTATCCCGGGAATGAAGGCGGTCGGGACAAAGACCGCCGCCAGGATGATGGCGATGGCGATGACC
>DASRZQ010000047.1:0-15384 GCA_035686205.1 Geobacteraceae bacterium
GGGGAGCATACGTCGGTCTTTTCGGTCATGACCTTTACACTCTTGTATCAGGCGGCTTCAGCTTCGGCTCGCTGAATATAAACGACGAGGCACAGAGGGCGCTCAACATGGCCGGAGCGGATACGGCGGGCTTTTATTCCAAATTCAATCTCACGCTCTCCGCAAATCTTGAGCTCACCGGTAAACTGTCCGCCAAGGCTTCGTTCAAACTGCAACAGGTCCTTTCTGGAAACAACCTTGATTCATCCGAGCAGTTTTTCATATCGGGGACATCAGGCGTGAGGGCATATACGGAAAGCGTCGGCTTTGATAACGGCACCCTGGTAAATGTCGAATTGAGATATGAGCTGCCGACATTGTTCGATATCAGGAATTCAGTGGGGCTGTTTTTTGACAACGGCTGGGCATATGCGGAAAACGGCAACTACACCGCCAATAACAGCTTCGTTCTGAATGACGCAGGCGTGGGATACTACATTGCTTTCAAACAGCTGTTCTGCAACGTTCAACTGGCGCAGCCAATAGGAAAAACCGGCGGTGTAAATGATCCCGGAACACGCTTTTTAATACAATTCGGCGCGGCATTCTTATAAATGGATATCGCGCATTTACAACTACCTGAATCCGTGGCGTCTGAACGCCGAGAGAGCGGAATGCCATGGATCAACGGCGCTGATGTAGACACGTACCTTATAAACAGGTTGAACTTTATTTTATCAGGTGTATTGGACCAGGATATTTCAGTAAGTATGTCCGCGGCGGTCCATGCCAGTCAATAGCACCATGCTGTAAATAGAGGAGGAGATAGTGTCGAATGGTCATGGAGAATTCCGTTTTTACCACTGTCTCTCGGTTTCCTTGCTGCTGCACGCAGGCATCATTCTGCCTTTTGTTCTGATCAGCTTTCACAGACCGGCTCCGCACAAGTGCTCAATGCTTCAGATTGAACTCTTCGGCGTGATTTCGGACCGACAGATAGAAGAAAAAAGGCGGCGGCAGACAACCCCACGTCGGCCACAGACACGGCAGGCGAGCAAACCTCTGCAGCCCCCCGATACTCACAAAACCTCATCAACAGAAAATCCGGTCAGGGCAGAAAAAACGGAGGACAAGCCAAAACCGGCTGAACATAATATTCAGCCGACAACAGCGTCTCCGGCGTCTCTTCCGGCTGTTGCCGGCACGGCTGGCACGGAAAGGATTCAGCAAAGGCAACAAACCATCAATTCCGGGACGGAGCAGGAAGCGGACAAGATCAGGAAATACGCGGTGAGGCTGGTAAAACAGGTTCGAAGCAATCTCGCATATCCTCAGGAAATGAGGAAAAGCGGTATTGAAGCTGTTTCCAGGATTGCGTTTATCGTGACGAAATCCGGTGATATCAAGAAGGATTCCCTGAAGGTAATAAAGAGCAGCGGCTATTCCGCCATGGATTCCAGCGCCTTGAAGTCGGCGCTTGCCAGTGAGCCGTTTGAAAAGCCTCCTAAAGAAGATTTCAAAGTCTCTTTTGACGTGTCGTTTACGGTTAATATGGCGCAGGCACGGTAATTTGCAGCTTCTGCGTGTGTAAGATTTTCACTAACATTTCGAATGAGGCGCCGGTTCCCCCTCTTCCTGCAGCAATCCCTGATGGCTCGTGACTGAATTCAATCTTCAACCTCGTCCGTAAAGGAGCCGGGTGAACGGTGCAGTTCCATGCCGGTTACGGGGTCAATGCGCTGCTTTCCGACACGTACCACGGCCACATGCTCGGGAAAGCCCCAAGGAGTGACCAGCTCCAACCCGTCCGGCAAGATCCGCCTCACCACGGCGGCCGAGAGGAGAAACCCCTCCAGACCGATCAGGCCTGCAAGACAACCCGGCTCCGCATTTTTCAAACCATAGACCGGCTTCTGCCCTTTGTAGACGCGAAGGGTCCCCGCTCCGTTGAAATAGCTGGCAAAAAGGTTCTGACGCCGGTCGGCCCTTGCCTCCGGCGATCGCCTGAGCACCCGATCGGCAACCGTGAGAAGGCGCAGCCGCACGCGCGGGTCATGCCGCCACGGCCCCAGCAGATGCGCGAGTTCCCGACCTCGCTGAAGCGCGACAATGGAATCGGGCCGCAGAAGCTCAACTTCCCATTCCTTGAGGGCGCCGCCCCCGGATTCCTCAGCAACCAGCCCCGAGGTATCGATGTAGACGGTGCAGGCCCCCCTGGACAGGGCAAGGTCGCGCAGCATGCGCACACCTGTCAGCACCTGCAGCATATGCCCCCGAGGCGATGTGCTGCCGACGAAAAAAGCTGACCGGTCCACCGGCGCGGCGGGCTCACCCGTCACGGCAACCAGGTTCAGCGTGCCCGGAATTCCCAGGCTCGATTGCCCCAGGTCCGCGTCCAGCCAGGCCGCGGTCTTTCCCCTGCTGCACGCCTTCTCAACCAGCCACCGGGCCAGGGTGCTTTTCCCGGCGTCCGCTGCCCCCACGATCATTACGGTGCCGCCATGAGCTGCGGGGTCGAGTTCCAGCCACTCATCCGGCGCTTTGAAGTCAGCCGGCAAAGGAGGCAATTTGTCCATCGCCGCACCTCCCTTCTTCTTTAATTGTAACCCTGCTAAAGACTTATAAAAGAACAAACAAAAGCCCATGGGGGCCGGACTGCATTCTTAAAGAAATGAAATTTGGGTCAACTGCAAGTACATAGGCATATTCCTGATTGCAGAAATACTTGTCCTGACGAGGGCATAATTCTGTAAAAAAATTGTCCTTGCAAAGAAACCATGACATTGTTTACCGTATTATCAGGAGAATGAGTGTGGAAAAGCTGAGGGAAATAGCTTCTAAAAAGGTTATCGCCGTGGCTCAGAGGGCTTCGGAAAGAGCGGTGTTCCGCGATAACATGCACAACTTCTGGAGCGCCGTGTTCCATAGTTACCTGATAATAGATGAACGGTTCCAGTCGATATCATATCTTTTTCCGGGCGTGAAGAAAGTCATCCATTCAAGTGAGATAATGCCCGGCGACATACTCGTCAGCGATTTCCACAGCGGCATGAACTTCGGATTCCTGGACGGCGGGCTTTCCCCGGTGAAGATCAGGGTCCTGGGGAGTGACGGCGATCTGATAACCGGAGAGGTGCTGAGCGTTGGAATTGGAGATATCACGAGCATGCGCTACGTTGGGAAGACCGGGAACTTCAGGAACGAAATATGGTATTTCGTATCACACAAATTCACCGTCGTCGAAGGATTCAAGCGACAAGAGCGTAAATAGGCAGCGTGGATTACTCTACGATGATTATTTTGCGCGATCCCGTGATGTCTCTCCCCTTCTCGTATTAATACTTTATTTTGTATTCTTTGACGCCGAACCGATAGAGGATCTGTTGGAGGCCGTCCGGCGGGAGTTCAAAACCCATGTGCCAGCCGGGATTCAGCGCAAGCCCGACATTCTCCGGAGCTTCCAGCAGAAACCGGTCCGCATCCACCTCTGCCGTGAATCCGTAATCGGGGTACATTGAAGATGCCCCCTTCGCCAGTTCAAGGCTGGTGAATGCCACAAGAACGTTGAATCCCATGGCCGAGGTTATCACCAGCGGCTTAAAATTCATATCGGGAGCCGTAATGTCCGCATCTCTGTTGGATGGTATTACCAACTTGGAATCAATCAAAATACCCAGAAAATCGATGATGGAAATTTGTTTACTGTACAATGCGACCAACTTCTCTTCAAGCGGGTTGTTCGGTTTGAATCCATTTGTCATGCAAGTATTGTCCTTTCGGTTCAAATTCGTTGCATTTCACCGGTTAGCCGCACGGGGCTTTCGCACTCGGTCGGTACTGAAAAATTTCTTCCGGCTTTTCAGATGATTTTCGTTATGAACTTACATATACAACGGCCGCGCTAATATGTTGGGTAAACATAAATATGTCAAGATAAATAATCTATCGGCCGATATCCAATCCTTAATACATTTTTTGCAGGGGTCTTTGTTGAAGAGAGACATCAATTATTTCATCTGATTGGAATCAATCTCCCGCTTCCATCATAAACTCCCTCCCCTTCAAGGGAGAGAGTCGGGGTGAAGATGGGTTTCTCTGCATCAAAACATCCCATCACCCTCCTGGCCTTACCCTTGAAGGGGGAGGAATATTTGTTGGGGGAGATTAGTATTACTCAGATTATTTCATGCATTTTTCATCGAGATTTGCATAATTACATGGACGCCCCTCTTGAAGCCTTCCGAACATCGGCGTTTTTCATTATGCACGGGGTATTATGTACACTGTATACTAATTTTTCCTGCAAAATGTTCATTAACATTGACTTTCGATTGACGGCAGTCGACGACATTGATACACTTACAACAATCTGACTGAAAATTGGCAACAATTTGCTCAATGTCCTTCACGCACCCGACACTGTTCACATCCGGCGGAAGCTTAACGAGCAATCGTCACGGTTCGACGCGTTGATTCAAGGCCGTTCCGGATACAAAGCCCAAGGAGGCAACCATGGACAATGAAAAACGATTCATGCAGGATGTCGGTTTGACTGATTTACCCTTTCCCATGAAGGTGTTGTCCAGGGATTTCAGGGAAGGGCAGCACACAATCGCCAATATTTCCATAATCGCTCGTATCATGCATGAATTCGAGGCGAGCTGGATCGACAAATTCATTCAGATCATTCATAAGCACCAGGGTTACATCGGAACGGAAACACTCAAGACCAATGTACTGGATTACATTAAAGAGCTGAACGCCACCAAGGTTAAGGTGGACTTCAACTACCCGTTTTTTGCCGAAAAAACAACACCGGTGTCAAAGGAAAAATGCCTTGTCAGATATGCCTGCACCTATAGCGCCAGTGTTGCCAGAAGCGATCTGACTCCGCAGATTTCATTGAAGATCAGCGTCCCCTGTATTACTACGTACCCGTCATCAACTCCGGACAAACCTGGCGGTCTGTTCGGTCAGATAAGTACGGTCGATATCGATGTCCAGTCTCACAAAGACATATTTCCCGAGGATCTTATTGATATTGTGGACAGACATGCTCTTATGCCCGTCTATTCATTCCTTACGGAAGAGGACCAGGCTTACGTAATCCGGAAAATTCATTCCGACAAGAAAACCAGCGTAGTCATGTTGGATGAAATAAAGGAAGATCTTGCCGCCATAAGCAAAATCGAGGGTTATACGGTTACCAGCAAAAATTTCGGCATGCTACACTCTTACAGTACACTTATCGGTACGTCGAAGAGCATGTGGATTCCGTTGAGCTGACAGGCTGCTCCGACTGATATGGAAGCCCGGTTTAGCCGCGGGAACGAAAAATCAGACGGACCGACAAAGAAGGAGGTTGTTTATGAAGGTTAGCACTCAGGTAGTATCAGATGAAAACACCGTGACGATTTCCCCTGGCGATATTATCAGTCAGGCAAGGAATCTCAAGTATGAAGGCTTCCGATTAGTTACCTTGTCATCTGTGGACCTGGGTGACAGCATCTGTTTGCTGTATCATCTGGACAAAGATCTGCAACTCATAAATCTGAGGGTAGATGTTCCCAAGGGCAAAAAAGTGCCGAGTATCGCTTCGGTGTATTCCAGCGCTTTTCTCGTGGAGAACGAAATAAAGGAGCACTTCGGAGTTGATTTCGACGGGTTGCCGCTCGATTTCGAGGGAATGCTGTACCTTGACGAGGAGGTCCAGAAGACCCCTTTCTGCAAGTTGGGAATAACCAGACAGGATAAACAGAACGGGGAACCTTAGATAATTTGTTCAGTCAACGGCTAATAGAAACAAATGCTTAATACATCAGTACCTTAGCTTCCCAGTATCCTGTCTTTAATTTTTGCGTAAATCGAATCAGGGATTATCATTTTTGACTTTGACCGGCCTTTTCCCGTATACAGCCTGACTTTGCCGAGAAGTTCTCTCGCGACAGCTTCGTCTTCAATCCATAAGACTGAAATTATAATATCGTCTGTATGAAGATTTTCCATGCCGCCCTCCAAAACTTTTAACATCAATACATGCCATATACGTATACAATACAATTTGGTTACATTTATGTGAGCAAAATGCGTTCCTTTTTGAAAAGAGGATGGATCTAATCCTGCCAAAATGACAAAAGCAGCCGATAATATTAAACATTTTTCCACATTTGTTTTTCATTGTAGTTAAACATTCATTATTCTTTGTCTGAAATGGTGCAGCGGATTGCTCATATGCGGCGAAAAACGGGTTGTCGGGTTGTTTATTTTTGAACAAACCGCTCAGGCGGCCCACAGCTCCACCCCGTCGAGCCGGTTTGGAAGAGGTTGGGACTATCAGGCGCTTCAACATGCTTTGAAAAACCCATTGCGGCTCTTCTTTATTTATGTTCTATGGGGGCATAACCTGGGGATTTAATTATCCGAGGGCTGACTGTAATCCGTCTGTAATCAATGCGAAAGGAGCAAGATTTTATATGGCTGATAAATCATTCGAAAAACCATGGAAACTGCTGCGTTCCGAACACGGTCCCGAGTTGCCCGTTTTCAAGGTGCGTTACGACTGGCTGGAGAATCCCCGCAATGCCAGCGTCCTGAAAGCAGTGGTGCTGGATTTTCCCGACTGGGTCAGCATTGCCGCCATCACCGCCGACAACCGCATCGTTACTGTCAGGCAGTACCGGTTCGGCGTCGCGCATTTCACTACAGAATTGCCTGCCGGACTGGTCCACCCCGGCGAAACCCACAGGGAAGCCGCCGAACGGGAACTCAGGGAAGAAACCGGTTATACCTCCCCGGACTGGGTATACCTGGGATGGGTCGAGCCCAACCCGGCCTATCAAAACAACCGGCTGCACCAGTGGCTGGCCAGGGATGCCCGGCAAACCCATGCCGCCCAACTGGATGCGGGTGAGGATGTGGCAGTCGAAACCCTTCTGCCTCAGGATATTCACAGGTACATACGGGAAGGCCGCCTGCGGCATTCGCTGGCGCTGTTATCCGTCGCCCGGGTGATGCCTTTATGGGATGCAACCGCAACGCGGCAGGATTTTTTCCCGGACCCGCTGAAACTTGACCAGGATGATGCCGCGTCATAGGGACTCGGGAAGACCGATTCAAGCCAACCGGGGACACTCGGGACTTCAGGTGCCGCAACACATTCCGTTCGAAACCCGTTGCTCCCCCGGTTCCAGGGGACTTATCCCATATTGTCGGCAAATCAATCCTGACACGGCAGACTTCCCTGCCGGGAAGCGGGAAGCCGGTTTTTACTTCAACAAAACCGGTATTCTCTGATATAAGAGTAGTAGATTGGTTTCCGGGAGTAACCCGGGTGACTGCCGGAACGGAGATATAGAACGAGGTCTGCGCATGAATAAAGAACAAATATTGAAGTGGCTGAAGACGGAAGACGAAACAAAACTTGAGGAACTTTGGCGTCTCGCCGATGAGACGCGTCGCGAATATGTGGGCGATGCCGTTTTTCTGCGGGGTCTGGTGGAAATCTCCAACATCTGCGCCCGTGACTGCGGTTATTGCGGCATCCGCGCGGGCAATACGGGTGTGACGAGGTACCGGATGAGCCCGGAAGAAATAATTGAATGCGCCCGGCTGGCGGTGGACTTCGGGTACGGCACCGTCGTGCTTCAGTCTGGAGAGGATTACGGTTTAACGACGCAGTGGTTGTCCGATCTGATCAGGAGGATCAAGTCAGAAACGGACCTGGCGATCACTCTGAGTCTGGGTGAACGCGAGGACGCGGAACTCGTGGCCTGGAAGGAAGCCGGCGCCGATCGCTACCTGCTTCGCTTCGAGACCTCGAACAAGGATCTTTACGACAGAATTCACCCTCCCCTACCCGGCCGCGACTCAGACCGCTTTGCAATTCTCCGTCGGCTTCGGGAAATCGGCTACGAGGTGGGAAGCGGGATAATGGTCGGCATCCCCGGCCAGACATATGACGATCTCGCTAACGACATAATGATCTTTCGTGAATACGACGTGGACATGATCGGCATCGGGCCTTACATACCGCACCCGGAAACGCCGTTGGGGAAGCCCGGGGCATTGGTATCCGCCCCCGGTCCGGATCAGGTCCCGGGCACGGAACTGATGACCTGCAAAGTTGTTGCGCTGACCAGGATAACCTGTCCGCTGATCAATATTCCCAGCACGACGGCCCTTGCGACGATCAACCGCAAGGAAGGACGCGTGCATGGCTTGTCCAGGGGGGCAAATATAGTGATGCCGAACCTTACACCGCAAAAATACAGGCAACTGTACGAGATCTATCCCGCCAAGGCCAGTTGTGACGAAAACGCGGATGAAAGCAACAGCCGCATACAGGCCGGGATCAGGGCGGCCGGCAGGATAATCGGTACCGGCCGGGGTGACTCGCTGAACAAGACCAGGAGGAAGTGATCTGTTTTGCCAGAATCCGTCATGGATTCTGGTTCTGGTCAAGGCTGGACGAGCCGCGTTTTTCCATTTTCGTGGATTATCCGTGCGTGGCTGATTGCGGGATCCCGGGATGCCTGCCTGACATTATAGGCCAGAAACGGGGAAAAAAGCGGCAGGCTGACAGGCGAGATTATTGCCTCCGCCGGGCATTTCATCTCGCAATAAAGACACAGCATGCATTTGCGTCCCCAAACCGGATGCCCTTTCCCGTCCCCGGTAATATTTCCCGCGGGACAGACCTTCATGCAGATCCCGCAGGAATTACATTTTTTCGATTTCACAAAGAACAGCATGCTGTACATGTTTTTTACAAACCATCTGTTTGTCAGAAAACGTTCAAGACGGTATACCATTGATGGCGGCCTGTCCCGCTCATCTATGACGGATCCTCCCCGTGCAAGACGCTCGGCCACTCTCCTGCCAAAAGCCTGAGCGGCGTCAAGTTCCGACGCTGTCGGGTGATCCGGCGAAAAAAGATATCCCCTTTTCAGATAACCGAAGAAGTAATCAGCCCCCCTGGCTTTGAAATAGCCCACCTCCTTTGCGCCTTTCTTTGTCAGGGCGCTTCTTACTTTATTGCCTGTTTCGCCGGGGAGTGTCCCGTAAGTCAAAAACACGAATACCGGCAAACCATTCAGTGCCGGAAGCCTTTTCAAGTAATCCGTTACCTTGAATGGCGGACGGAATATGTATACAGGCAATCCGATCCCGAGAAAATCGTAGTCATCAAGGTTTGGCTGCTTTCCTTCATTCATGTTAACAATATCGACTTGATGTTGCATGCTTTGCAGACCGGCGGCAATGGCTCCGGCAACACGGGATGTTGCCCCACCTTGGGAGAAATAAACGATAACAGTCTTAACCATAAATGCCCCCTCTCATTTTAATTGTTTGAGAGTTTGTTAAAAGAATTTTCATCGAGATATTATATCAACTAAAATCAGAATATTTACCTGTCAATAAAAACAGTATGATATTTTCGTTCCATGTATCATCATGCAGAATTGATCACCGATTGAATTAATCCCCGGGATTTGGAGTTTGACAATATCCCCGCCCTCAGGGGCTCCCGCTGTTCCTGTAACCCACTTATGGGCTCAAGCGTCTAATTTATTGAAAAAATAAGACAAACAAAAAAGGGCATCAAAGTAGGTGCCCTATGAAAAAACTTCTTCTTATATTTGTTGCACTTATGCTGGCAGGCTGTATAGCTTATCCCGTATATGACGACGAGTATTATTACCCGGACTACGGTCCCTATCCGTACGGTTATGCGGGACCCGATGTAAACATCTTCGTTTCAAGTTTTCACGGCGGACACCACTTCCACGGTCATGTTCACAGTTTCCACGGTGCCCACGGTTTCCATGGCGGCGGGCATTGGGCAGGAGGCCGGCGTTAGCATGCCGCGCTATGTAGATTGAGTTTTCCCCAGCTCAAACGCCTTTCTGTTATCTAACATTTTACTTGTTGATCATATCAAGAATTTCACCCTCCAGCTTCCCCTTCGAGCAACATATCGTCAAGTCATTGCCGATGCCTTTCCCTGGCCAATTCGTGGTGAATTCTATAGTCCTGGTTTCTTCAGGCAAACGTTTTTCAGGGTTGACTTTACCCAAAAAATGTTCGGCAAAAACTTGACCATTAACTTTTAATGTCCAAATGTAGCGGGTGTTAACAGTTATGACCGTACTACTGCTATCCCTTTCTGACGGAGCGATATTGACAACGGCCCGCCCCTCCAGCATCGTGTTCCTGTTAATATTGACATAATATGAATAATTTTTATCGGGTTGCTTTGGGGTTGCTACCTTGAATTCAGAGGGTCCTGCCGTTTCGAAGTCATATGTTTCAATTTTATACCCCTGGACGTATGTTCTGTGCGTGCTTCCGCAGTCAGCATATTCGGATGGCCGATTAGTCCTGAATGAAAGATTGATTGTACGGGATGCTTTATCAATACTATTAACAATGTAAAAGCTCTTGGAAAGCTGATTGACCAGCTTGTCCCACACCTGGGCGCATGGTTTATTAACTGTAATCTCGTTATTAACCTTGACAGGCGTGGGCGCCTTGTAATCAATTCTACTGACGCCTTGAGCAGCACAGCCATATATTAAAACGCTGCCTGCCACTGCAAAAAATTTCCATTTCATAACCGCCACACCCCCTTCCCTGATTAAAATTATACCTTAATCCGGAGCAACCTCATTACTTGCAGACACTCTACAGAAAAGCAAGTATACTTTTTTCCCGTCGAACTTATGCATATAATCGTTTGTCACCGACTCCTCAATACCATCCGCACTGACTCTGCCTGGTTTGACAAAGGTTTTGAAGTGGCTATATTTCTTTAAAGCTTTTGACGCGCTATCGCTTTTTCATTTTGCCGCAACAGCAACTAAATGGGACTGCTTGCTTAATTACCGTTTACAGGAAGAAGGGAATTGATATTATGCGACATATTTTCGTCGTTTTTTTCCTGTTATTCATTATTCCCGCCCCGGTTACTGCCGGAGAGTTGAGCCTGCTCGGAGGGTACGGCTGGATGAATAACCCTGTCCAGAAGACCTTTGCCTGGCAAATACAGTACATGGAGGGGCTGGGCGAGCATTTTGCCTACAGCCTTTCTTATCTCAACCAGGGGCATTTCATCGAGCACCATCGCGACGTCCATGCCGCCAATCTCTGGTTCCGCACCAATCTGGCCGATCGGCACCTGTCTCTCGGCGTCGGTGCCGGTCCGCTTTTCTATTACGATACCATACACCCATCCAACGGAGGTCCCGCCACCGACTTCCATGGCTGGGGAACCATGACGAGCGTGGCGGCTACCTGGTACACCGAAAGCCGCCTGCTTTTCCAGGTGCAGGGCTACTGGGTCAGGGGAGGCCAAAGCTTCAACACCCTCTCGGCCCTGGCCGGCATCGGTTACCAGCTGGACCCCCCGCCCGGCGATCAGGGGCCCGATGTGAGGGGAACCCACCAGGGTGAAAATACAACAGAAAACGAACTGACGATATTCGGCGGCCAGACGACCGTGAACATTCCCGGCCCGGGACATTCGGGCGCCATGGCGCTTGAATACCGCCGAGGGATATGGAGATACCTGGAGTGCACGTTGCGGGCCCTCTACGAGGGGAGAAGCGGCCTGATCGACAGGTATGGCGCTACCGGCCAGCTCTGGCTGGCAAAGCAGTTCCTTAACGACCGCATCGCTCTTGGTGCCGGTTTCGGAGGCTATCTCGCGATCGACGGACGCCAGAACTCCGATTTTTTCGCATCCGAAGTCGTCTCGATGTCGGGCAGCTACAGGGTGAGCCGGCATTGGCTCGCTCGTATAACGTGGGACCGGATAATAACCAGCTACAACCGGGATTCAGACATCTTCCTCGGCGGCATAGGCTACAGATTTTAACACGCTGCAAGAGCTTGCATGGGGATGTGACCCGATGGCAAATGACGAATCGATTCTCGATCATCCGGAACTTTCCGCACGGATTTTCTACCCGTGGCCGAAACGGTTTCCCGATCCTTTCTACGTGGAGGTACAGGAAGCAAGGCTGGGCTGCCGGTACAGCAGGGAATTTCCGGATGGCCTGACCATGATCCATTTCCACGGCAACGGGGAAACGGTGGCGGATTATGTTGAGGAGTTCGCCCCGCGAATCGCTTCTTTTGGAGCAAATCTCCTCCTGGCGGAGTACCGTGGTTACGGCATGTCGAATGGGGAGCCCAAAGTTGCGGCAATGCTGGCCGACATTCCCGCCATCGTGGCGGCAACCGGCGCGGAAACGTCGCGGCTGGTCTTTTTCGGCCGTTCCCTCGGGTCGATCTATGCCGTGCATGCGGCTTCGTTATATCCCGAGGCGGCGGGGCTGGTCCTGGAAAGCGGTATCGCCGACCCGCTTGAACGGATACTGCTCCGGGTGGATCCGTGGCAGATGGATACGACGGTGGAAGAGCTGCGGGCGGAGGTTGGAAGGGTGTTGAACCAGAAGGAGAAACTGGCCGCATTCCGGGGCAGGACCCTGGTGATGCACACCATGAACGACGACATCGTTCCCGTCGCCCACGGCGTTCAACTCCATGAATGGACCGGAGGACCGAAGGAACTGGTTGTCTTCGAGCGGGGCGATCACAACAACATTATGGAGGCGAACAGGGAAGCGTACTTCGGCCGTTTGGAAAAGTTCCTTCACTCCTGTGAAGAGGAAGGTTGATGTGCTTTTTTGGAAGAGGAGTACGTCAATGGCATGAAAGAATTGGTATACTTTATATACATGTTAAAGGTATCAGAATCAGTAAACCGCGATTACTCTCTTGCCGTGATTCTGCGTTAAAATTCAAAAGCGGGTAAATCTCCGCATTGAGCAGGCACCGGCGCAAGAAGCAGTTGCCTGATCAGTTTAGGTCAAATCATGAAAAAAGGAGAAAACACACCTGCAGAAACTGCTGCACAAGCTTTAATGTGGTTGAAGTCGAAAGTCGCGGGCAACAGACTTCCCAGAACAGAGGCCGATGCACATCGAATCATCCGCGAACTGCAACGCCAGCAGGCCGATCTGGAGAAACAGAACGAAGAACTGCGCCATGCCTGGGAGGAGCTTGAGTCAACGCCGGACAGGTATGAAAAAATGTATGTCCTTTCTCCTGTCGGCTATTTTACTTTTGATGCGAATGGACTCATTCGGGATGTGAATAGTGCCGGCTCGCAAATGCTGGGAATAGAAAGAGGTCTGCTAGCCGATCAATCTTTTTTCAGTTTCATTGCTGATGCGGTTGAGAGGGATATTTTTTCCAGGCACCTCGAAAGCGTTATGCAAGGCGAAGGCATCCAGAGATGTGAAATCAGACTTACTGGAAATGACGGAACGTCTGCCCGTCGGCAGCTTTTGAGCATAGCGGTGGATACTGCCGAAAATACCAATGTCCATATCCTTACCTCGATCGTCGGTAGCACATATGGCAAGATGTTTGTTGAGGAGCTGCAAAATGCACATGACAAGCTGGAGTTAAGTCAAAATGAGCGAATCGAAGAACTGACCAGGTCGTTGCGGTTTCTTGCTGATTCGTATCACTCCTTTGAGAGTCCTGATCGCAACCATGAGAAAGCTTCCGGCGGGCCCGTTTCGACCGGCGGATTTGACAGGCACGATTCGGCGGCAATCGTGCAGAACGGAAATCATGAAGAACCTTCCCAACCGTCAATCGCAGCCGGGCGGAAAAACTCCGGATTCTTGCCGGTCACCGGGTGGAAAGACATCAGGTTATATGTTTTGTGCGCTTTTGCGGTAGTTGCGGTTGTATCACTTTTGTTGCCGCAAGCGAATGTGAAAACGGCCGGCACAGAGCGGAAAATTACCCGAAAAAATTTGGTCCGTTCTTTTGAACTGCGGACTTCCGCAAGGAAAACCGATCAAGAAAAGAATACAGATGCTGTTATTGAATTTAAAGTCATTCCGGAAGGAGTTATTTATATCGATGGTGAGAAAAAAGGAGTTGCACCAAAGCTCAGAGAGGTTGAGGTTAATAATGGCAGGCATACTATATTAATCAAATATAAAAATTATAAAGCCTACAGGAGAGTTATAATTATTTCTCGACAGAAGAGAATTCTGATCGTACACAGATTCGGCAAAAGAAAGAATACAGATACGGTGAAAACCACGACCAGCGGCAAGCCCACTGGCAAGGCTGATAAATTACCTCAAAAATCAAATCTTGCCTCATCCACTGCATCTACCACAACTAAAAACAAAGCTGTCATAAAATCCACCAGCAGTGCTGTGAAAACCACTCATAAAACTCGGAAAATTAACCCAAGTGCATTTTCCTCGTCTTTTACACCTCGTTAAATCCTGTTGCGATAAAATACTTTCATACCGCCATTTCCACAGTCTGTTCCTGAATCGCTGCCCGGCAAGGGAACCACTTTAAGAACCAAATTACCCGGAAATATCACCCTAACAAAGGTAAAGTTCGTCATTCCCGCGAAAGCGGGAATCTGAATTTCATGGCATTTTTTTCATACTGGATATTCATTCAATTTACGACTCATTAATAAGTAACCTTATTTTGATGGATAGTTCCGAAATTTTTTATCTGTTGAATTACTGTGCCGGGTTAAACCGTCAAGCCAAGCCGTTGGACTGCAGTAACGTTATGTTTTTGTTATTTTTTTGGGATTTTTTGTTGACAGGTTTTGAATCCCGGTGTATACACTACGAAACTTGAAATCATTTCTCACATAAAGATTCATCCGGGATAAACGACAATACTATACCATCCGTGAGGATGGGACGGAAAGCCTACAGGGTCTCATCGAGACAGCCGGGTCGCCGAATTATCGCACAAGATATTCAGCCCGGCTTTTTTTGCGTCCTGAATATCCGGTTCGTGAGCAAAAAACAATGGAGGTTACCCATAACAACCAGTAAAACCTGCTTTTCCTGGAAAAGAGCCGCGCATCGGTCATCCATTCCTGTTGACCTTGATTTATTTGGTACTATCCCCCAAAAAATTTTTCTTCACAATGCCGCGAATTTAAAGACGTCGGCATTCTAAAGTGCCAGCCGATACCTTTGGCGCGACCAGTTATTTCATCCAGCAATTAGTCCGGTATTTCTTATTAGGTGAAGATTTCGATCCATTCAGACTACGTCTGGCGGCTGATGAGTTTCTCATTCAGTTTTACAAAAAATTCATCATCCAGGCACGCATATTTGTGCCTCGATGACAAGAGAGGTTTTTTTTATGTATTACACATTGAAAAAAAGAAAGAAACTCGGAGAAATTCTCGTCGAGCGGGGTGCGCTGTCCCCTTCCGATCTCTCCCATATCCTTGGTGAGGGTGATGCCTTGAACGAGCGTTTCGGCAGCACATGTCTCAGGCGGTCCCTGGTTTCGGAAGAAGACCTGGCCCGGGCGCTGGCCGAACAGTTCGCC
>DASRZQ010000048.1:0-10785 GCA_035686205.1 Geobacteraceae bacterium
TTTCAAGAATACATTTTCGTAAGGAGAGTTAACGTAGTATGAGATGTACAAGTTAAACATGCAAAAAGCAATTTAAGCCACGAATTGCACGAATTTGTAATGCATTTCGAAGCAGACAATCTGCGCTAATTCATTGATATCGCCATGAAAATATGGTTTTAAAATTCGTGTTTATTCGTGTCATTCGTGGCTAAACGCCTTTCTGGTTAAAACATTAACCAGATAAAACCTCCCAAATTCAGATCCGCTTCAAAAGAATTCCCGCAGACTTTCGTCAATCCCCTTGAGCGTTTCGTACCAAAAATCCCTCGCGGCCTCGATCCGGTCACGGTCGAATCTTTCGAGCCAGATTGAAAGTTCGGGGTGGCCGTCGTTATCTACTTCTTTCTTGCGCTTCAGGAAGGTGTACAAATAATCGATGTCCCGCTCCGATTCCAGGAAAATGGGGCTGTTGCGGCTGTTGAGACGGCTGGCGAGGACGTCGATCGCTCGCAGGAACCGGTCCTTGCAGTCGTACAGGGAACCCACAATCTCGGGGAGCAGCTCTTCCGCCCACCCCCTGTGGAAGCGGCAGAATCCCAGGTTGTCCAGAATGAGTTCCTTCTTCATCCGTTCCGCGCACATCCTTCCCAGGGTCCGGGGCGGCACGAAGTCATGGCTGTAAATCATGTAGTATTTGCCCATTATTGCCATCGGCGCCAGCGCGCCGGAAACCCAGTACTGGTTGGGCACCATCCAGCCCCCGCGGCTGAAAGCGATATACACCATCCGGTCATGGAGCGCCACCCCCCTGGCGCGGGATTGGACCCGGCTCCACTTGCGCACCCCTTCCCGGAAATCCAGGATGCCGCGCTGTTCCAGAATCGCGTCGATCAGCTCGCAGCCCAGTTCGGCATTGTGCATGGAGTCATTGACTATGTCGAAATTCGACTTGTCCCAGCAGGGCGTCCCGGTCACACCGAGTTCGTCTGGAGCAAGTATATTTACGTCCAGCAGGTCCATGAGCCATGCCAGCACGCCCCCCACGGAGATGGCGTCGAACCCCATGGCGTCGCAGTGGTGGTTGAGCTTTTCCGCCGCCCGCTGGTCGAAGATGCCGCAAAGTGGACCCATGGTCTGGTAAGGCTCGTAGTCCTTCTTGTAGATGCCCTGCATTTTCTTGCAGACAGCAACGCAAGGCTCACCACAGGTTGCCTGCTGTTTTGCGGCAATCGTCTCTTCATTAAACTGCCTGAGGTAGTGGTCGATAATGAAGTCCCGGTGCAGCTTTTTCCGATCTTCTTCGGTCCAGAAGATGGTGCGGTAGTTGAATGCCATGACCTTCCCGCCCATGGTGGCGTAATTGACACCGAAGGTGCCGCCGGTCCCGACCTTTTCGTCGTAACGGTACTTGCCGGTCGCCTCCAGGTCTTTCTGCGCCAGGCGCAGGTTGTACTTGTTCCTGAACCATTCGTCGGCGACCTTGCTGTCCCGGAAGTCCTCGTCCACCATGGTGCCGCCGTAGATGACCGCAACGATGCCGTGATCCCGGACCATGGCGGTGCCGAAGCCGCCGCGGCCGGCCCAGGTGTCCACGTAGCTGATCTTCCCTTTGCTGATGGGGACCGACATGATCCCTCCCATGTCGGTGTGCATGGCGGCCGGACCGGTGACCAGGATGCGCGGATCGTTCTCGTAGCGCTGGCCGAACATCTCGTAGACCCGGTCCGTGAGCGAGTAAACCCCGGTTCTTCCCGATTTCCAGACGGACTCCGCGTCGATGGGAACCACCTCGACCTCGATCTCCTCGCCGTGATTACGGTTCAGGTAGAGGACCGACGGAACGGGAGCTTTGCCCGCCAGGCTGAGCATGTTGATGCCCAGGTTGTTGAACACCAGCCCGGCGCCTCCCATGGAGCTGATGTAGTAGCCCTGCCAGCATGGCGAGAATCCGGTCACGATGAGGCGGTTCGAGCCGGGCAGAATGGAGCCGGCGAAGATGCCGACCCCGAAATTCAGGCTCCGGTACTCGGTTGCCAGATGGATGCCGAGATCAACCGGCCCGAAATAGCGGTCCAGGCCGTACTTCCTGGTTCTGTAAAAGCCGGTGGCCGGATCGACCAGAAGCACTCTCTGATACATGGTTGCATATCTCCTCTCCGTTTTCGGATGCCCCGCATTCCAGCCCCGCGACTGCATCCGCTCCTGTTGAATCAAGTGCATCCGCCATTTCGGATATGGCCCGCGGATGCTTTAAGTTTGACTATGAGTTTACCACGGAGTGGCGGGATTGTAAGCGGAAGCCTGCGTCAGGCGGCTGTTTTCAACTGAACAGTGTTCCCGGTGGTCTCGAAGAACTTGCACGGCAAGTCCATTCAAACCTATTCCCCGTCAGCACCAACCGCCCGAAATTTTCAGGTTTTGTTTTTTCCGAGTGAATTCAATACTGATCTGATCTTTTCGGAAATATATAAATTTGACGCCTCTGCCACTTGGAGTGCTTCACCGAAAAGGGTGCGCGCCTCTTCGTGCTTCTTTTTCGCTTGTGACAACAGCCCCTGACAATAAATCGCCTTTGCCAGAAAGCCCGGCATATTGCATGTCCTGGCGGTACGCTCGACTTCCTCGAAATGACGGCGCGCCTTGCGGCCGGCAACCGGCAAAGTCCGCAAAATGAACCAGAGGTTTTTCAGGATGATCACAGGGGTGGTTTTCGTCGTCCTCGTCGCAATACCGAGATATATATCTCCCAGCAAAAGATGTCCGTACACGGGTTGCGTGTAATTGCCGAGCGACGCCCAATGCCTGATGGCATCCTTTATGTGTCTTACTCCCTTTCCCATGTTACCCGCCATAACCATTACAGCTCCCAGGCTCATGTCCACTCCCGCAAGAAGCAGCATGAATTCATTCTTCAGGATCACCCGCCTGACCCTGCCCATTATTTCCAGTCCCTCCGACGCATTTCCCGACCAGGCAAGAGCACTTCCCTTCGCGGCGAATGCGCATAATTCGTCAAGCAGATCCGGTGACAATTGAAGCGAAAACTCGGCATTCTCAAGTGCCTCTTCGTATCGTCCCTCGTATAGGTGGAGAAATCCGAGAGCCCATTGGCCGTGGGACAATAATCGCTTATCCCGCAATTCGTGGCCCAACTCAATGAGTTTGTTACAATAAAGACGCGATTCGTCGAATCGACCCCGCTGGCATGAATGTTCTACCTTGATGACAGTTGCTTGCATACGGATAATGAAGCTGTTGGTTGTTTCGGCGCATTTCAGCGCAAGATCACAGTAACGCTCAACCATTGCGTCGGATTGGCCGCTGTCCGGCATCCAGTATGAATACAGCCAGGCAAGCACCCTGGCCGCCTGCCCGATACATTCCGGATCACCCGATTCTTCCGCCAGGGTAAAGGCCCTTTTGACCAGTGGTTTTGCCTTGTCGCCCCGACCGGCGAAGACGTGCGCGTCGGCCAGCCAGGTAAGGATCAGGGACAATCGCCTCTTGTCGGCAAGAGCTTCCATTCTCGGCAGGTAGTGTTCCAGCAGGCTGGTCATGCCCTTGAAATCAGCGCGATAAACGAATACCCGTGCCCATTTGACAAGTATGCCCGCGAGCAAAAGGTCATCGACACACCCCGGAGCGGCTTCGATCAGTTCGACTGCCTTCCGAAAGCGCTGGTGAGCATCTTCCATTGCGTAATCCCAATAGCTCTTCTCGCCTGCCATGGCCATATACTGCACGGCTTTGCGGGTGTTTTGCGTTTTACCCCAGTGATATGCAAGGGTATTGGCCCATTTTTTCAGCCTGTCGGAATAAAGCCGTTCCATGGTTTCGGCAACCAGCTGGTGGAGACTTTCCTTTCGTTCTTTCAACAGGCTGTCATAGACGGCGTCCTGGAGCAGGGCATGTTTGAAACGGTACAAGATCTGTTCCTCGCGATCCTCCCTGAAGATTAACCCCAGCTTTTCGAGCTCGCAAAAATGCCGGTCAAAGGAATCGCCAAGCCCGGAAACCTGGCGGGCTAGTTCCGGTGAAAACTGGTGGCCTATGACGGCCGCGATCTGAAGTACCGCCTTTGGTCCCTCTTCCAGCCGGTCAACCCTTGACTGAAAAAGATCCAGTATTGTCGATGGGACTTTTGCCTCTCCAGCGGCGAACCCGCACACGGCCGTTCGTCCCGACCGCTTTATGGCGCCGCTTTCGAGAAAATAACGGGTCATCTCCTCGGTATAAAGCGGGTTGCAGCCTGTTTCCTCTATGATTATCCGCGACAAATCCTTGTCGAGGGTGTTGCAACCGAGGATTGACCTGGCCATATCGATGGTGCTTTGCCTGGAGAGAGGTGCAAGCCGCAGTTCCCTGACATTCGCGACATTCGTCCAGGGGGATTTGTAGGAAGGCCTTGCGGTACAAATGACGAGAAGCGGCATCTGCTCTTCTTCCCGGATAATCTCGTAAAGCAGATTCTCCGATGCCTGGTCTATCCAGTGCAGGTCCTCTACTGCCAGAACTACCGGGCGGAAACGGCAAAGGTTCCGAAGAAGGGAAATGAGGATTCCCCTCGTGCGCCCGCCGATTATCTTGGCGTCAAGACCCTTGAGGGAATTGCCGGTTTCTTCGAACCCGAGCATTGCCATCAGATAGGGTGTGGCGGCATCCGGATCAATGCCGAAGAGTTCCAGCCCCTGCCCGATTTTTCGCTCCACGACTGTCCGGTCGTCGCCATCATTGACGCGAAAACGGTTTCTTACCAGTTGCACGAAAGGCATCATTGATATGGACCTGCCGTGCGACGTGAAGTTGCTCTGGAGAAACAGGTCCCTCCTGCTCTCAATGCGCCTTTTCAGCTCATGGACAAGCCGGGATTTGCCCACTCCGGCCTCTCCGATCACCAGGACCAGGAGAATATTGTTCTGCGCTGCCTTTTCGTAATAGTGCTCAAGCAGGTCCAGCTCTTCCGCTCTGCCCGCCAGAGGGGTAAGCCCGCGCGCAACTGATGCGTCGAAGCGCACGGCATGTTCATTTATTCCTTTCAGGCGATAAACCTTCTGGGATTCCGATTTCCCCTTGATCAGGCGCTCACCGGCAAAAGAAGCGTTGATAAAGGGACCGACGATACCGTAGGTCGTCTCGCTGATCATGATGCCGCCCGGCTCGGCAATGGACTCCAGCCGGGATGCGAGGTTCACCGTATCACCGACTGCCTTGAACTCCATGCGCATATCGGTTCCCACAGTTCCTACGATTACGGGGCCGGTGTTTATGCCTATTCTTGCCAGCGGCCTGATACAGTATTCAGCAATGAGTCCGTCACCGACATACTTCATCTTTTTCTGAATTGCCAAGGCCGCACGGCAGGCGCGCAGCGGCGCGTCCTCCAGGGCGATGGGCGCGCCGAACAGGGCGAATATCCCGTCCCCCGTCAATTCCTGCACGCTTCCTTCCTCTTCCAGTACGCAGGTTATCATGAATTCATAGATCCGCCCCATTACCTTGAATGTCGCTTCTTCCCCGAGCGCCTCGGATAGAGGGGTGTAGTCCTTGATATCCGCGAAAAGCGCCGTCACCTGCCTGCGCTCCCCTTCGATCCTGCCGCGGGCGGCCAGAATTTTATTTGAAAGCTGTGGGGTCAGGAAGCGTTTGATGATGGAGATATCGTTAAATTGTGGCGTACCGGCCGGCTTTTTTTCCTGTTCGGCAGTTACCGCGGGTTCTTTCTGCACGCGACCGCAGACGGCGCAGGGGAGCCAAACCGGCTGGCCTTCGGCGCCACAGGAAGGACAGGGGCCCCGGAGTCTTCCTCCGCAGCGACCGCAGAAGTTTATCCCGTCGGCATTGTCAAATCCGCATTCGGGACACTTCATTTCCACCTCCGCGCAGTAAGAGAGCCCTCAATCACATTCAAGCTGAAGAGATGAAAAAAGGCGGTTCAAACAATAAACACTGAAGAAGTACTCTTCAATGGGCCAGCAGATTGCAGTTAGAAGTTTTGATACCCTCCGTGAAGCGGTTATCTAACGGTTTGTTTCTTAAAACAAAGGCCCGAAAATCCCGTAGCTCGGACGTCATCACTGACCGGCCGTTTGAGGAGCCGGCGACTCCTGGTGTTTTTTGCACAAAGCCGCTATTCTCTCCCTCACGGGCGGAAAATAGTGGTTCTCCATGGACAGGCACTTGACCGGGCAGATCTCGACGCAAAGATTACAGACGCAGCATTTGAGACGGTCGATCTCCCAATCCTTGCTCTCCTTGACGACTTCAATCGCATAGGTGGGGCACCGCTTGGCGCAAAGGCCGCAGAATATGCACCTGGCAATGTCGTTTTCCACCCTGCCGCGGGTAATCTTCGTGTATACCCGCTCTCTCTTGGGGTACATGAGCGTCGCGTAACCCTGGAACAGGTTCCGCGTTACCGTTTTTGCCATGACGAAAATTCTCATCGATTGCCGCCCCCTATCTTTCAGTGCAACTGATGCAAGGGTCCAGGGTGAGGATTATGTTCGGCACGTCGGCGACCTCCGAGCCTTTCAGCACCTTGATCATCGACGGGATGTTGCTGAAAGTCGGGACCCTGACCCTGAACCGCAGCAGGTACCTGGAACCGTTCCCCTTCGCATAATGGATGACCTCGCCCCTCGGCTGCTCGATTCGGGAAGCGTACTCACCGTTCGGGAAGCCCTTCACCTTGACCTCGACCGGCCCCTCGGGGATTTTCCCGACCGCCTGGCGGACCAGGTCGATGGAGTGCAGCGTCTCGCGGATCCGCACCAGGCACCGGGCGTAGCAGTCGCCCGCGGTTTCCACCATCGGCTCCACGTCGAGATACTTGTAGGCGGCATAACCGATGGCCCGCATGTCCATGTCCAGCCCGCTCGCCCTGGCCATGGGACCTACGCAGCCGAGAACATAGGCATCCTCTTTGGACAGGAACCCGACACCGCACAGCCGGTGTTTCACCGAATAGTCGGTGATAAAGACATTGCACAATTCTTCCAGCTCCGGCCGCAGGCGGTCCAGCCGCTTCACGATTCCCGCGAGCCCGTCGGCGTCGATGTCCCTCCTGACGCCGCCGACTTTGCAGCAGCCCAGGATGACCCTCCCGCCGGTGGTTTCCTCGAAGATGTCCAGCACCGGCTCGCGCAGCCGCAGGGACTGCATGAAAAGGCTCTCGAAGCCGAAGGCGTCGGCGGCGACACCAAGCCAGAAGATGTGGCTGTGTATCCTGGAAAGCTCGGCCCATATGGATCTCAGGTACAGGGCACGTTCGGGCACCTCGACGGCCATGATCGCTTCGACTGCCTGACAGTACCCCAGGCTGTGCATGAAGCTGCACAGCCCGCAGATCCTGTCGGCCACATGGACGTAGTCGATGAAATCCCTTTTCTCCACCAGGCCTTCCAGCCCGCGATGGACATAACTTATGGACGGTATGGCGTCGACGACCTTTTCATCCTCGGTCACCAGGTCGAAGTGGATCGGCTCGGGAAGAACGGGATGCTGCGGACCGAACGGAATCAGATTTTTTTGGGCCATGGCGTGTTGCTCCTTGAAATTGAAAAGAAAAATCTGAAAAGCTGTTGTTTGCCACGGATGAACACGTATAAAATCCTAAAACCGAAAAACCATTTTTTTGGAAAGTCTTTTAGCCTTTATCCATGAACATCCGTGTGCATCCGTGGCAAAAAAGGTTTTGATTCCAGCCTTTCCAGCACTGCCTAACCTGTTGACTTCTCTTCCGGCACCGCAGCCTGTTCCTTGACGCCCTCCGGCTTCTCCCTGGGCGCTTCCGCCTTCGGCTGCGGCGGTACCGGGACCTTGACGTTGCCGACGCTGAACGGCGTCTTGACTTTGGTCCGGTAAAGGGTCCCGTGGTAATTAACGGCAATGTTCCTGATTTCCAGGCCAAAAAGATCGTGTATCTCATTTTCGTAAAGGAAGGCATTCGGATAGATTACGCTGATACTGGGAACCTCTTCGCCCGGCGTTACGGTTATCCGGAGATTCTTCAGCCGGTAGTCCTTGTCGAAGGAATAGGTGAGTTCATAGGAGCTCTCCAACGTCGTGCAGCAGACATGCACGAATCGGTAGCCTTCCGCGAACAGCTCGGCAGTCGCGCCGACCAGTTCGTCTCTTTCGATGGGGGTGATTTCCTGAATTTCAGTCATATTCATGATCCTTTAGCTGATATTTTCATCTGCTTATACTTCTCCTCAAGTATCTCGCACGCATTCAGCACGCCGTCGATTATCGACTCCGGCCGGGCAGCGCAACCCGGGACGTAGACGTCCACGGGCAGAACCTTGTCGACTCCTCCCATGACGTTGTAGCAGTCCTGGAAAACGCAGCCGGAAGTTGCGCAGAGGCCCACCGCCATGACGACCTTGGGATTGGGCATCTGCTCGTAGAGATTGAGCAGGACCTGCCTGCTCTTTTCGTTTACCGACCCGGTAACCGCGAGGATATCGGCGTGTTTCGGGTTGCCGGTGCTGATGATGCCGAACCTCTCAAGGTCATATAGAGGGGTCAGGCTCACGATGAATTCGATGTCGCAGCCGTTGCAGCTTGTCGCATTGTAATGGAGCACCCATGGCGAACGCTTGAACCATCCCATAACTTTCACTCCCCTCTTTCACTTCACGAGACCGAGCACGATGATGTTCGACACTCCCGCGACCGCGGTGAACAGCCAGGAACTGCCGAAAGTCAGCTGCCACCTGAAGCGGGCATAATTCATGTCGATGAAAATCTCGAATATGAATGTCGCCAGCGTCACCAGAAGCGCCAGCCAGACATTGAACCCGAAAAAGAGATATACAATGCCCAGCACGAGAACGGTCTCGTACCAGTGGGCAATTTCTATCAGTGCCAGGGTCGGACCTGAAAATTCCGTCGTCAGCCCGCGGACGATTTCCTGGTGGGCATGGTGGGACATGGACAGGTCGAAGGGGGATTTCCTGAGCTTGATGGTGAGTATGAAAAGGAAACCCGCGAAAACCCCCGGCAGATAGAGAATCAGCGGTGTCTGGGACTGGGCGATGACCGCCACCTTGAAGCTTCCGGTGACCTGGTACATGCCGATGGCTGTCAGTATGACCATCGGCTCGTAGGCGGCCATCTGGATAATCTCCCGCTCCGCGCCCAGATGGTTGTAGGGAGAGCCAACGCAGAATCCTCCCAGCACGAAGAAGGTGCCGGCAAGGGCCAGGCTGAAGATCATCAGCAGCAGGTCGGCGCCGATAAAGAACAGCACCCCGGAAAATATGGTGAACACCAGGAAGAGCAGGATATTGAAGTCCTGGAACTTGTTTACGATGATCCTCTCTTTCTCGAACAGTTTGAAGACATCGTAAAACGGCTGCAGGACCGGCGGACCGTATCTCCCCTGGAAACGCGCGCTGAGCCTCCGGTCAATCCCCGACAGCAGGCCGCCCACCAGCGGAGCCAGCAGGACGAACGCCACTGCCTTCCCGAGCATACCCCACGACAGTATCATCTGTTGTATTGTGTTCATATGGCTGCCACTCCGAACATTATGAAGATCAGTGTCAGGGATACGAAGATCCCGATATTGGATAACCTTTCCTCGCCGAAGTATTTCTGCAGGTAGTAATTTCTGAGCTGTATCGGCTGAGTGGAGGCCATCGCCCCTTCGAAGGTGATGTTGTCGATATTCCCGCCGCCCAGGTAGGTGCCGACCCGCTTGTAATCCTTGTTGATGAAGGCGTAATACAGGAGGCCGAGGGGCAGGATGATCAGCAGGCCGAGCATGATGATGAATATGATGAGCACGTTGAAGGTGTCCACGACGGGCACCCTGTTAAACATTTCCCTGAGGTATGGGTCGATGACGTAAAAGGACATGAGCGGGAATGCGAGACAGACCGCCACCGTGGCGACCGCCAGGATGCCCAGGGTGGTCCATTCCCAGTTGCTTACCCTGTGCTCCATGACTTCTGCCTCCCCATGCCTGATGGACATTATTTTGCCCATCCACTTGGTCCAGAAGAAGACCGTGGCGGCGCTTCCGTAGGCCAGGATGATCGCCATGGCAGGATTGCTGTTGACGAACGCCTTCAGCGTTATGAATTTGCTTATGATCATCCCGAACGGCGCCAGGAACATCCCCGCCATGCCGATCATCATGACGGCGGTGAGCTTGGGCAGGCGCATGATCAGGAAGTCCATATCCTCTATGTCGCGGCTCCCGAGCTTGTATTCGATGATCCCCACGCAGAGGAAGAGCAGCGACTTGGCGACCGCATGGAATATGATCAGCAGCAGCGCCGACCATATCGCCGCTTCGGTGTTGACCCCGGCGCAGGCGACGATCAGGCCGAGGTTGGATATGGTCGAATAGGCAAGAACCCTTTTGGCGTTGCTCTGTGAGATGGCGATCAGGGCCGTGACGATAAAGCTGACCCCGCCGATCAGCGTCAGCATCTTGGCCGCCACGGTGTTCTCCATGACCGGGGCGACCCGCAATATCAGGTATACCCCGGCCTTGACCATAGTGCTGGAATGGAGCAGCGCCGACACCGGCGTAGGCGCCACCATTGCTCCGGTCAGCCAGGACGAGAACGGGAACTGCGCCGACTTCGCCAGCCCGGCAAAGGCGAAGCAGACGGCGGGGAGCAGGGCCAAGCCCCTGTCGATGCGAAGCAGCTTGTCCAGCTCCATCGTGCCGGAAGAAATAAACAGGTAAACGATGCCGAAGGAGAACACGACGCCACCGATCAGGTTCATGTTCAGCGCCCTGAATGCGCTGTCCCGCGACGCCTTGTCGTCCCTGTAGCCGATCAG
>DASRZQ010000049.1:0-14484 GCA_035686205.1 Geobacteraceae bacterium
AACGCCTTTTTGCCGATGTCGGTCCTGTAATGGACGCCGGTCCAGGTAATCGCTTCGACCCCCCTGTAGGCGAGATCGATTGCATCCCTGACAGTCCCTCCAAGGGCGGTGACTCCGAGTACACGCCCGCCGCTGGTCACATATTTTTCGTCGCGCAGTGACGTGCCCGCGTGGAAGACAAAGAGGTCCCCCATTTCCGCCGCCTTCTTGAGGCCGGTTATTTCATCACCCTTCCGGTAGTCTCCCGGATATCCCTGGGAGGCCATGACGACGCATACGGCCGCCTTGTCATGCCATTCGATATTCACGCCGCTGATATCGCCATCGGCAACCGCCATCAGCACCGGAACGATGTCCGATTTCATCCGCATCAGGAGCGGCTGGCATTCGGGGTCGCCGAAACGGGCATTGAATTCAAGGGTTTTGATGCTGTCGCCGTCGATCATAAGACCGGCGTACAGCACTCCTTTGTAAGTCCGTCCTTCGGCAGCCATGCCGTCGACGGTGCGCCGCATTACCAGTTTCATCACCTTTTCGTGAATGGCCGGGGTAACCACCGGCGCCGGGGAATAGGCGCCCATCCCGCCGGTATTGGGCCCCTTGTCGCCGTCGAATACGGCCTTGTGGTCCTGGGCGCTGGCAAGGGGGATGATATTCCTGCCATCGGTGAAGGCAAGGAAAGACGCCTCTTCGCCGCGCAGAAACTCCTCGATGACAACCCTGGCGCCGGCGCTTCCGAACGTCCTGCCGGACAGCATGTCATTTACCGTGGCAACGGCTTCCTCGCGCGTCTGCGCGATCACAACGCCCTTTCCGGCGGCAAGTCCGTCCGCCTTGATGACGATGGGAACGCCGACCCGGTCGATAAATGCAACAGCAGGCTCAATCTCGGTAAAGACCTCGTATGCCGCCGTCGGGACATCGTATTTCTTCATCAGGTCCTTGGAAAACGCCTTGCTCGCCTCGATAATGGCCGCATTTTTACGGGCGCCGAATACCTTGAAGCCGTGCTCTTCGAAGAGATCAACAACGCCGAGAGAAAGCGGAAGCTCCGGCCCGACCACCGTAAGGCCGATACCTTCCCTCTTCGCAAAATCCAGGAGCCCCTGCAGGTCGTCGACCTTTATGGGGACATTCTCGGCAAGCTCGCCGATTCCCGGATTGCCCGGTGCGCAATACACTTTATCAACCAGCGGTGACTGGGCTATCTTCCAGACCAGCGCGTGCTCGCGCCCGCCGCTGCCAATTACCAAGACTTTCATCTGTTTCCTCCGGACCCGGAAATTCCGGGAAAATAAATTAACAGGGATATTCAGGAAAATCAGGATAAAATCAGGGAAAACGCTAGTTACTCCCGGAAAAGACATAATACCAAATTGCATTCAAATTGTTATTTATCGTCATTCCAGTGAAAACGGGAATCCAGGAATTTCAGAAGGTCATTAAACGCTGGATACCCGCTTCCACGGGTATGACGATCTTTGTGAGAGCATCACATTTGATTGTTTTTAAGTCTTTAAAGCCTCTATCCTGTATATCCTGTCCATCCTGTCAGATAGTTTTTGTTTTGAAGGTGTTATCCTGATTATCCCTGTTAATTGCTTTTCAGTTTATATCCATGTCTCAGTTCAATGCCTGAAATGCCTCATTCCGGTAAACACCATCGCCATGCCGTGCTCGTCAGCGGCAGCGATAACTTCGGCGTCACGCATGCTGCCGCCTGGCTGGATAACGGCGGTAATCCCGGCCGCCGCGGCGCTGTCTAATCCGTCCCGGAACGGAAAGAACGCATCGGAAGCCATCACGGCTCCGGCAACCTGGAGGCCGGCATGTTCCGCCTTTATGGCCGCGATCCTGGCCGAATTGACGCGGCTCATCTGCCCGGCGCCGACGCCGACCGTCATTTTGTCCTTTGCGTAGACGATGGCATTGGACTTGACAAATTTGGCAACCCGCCAGGCAAACAGGAGGTCTTCCATTTCCCGTTCCGACGGAGCCCGCTTTGAGACAATCTTCAATTCCTTGTACAGGTCGAGGTCAGCGTCCTGCACGAGCAGCCCGCCGGTCACCCGTTTCATATCGAGCCTCGGGGCGGACTTTGCCGGAAGGGGGCCGCAGGACAGGAGACGCACGTTTTTCTTGGCCGCAACGATCGCCGATGCCTCGGCCGAAACCGAAGGCGCTATGATCACCTCCACGAACTGGCGATCGACAATGGCGGAGGCCGTCGCTGCGTCCAGTTCCCGGTTGCAGGCTATTATGCCGCCGAAGGCGGACTCGGGGTCGGTCCGGTAGGCACGGTCATAGGCGTCCGCAAGCGATTCTCCCAGCGCTACTCCGCAAGGGTTGGCGTGCTTGACGATTACGCAGGCAGGTCCCTCGTCGAACTGCTTGACGCATTCAAGGGCAGCGTCAGTGTCCGCTATATTGTTGTAGGAAAGCTCTTTTCCCTGCAGTTGGGTCGCGTTGGCGGTCGATGCCTCGGCCGCGTTGGCCTCCACGAAAAAGGCGGCATTCTGATGGGGATTCTCGCCGTAGCGCATCTCCTGAGCCTTCCGGAATTGCACGGTGAAGGTATCCGGGAATGTGGCGACACCTTCGCCGGTCCTGGCTCCGAGCCAGTTAGAGATCGCGGCGTCATAGGCAGCGGTGCGCTGGTAGACTTTCACCGCCAGGCGGAAGTTGGTCTCCCTGGAGACCGCGCCGCTGCCGGAGGACATTTCCGCCAGCACCTTCCCGTAGTCCGCCGGATCGGTGATAACGGTCACGTCAGGCCAGTTCTTCGCCGCCGAGCGGAGCATGGTCGGCCCGCCGATGTCTATGTTCTCGATCGCATCCTCCAGGGTGCAGCCCTCCTTCGCCACGGTGGCTTCGAACGGATAAAGGTTCACCACCACCATGTCGATAGGCTCGATGCCGTGTTCCTTCATTTTCGCCACGTGTTCGGGGTTGCCGCGCATCCCGAGCAGCCCGCCGTGCACCTTGGGGTGGAGCGTCTTCACCCGCCCGTCAAGCATTTCGGGAAAGCCGGTGAATTCGGAAACATCCTTCACGGCGAGCCCCGCTTCACGGAGCATCTTGGCCGTACCGCCGGTGGAAAGCATCTCTATATCGTATTTCACGAGTTCCCTGGCAAACTCAAGGACGCCCGTTTTATCCGACACGCTGATAAGAGCGCGGGTAATTTTTGCCATCTTTCTAATCTCCTTTACCAGTCCGGGTTGATAGACTGAAGGCCGAAGACTGAAGGTAATACCCCGAAACATGCTATAAAACTTTAGACTTCAGCCTTCAGCCTTGCCACCTGATGTTTATTTTGGAAAATTCATATGCTCGATAAAGAGCTTTTCGAAAGCGGGGGTGCCGGAAAGGGGGATGACCCGTATCAGTTCGGCGAATCTGTCGACGTCCTCGAAACCCTGCGGGCAACAGAACGCCTTTTCAATACCGGCAAGGACCCCTTCACGCACGAAATCCGTTAAATGTACCATCTTTTCGGTCAAAATTCCAATGCTTTTCAGGGCGCCCGCGGAGAGTTCAGCGCCGAAAGAGCCGGTCAGCACGACCCTTTCCACCTCGCCGACAGAAATGCCGGCACGGGTGAACAGTATTTCCATTCCGGCCCTGATTGCCGACTTTGCAAGCTGGACTTCGCGAATGTCCTTCTGAGACAGGTAAACCAGCCGTTCAGCATCCTGGTAAACAACAAACACCGACTCACCGCCGATTTCCTTGACCCTGTTGCCCAGGTTCGTCGGTATTTCACCCGGCGAAAGGAGACGGCCCGTGGAATCCAGAACCCCTGCTTCAAGCAGTCCTGCAACGGCGTCGATGACACCGGAACCACATATGCCGGAGGGCGTTTCCCTGCCCAATGATGAAAAGGTTACTTTGTCTCCCCAGATTCCGACCCTGCTGATCGCACCCGGCAGCGCCGCCATGCCGCAGGCGAGATTGCCCCCCTCGAAGGCCGGTCCGGCCGCCGCCGAAGTCGCATAAATTCGCCCATTCGCAACCAGGGCGATCTCGGCGTTGGTGCCCAGATCAAGAAACAGAGATGCTTCGGAAGGAATCTGCAGGGGCGAAGCATCCGGCCGCCGTAGCTCATGCTGCTTTGGCGAAGGCAGCTGCCTCGTCCTCTCGTTAGATTGGAGAACACCCTTCGAAAACAACCCGTAAAGAAACGCCACGAGGTCGCCACCAACGAAACCGCCGGGAAGCGGGAAAAGATAGACATTGGCGTCCGTCTCCCAGCCGAGAGCTGAAGCGCGAAGAATTCGGCCAGTACAGAACAGCGGCCGGTGGGGCGGGAAGGCCAGGGAAGCAACAGGAAGGCCGAGTAATAGATGTTCCATGGTCGGGTTTCCCGCCATGGCGATGCCGGAAAGATTGTTGAATTCCGCATTTGCGCTGGATAGAAGCTGGCCCGCCAGCCGTTGCGCCTCTTCATTCACCAGACGCGACATCGTGCGATGCTTTTCTTCCGATTCACAGGCGGCGTGAAGCCGCAGTACCACGTCCGCGCCGAATTCCCGCTGGGGGTTGAGCGAGCCGGCACTGGCAAGCCTCACTCCGGTTTCAATATCGATGAGAGAAGCCGCGATGGTGGTTGTTCCGATGTCGAACGCTATGGCAAGTTTTTCAGATGATTTCAACGGAATGCTCGCTCAGTGGGATGACCTCCCCGATCAGCCTGGCGTATAGCCCGGAATCCTCCGCCCGCAGCAGAAAGTCGTCCGCCGACCGGACCGGCAGCGAAATGAGGAGCCCGCCGGAAGTCTGGGGGTCGAATAGCGGCAGGATATCATCCGGCGAAATGCCGGTCCCGGTTTCCAGGAATTGCGAATAAAAGTCGCGGTTGCGGTAACACCCGCCGGGAACGAGCCCGTTCCCGACAAGTTGCGCTACACCGTCAATGACCGGAACCGAATCAAGTCGCAGCCGGATGGTCACCCGGGCGCCCCGCGCCATCTCGACGGAGTGGCCGACCAGGCCGAAACCGGTCACGTCGGTGCATGCGCTCGGATTATCCTGCATCATCAGAGCGGCCGCATCCCCGTTCAGTCGCGTCATCCAGCCGCAGGCTTCGCGAACCGTTTCATCGCTCGCCATCTCAGCTTTTACGGCCGTCGATATGATCCCGAAACCCAAAGGCTTGGTAAGGACCAGCACGTCTCCCGGCCTGGCCGTGGAATTCCTGACTATCTTCTTCGGATTGACAATGCCGGTAACGGTCAGACCGTATTTCAATTCGTCGTCTTCGACCGAATGCCCCCCCACCAGGCAGGCGCCGGCCTCGTTTATCTTGGAAAGACCGCCGGCCAGAATTTCGGAGAGAACCTCACCGGGCAGCGCGCAGGACGGGAAAAAAACCAGGTTCATCGCCGTCAGCGGCCGTCCGCCCATGGCATACACATCCGACAGGGCGTTCGCGGCGGCAATCTGGCCGAAGGTGAACGGGTCGTCCACGAGGGGGGTGATGATGTCGGTTGTCTCCACCAGGGCGCAATCGTCCCTTAGCCGGTAGACCCCGGCGTCGTCGGATGTTTCCGGTCCCACCAGAAGATCGGGATCGGTCGACCGCGGCAGGCGGCCGAGAGCTGCCTCCAGGCCCTCCGGGCCCAGCTTGGCGGCTCAACCCGCGGCTTTAACCATGCTTGTCAACTTGATCTTATTTCTCGTCATTTGTTAAGCCTTACCATGGAATTACCTGCTTGCCTGCGCATGTCGGCTAAAGGCTTAGGGCTAAAGGCTAAGGGTGAAAAACCTGGAATATTCCTTTAGCCTTTTGCCCTTCGCCCTTAGCCATTTACATACACCCTCGGCACCCGCTTGCTGATGCCGCAGAAGATCTCGTACGGAATGGTTCCGGCCCATTCGGCCAGCTCCTCCGCATGCACACAGTTCCCCGCTCCATCGCAGCCGAGCAGTGTTACTTCGTCGCCGACGGCGATATCGGGGACCTCGGTTACATCCAGCATGATCCAGTCCATGCAGACGGTGCCGGCGACCCTGGCGCGGCAGCCACGAACAAGGGCTTCTCCCTTGTTGGTCAGCGCGCGGCAGTAGCCGTCGGCATACCCGACGGGAACACTTGCCATAAGGGTTTTCCGTGGGGCAACGAACTTCCGCCCGTAACTTATGCTGGTTCCCGGGGCCACCCATTTCAGCATGGCCACCCTGCTTTTCAGGCTCATGACCGGCCTGAGGTCCATTTCTCCTTCGAAATCCGGAGAGGGGAGCGCCCCGTAAAGGGCAATTCCGGGACGTATCAGGTTGCAGAAAGGGAGTTTTAGGCTGAAGGCCGCGGCGCTGTTGGCCAGGTGAACATAGCGGGGAGACAGTCCTTCATTCCGTGCAATATCCACCACTTCAGCAAAAATTCTGCTTTGCCCCTCCGTAAAATGCTTTCCATCCTCGTCAAGCTCGTCGGCAGAGGCGAAGTGGGAGATAATCCCTTCCAGTTCAAGATTGCGAAGCCCCTTCAGCTCCCGCAGAAAGGCCGGGGCATCCTCATGGAAGATCCCGAGACGTCCCATACCGGTGTCCACCTTGAGGTGGATCTTCGCCTTGCGGTAAAGCCTTCCGGCCACCTGGTCGAGCACCCGTGCCTGTTCGATTGAAAATACGGCGGTCGAGATGTTGAAGCCGATGCATTTCTTTTCCTGCCCCGGGTAGATCCCGCCCAGCAGCAGTATCGGCCGGTCGATTCCCGCCTTGCGGAGCTGGATCCCCTCCGCCAGGAATGCCACGCCGAACGCGGTAATCCCCATCTTGTCCAGCTCGCCGGAAATATCCATGAAACCGTGGCCGTAGGCGTCGGCCTTGACCACCGCCAGTATGCCGCATTGTCCGGAAATGACCTTTTTCAACTGTGAATAATTGTGACGCAGGGCGGAGAGATCAATCTCCGCGATGGTCGGACGACTGTCCACTGCAATACCTCTCATCCATGTGGGATATATGCTGAATCCGTGACGCCTGAACGTCGAGGCAAGCGGAATGCCGGGGTTTGAACGCCGCTGACATCCTTTCGCGCCTGTTACGCCGGGTGAACTTCGCCGGGAGGTCTCATCCCACGGGAATGCAAGAAACCGGGGCGTTCCGCGCAGACGAAGGCGTGAAGGCGTCACGGATTCAGATATACTTATTTCTCTAGCATGTATCTCGGAAACTGTAAAGGTCTAACCCCCAAAACCCGTTGACTTTCCTTGAAAATTCCTTTAGCTTAAAAAAATAGTGGAAAGCCGGCTGGGGGAGTTCGGAAGAACTGAGATTCGATATGATTAAATAAAAACGTCAATTTTGTGCAAGGTCAAGGAAGGCGAGCACGAACGCGGAGACGTATAAAACTACGTCGCACAAGTGAGAGCGATGCCTGACGCAGATATTGCGCAAAAGTGGCGTTTTTCTACTCATCGAAAACCCTTTGAACCTGATCCGGATTATACCGGCGTAGGGAAGCGGCATGACGACCCCTTCGATTTTTCGGGAAGCCGTGGCCTTTTGCCGCGGCTTTTTTATTACTCCAATGGACGTGAACATCATAAATGGCGTTTATCTCATAACCGACCACGGTGACCGTCTTTTCGAACGAGTCGAAGACGCCCTCTCCGGCGGGGTTTCCGTTCTGCAGTACCGGAACAAGGAAAAGGATTATTCTTCACGCGTTGCCGAAGCGAGACAATTGCGGGAGCTGTGCATTTCACGGGGTGTCACGTTCATAGTCAATGACGACCCGCGCCTGGCCGTCGAATCGGGCGCGGATGGTGTACACCTCGGCCAGGAAGACGGCAGTATCGGGCAGGCGCGGGAAATTCTTGGAGCTGGAAAGATTGTCGGCATATCAACGCATTCCCCTGAAGAAGCGGCAAGAGCCGAGGGGGAAGGGGCCGACTACATCGGCTTCGGAGCCATGTATCCGACCGGTTCCAAGCAAGTGCGATACATGCCGGGTCCCGGAATGCTGGAATCCGTCAAGGCGGCTGTTACACTGCCGGTGGTAGCCATAGGCGGGATCACCAGGGACAATGCCGGTCCGGTAATTGATGCGGGGGCAGATGCGATCGCGGTCATTTCCGCGGTTCTTTCCCATACCCAACCGGCGCTGGCAGCGACTGAACTTTCGCTCCTGTTCAACAGACGCAGGGCTTTCCCGCGCGGCTCGGTCATGACGGTGGCCGGCAGCGATTCCGGCGGCGGAGCCGGGATACAGGCCGACATCAAGACTATCACCCTGCTCGGAAGTTACGCTTCATCGGCAGTAACCGCGCTCACCGCCCAGAACACCCTGGGAGTCAGCGCGATACACGGGGTCCCCGCTTCCTTTGTCGCGGAGCAGCTTGACGCCGTACTGGGTGACATCCCCGTGGATGTGGTCAAATCCGGGATGCTGTTTTCCGGAGAAATAATAGAGACGGTTTCGCGGAAGCTTGCCGCTTACGGAAAAAGGATGTTCGTACTGGACCCGGTCATGATTGCCAAGGGCGGAAGCAGGCTTATCGGTGAAGATGCCGTAAGTGCGCTGGTCGAGGGACTCGTTCCGATGGCTTACCTGGTGACGCCGAATATCCCGGAGGCAGAAGCCCTTACGAGCGTCAGCATTAAGGATGAAAATTCGATGCTTGAAGCTGCCCGGGCCCTCCATGCCCGGGGAGCAAGGAATGTATTGATCAAAGGGGGCCACCTTCCCTGCGGAGATGCGGTGGATGTGCTTTTCGACGGAAACAATGTCAACCGTTTTGCCGCCGCCCGCATAGCATCCGTCAATACCCACGGCACAGGTTGTACCTACGCGTCGGCAATCGCCACTTTCCTGGCCCAGGGAAGACCTTTGCCCGAGGCAGTTGCCGGGGCAAAGGATTTCGTTACCGCCGCAATCCGGCTGGCCCGTCAACTCGGCAAGGGGCACGGCCCGGTGAACCATTTCCTGGCGGCGCGGGAAGTCGGAAAACCATTACTGAACAGGGATAAAGGGGATGAATGGGATAAAAATCATGAACTCAAAACTTAAAAGAGATTTCGATATCATCCCGACAAAACTTTGGTTTGTGACTTTATCCCCTGCATCCCTTTCATCCCTGTTAATCCGGGTTTGACTTTTTGTATATCTTGGCAATATGTGACGTCACGCAATTCATGAGTCTGACCTGGCCCGATCAGTGGGATTTGAAAGCATAAAGGCAATATGACAACATAGAACATAGGAGCTCACCATGACTCAACTCGAATATGCCCGTCAGGGCATAGTTACCGATAAAATGATAGAAGCGGCGGCGGCCGAAGGTGTAACGGCCGAATTCATCCGCGACGGCATCGCGGCGGGAAACATAGTCATCTGCCACAACAACAGGCATGCCGGAGGCCGTCCGCTGGCCGTCGGCAAGGGCTTGCGCACAAAGGTCAACGCCAACATAGGAAGCTCCTCGGACGACGTCGATATCGACAAGGAGCTGGAAAAGGCGCGGGTGGCCGTTGCCTGCGGCGCCGACGCCCTCATGGACCTTTCCACCGGAGGTCCGGTGGACGAAATCCGGAGGGCCGTGATCGCCGAAACCGACGCCTGCATCGGCAGCGTCCCCCTTTACCAGGCGGCGCTGGACACCGTGCGCAAAAAAGGCAAGGCCATCGTCGACATGACGGTCGATGATATCTTTGCCGGGATCCTGAAGCACGCGGAGGACGGGGTGGACTTCATTACCGTCCACTGCGGCGTCACCCGGAGCACCGTGGAACGGATGAAGAACGAAGGTCGCATAATGGACGTGGTTTCACGCGGCGGCGCGTTCACCATCGAATGGATGACTTACAACGACAAAGACAATCCGCTTTTTGAGGATTTCGACAGGCTGCTGGAAATCAGCAGGGAATACGACATGGTTCTGTCGCTGGGCGACGGGTTCAGGCCGGGCTGCCTGGCCGACGCCACCGACCGCGCCCAGATCCACGAACTCATCATCCTAGGTGAACTGACCCAGCGCGCCCGGGCGGCGGGCGTGCAGGTGATGATCGAGGGGCCGGGTCACGTGCCGCTCAACCAGATCGAGGCCAACATCCTGCTGCAGAAGAGACTGTGTCACGGGGCGCCGTTCTATGTCCTCGGCCCGCTGGTAACCGACATCGCCCCCGGCTACGACCACATAACCTGCGCCATCGGAGGCGCGCTGGCCGCGGCGGCCGGAGCTGATTTCCTCTGCTACGTGACGCCAAGCGAGCATCTGCGCCTGCCAGACGTCCAGGACGTGCGGGACGGCGTCATCGCTTCGCGCATCGCGGCCCACGCGGCCGACATAGCCAAGGGCGTAAATGGCGCCATGGAAAAGGACATCCGCATGGCCCAATGCCGGAAGAAGCTTGACTGGGAAGGCCAGTTCGCGCTTGCCCTGGATCCGGAAAAAGCGCGGCGGCTCAGGGCCGAATCCGGCGTCGCGGACCACGGGGCATGCACCATGTGCGGCGAATTCTGCGCCTACAAGGTGATGAGCGACGCCATGGAAAAGCAGGCGACGAAAAGCTAGGAAGGGAGCGCCAGCCGGGGCCTATGATCCTCGACTATGATCCCGGTGCTCCCCCTGTCATTGAACTTCAGAAGTTCGACCTTCCCATCGCTCCGCTTGAAATATTCGGCATTCGCCTCATCCAGAGCCGGGTAATACCCGCCGGAAATATCCTCATACAAATCAACCTTGAATAAAGGGCCTCCTGCCGAGGTCGCGTCACTAGCGATTAATTTCAACAGACCTTTTTCTATGTAAATGGTGCACCTTCCCTGATCACTTTTATAACCGACGTAATATTTCCCCTCTTCTTTATGGTATATGTCAGCGTTCAGGGAATAGCTTTTTTCTCCCACTGCCTCATAAAATCTTCCTCCTTTGACCGTATAAATTTTGCCCGAATTGCACAGCGGCCACTCCGAAGAAAATCTGTCGGGGCATTGCGCCAGCAGTGTCCGCTCTCTGTTCAAATTCGTGTTTTTCAATCTTTCGTAATCCGTATGCACAATGCTGTTTCGGGCGGATATGTCGTGTATCACCGTCGCATCTTTAAAAGCATTGATTGCTTCCGCGTAACGCTCTTCACTCCAGATGCGCTCAATGAAGTCATTTACATCCCCATAAATTATCGAGGCAGATTCAAACTCCATTTTCGACATGCGAAGCTTCTGTGGCCTTTTTTCCGAATATAGCTGTTTCCAGAGTATCTTGTCATTAACAGTGTCCGAACTGAATACAAGCGTCTCCTCGTCCTTCTTTATCTTCACGCCGGTACAGGCTACCCCGTGCCATACCGGTGCGTTTATCGCCTCAATCGTGTAATCATCGCCGGAATAAATGTTTTTGTCTTCCTCGTAGAAGGTTGACGACGAGAATGAATAAAAACTCTCCGGCTCAATCCATTCGCCGTATGTGGGATCCCTGAAGAGCATTCTCGGTTTCCTTGTCTCGGGATTTATTATGATCTTGGCAATATCCGGTGGCATGGCATTCCCCTGCCTGTCGGTTATCGCGAGACAGAATTTCCCGCTGCCTTCATCTCTCTCTGCAATCCTGTACCTGGCCCTCGGCCCGATTATCCGATAGTCGATAAATTCCTCAAATGCCACGTCCGTGATCGTTTTCGAATCATCTGAAAGACCTTTTGTCAGTGCCGGTATCGATGCCTCTTTGAGGTCGTTGTAAACAGCTTCGGTAGCGACCAGGCGGAGCTTCTTCCGCATATCGGGAGCGTACCTGAAGAAAAGGGCAAGATCGGTGAACCATCTCTTGTGGTCGTCATGACAGTGGGTGATTATCAGCCCCTCGATTTCCTTTAACCCATGGCCGCCGATCTGCTGGAACAACGGCGTCCCGCAGTCGAGAATAAAGACCGATTGTCCGATCTGGAGCCTGTAACCGACGCTTTTTCCAACCCTGGAAAAAGGCCCGTGGTCTCCAAGCACATGCACAGTTATTCCATCCATAACTTTATTTCCCCACCTGCATAATCCGTTGTTGCTTTCAACTTCTGCCCACATCAAGCGAATTCAATGCCGACCTGATCTTCCCGGCAATATATAAATCCGACGTCTCGGCAACGCGGAGCGCTTCTTCAAAACAGGAGCGTGCGTCATTCAACCGCCTTTCGGCCACGGACAAGATCCCGAGACCATAGAGTGCCCTTGCCAGGAAGTCAGGCATGTTGCGTGCCCTGACTCCGTCCACGACTTCCTCGAATTGCCGCCGCGCCTTGGGGCGCGCAACAGGCAACGTCCGCAAAATGAACAACAGGTTTTTGAGAATGACAACAGGTGTCGGCTTCATTGTGCCCATTGCCATTTGCAGATAGATTTCTCCCAGTAAAAGATGCCCCCAGATGGGCTGCGTGTAATTGCCCAGCGACGTCCAGCGCCTGATGGCGTCTTTAATGTGATTAACCCCTTTTTCAATCTGGCCCGACATTGCCATGACGGCACCTAAAGGCATGTCCACACCCGCAAGAAGGAGAATGAAGTCATTTTCCAGGATGTCATCCCGCACCTTTCGCATTATTGCCACCCCGTCCGACATTTTTCCCGTCAAGGCCAGAGCTCCGCCTCTGACGGCAAGCGCGCAGAACTCGTCAATAAAGTCTGGAGACAGATCGAGAGCCTGGTCCGCGTTCTCCAGGGCCTCATCGTATCGTTCCTCGAAGACGTTGGCAAATGCAAGAGACCATTGGGCGTGGGACAGAAACCGGTTGTCGCGGAATCTCTGGCCCAATTCCATGAGCTTGGAACAAAATACCCGGGCTTCGGCATGCCGGCCCCGCAAAAAATGATGGATTCCCATGCAGAGTGTTGCCTGCAGATAAATGATGATGTCATTAGTTACTTCAGCGCATTCCAGTGCCTTCTTATAATAGCGCTCCACCATGGCTTCAGATTGCTCCGCGTCCGGAATCCAGTACGAGTACAGCCAGACAAGCACCATTGCCGCGTGGCCGATACACTCCGGGTCACCCGATTCTTCCGCTAGGGTTAAGGCCCTTTCGATCAGCGGCTTTGCCTTATCCCCCCGGCCGGCAAAAACGTGTGAATTGGCCAGCCAGGTGAGGATCAGGGACAATCGCCTCTTGTCGCCGAGGGTTTCCATCTTCGGCAGATAGCGTTCCAGCAGACGGGTCATGCCCTTGAAATCGGCACGATACACGAATACCTTCGCCCATTTGACAAGCACGTCGGCCAGGAAGAGATCGCCGACGCATCCCGGCGCGGCCTCAATCAATTCGACTGCCTTCTGGAAACGCTGGTGAGCCTCTTCCATCGCGCAGACCCAATAGCTCTTCTCCCCCGCCATGGCCATATATTGGACGGCTTTGCCCGTATTTTGCGTGTTGCCCCAATGATAGGCAAGGGTATTGGCCCATTCATTCAGCCGGTCGGAATAAAGCCTTTCCATGGTTTCGCCGACCAGTTGATGGAGCCTTTCCCTTCGCTCCTTCAGCAGGCTGTTGTAAACGGCGTCCTGAAGCAGGGCATGTTTGAACCGGTAGACGACCTGCTCCTCAAACTGCTCCCGGAAGATCAAACCCGGTTTTTCGAGCTGGCAGAGAAGCCGGTCAAAAGAACCGTCCAGTCCCGAAACGCATCGTGCCAGCTCCGGAGAGAACCTCTGGCCGATGACGGCCGCGGCCTGAAGGACCGCCTTTGGCCCCTCTTCCAGCCTGTCTACTCTTGTCTGGAGCAGATCCAGTATCGTTGACGGAACTTTCACTTCCCCTGCGGCGAGCCCGCAGGCAGCCGTTCGCCCCGTCCGCTTTATGGCGCCACTTTCTAGAAAATATCGGGTCATCTCTTCTGTATAGAGGGGGTTGCATCCCGTCTCCTCTATGATTACCCGCGCCAGAGCTTCATCGATGGAGTCACAGCCGAGGATTGACTTGACCATGTCGACTGTGCTTTGCCGGGAGAGCGGCGCAAGCTGCAGTTCCCTGAAGCTCGCGGCCTGTGTCCAGGGTGATTTGTAGGAAGGCCTGGCAGTGCAAAGCATGAGAAGCGGCATCTGCTCTTTTTCCCGGATGATCTGTTCGAGCAGGTTTTCAGATGCCGGGTCGATCCAGTGCAGGTCCTCGATGACAAGGACTGCGGGACCAAGACGGCAACGGTTTCGAAGAAGCTCTATCAGGGTTTCCCTTGTACGCTCGCCGATTATTCTGGCGTCGAGCCCCCTGAGTGAATTATCCTTTTCTTCGAACCCGAGCAGAGCCAGAAGAAAAGGGCCGGAGGAACTGGAGTCCATACCGAATAGCTCCAGCCCCTGCCTGATTTTTCGATCCATGACCGTCCGGTCATCACCGTCATTGATGCGAAACAGGTTTTTCACTAGGTGAATGAAAGGCATGAGTGATATGGATCTGCCGTATGACGTGCAGTTGCTCTGGAGATAGAGGATTCTCCTGCTTTCGATCCGGCTTTTCAGCTCGTAGACAAGTCTTGATTTGCCGACTCCCGCCTCTCCGATCACC
>DASRZQ010000050.1:0-9388 GCA_035686205.1 Geobacteraceae bacterium
TCGATCTCACCGACGAGATCCGGGAGATGATAATCGCCAAGGCGCCCATCGCCGAGCTTAAGAAGGCGGCCGTGGAGACGGGAACGATTTTCCTGCGGGATTCCGCCATGGAGAAAGTAGCGGCTGGAGAAACGACCCTGAGGGAGATTAACAGGGTTACTTTTGTGGATTGATTTTTGTGTAAAAACAGTATTAAAATACAAAAATAGTTTTTGATTACAGGAGGTTACGGGAGCAAAACGTCCATGGGAAGCGCATTGCCGGAGTTTTTGGCCAGACTGAACATCGAAATCTCGCCGGGTCCGAGCGGGGAGCGGAACGGTCCACCCATCCCGAGATATGAGGTCATTCTCAGGAAAGGTGAAAGGGAAGAATCGTTTGTCATCTTCGGCGACCCTGAATCCGAACAACGGATAACGCCGGGAGACGTATTAAGGGCGCTTCTGATCAGGATTCGACTCCACGAAACTAATGCCGCTTTATCGCCCGGTTCGGAGAAGCTCTGCAGTGAAACTGCCACCAGGTTGAAGGAATTCCTCGGACCAGAAGACTACTCGGACTTGCTGAACCTTGATATGAATTCCAGACATGCACTTTCTGAAAAAGTAAAACCGGGCTTCAGGTCTTTACGCTCCTATCCCCTGCTCTTTCAAAACTTCTTTATTGGTCAATACAGGCAATCGGTGAAGATTGTCTTAAAATTTTTCACAGTTCTATCTATTCCGCTGGCAAACATTTGGAAGTACATTTCGGCACATATGCCCAAAAATACCCAAAAACTTTAGAGTTCCACCTGAATCCGTGACGCCTGAAGCCGAGGCAAGCGGAATGCCGGGGTTTGAACGCCGCTGACACCCTTCCGCGCCTGTTACGCCGGGAAAACTTCGCCGTGAGGTCACATCTCACGGAAATGCAAGAAACCGAGGCGTTCCGCGCAGACGAAGGCGTGAAGGCGTCACGGATTCAGATTCCAGTGATCCCGGGGTCTGACCGGTTTAACTCAACGCAGCCTGGTCCGGCCCCGGACTCTCAAAGAGCCTGTATCAAGGCTCTTCCAACAGCTGCCACTCGGCGTATCCCTCCTTGCGGTCGGGGACCTTCCGTCCCCTGAGCACTACGCGTTTGCGGAGAGGATCTGTCTTAACCGAAACGTACGCCCGCACAACAGCGGCCACGGTGGCTTCCTGTAAATAGATTGAAGAACCATCGGCAAGCAGCACCATGGTGCGGAGGTGGAGATGCCCCTCCGGGATCTCCGCTACGATTTCGGTCATGTCTTCGTTTCTTGGCACTGCTGCGGATTTTTCGTATTTCTCGTTTATGGATGTCCTGTTGGAAATTGATTATCAAACGTGCCAATTCTCTCAATCTGTCAATGCTTCCTTAAAGAATATGGATTTATACAGGCAGGAATTTATCTAGATTAGACAAAACACAATTTTCTCATTTCCTCTTCAATATATTTTCTTAAATCCGTGTTATGGTACACGCTTAGTTGTTACTATTAATTAACATCAGAATTTTTGTATCTGTTATTTATCATATTAATGATTCTTATGCTAATTGACATGAATAATATTAATGGTATACGTAAAACATAACAACATATCTACTTGCTAATATTTAATAATATTTCACTTACAATAAAATCAAACCAATCATCCGGATGGTACTTAATAGGCTGAATGTCAAACTTCTGGTAACGTATCACTCAATTCTGCCAGTTATCAAAAGCAAACGGGGAAAATGTACCAAGCATAAAAAGGAGGTCAATATGTTCATAACCCGGGCATGTTTCTCAGTTGCGTTTGTGGTGGTCTCTCTGTTTAGCATAACCGGCGTGGCTAAAGGGAATATAATAACAAGCTGGGACTTCTCTTCCGGCACCCTTGCAGGCTGGCAACCAACTGGTGATGTAATCTCAACAGATTACCCGGAAATGCATAATGATTACAAGAACACCTGGAATTTGGGAATTTGGAATAGTCAGATGCGCGGGGATTTTGCTTTATTTCATAACACTCCCGGTTATCTGTCCACAAGCATTGCTATAACTCCTGATGCTGTACCTTATTCTCTTTCCATGGATTATGGAGTGGCCTGGTCATATGATCCGGCAAATACCACAGACCCGCATCCTTATGGATATTTTTATGTCGAAACTGATGGTATGACAACCGACGGCAAGCTGCACTCTCTTTCATATAAAGAGATCGATTGGGGGCCAAGTTCTTCTGTAGCCGCGAAGGATGTTTTTACTGGCTCAATTTTCACTGAATAATTTTTACAATCGTCCGAATCTGCTTACAAGGAATTTTTTATAAACATTTCTGTTTTCAATCCTAATCATTCTCTGGACCAGCTAGTTGCTATTGACAATGTTACCCTGTCAGTGGTACCCACCCCAGTGCCTTCGCCTATTGTTCTTTTCAGCTTTGGTTTGGCAGGTCTTATCATGTTCGGACTGAAGTTTAAAAGATGTTGAATTGACTTTGTTCGGTGGCGCATTATTCAAATAAAACTGCAAAACGCAAAGACTGACCATGCAGTCATCACTTTGACTACTCAACAACCTTCTTTTGATAAGATTGTGAAATGTTGTCTTATTGTGACATATTGTGTTGCCTGGTAACTGAGGAGTTAGTGCTGCGTTTGTATGCTATTCCATATAATACAAAGTTATTGTCGTAACAAAATATTTCAGAATGTGGCTCCATTATACCTGTTATTTGTATGTAATCTGCCCCGATAGATCTTGCAGTATTACGAATATCAATGCTGGCTCTTTCGTAGGTACCGTTATAACCGAAAATACCGCAACCTTCACCATCCGTGCCAGTAACAGATCCTATCATATCATAGCCAATTGGAGGAGATGAATCGGATAATTCAATTTGGTTGGCACCCGGGACGAGAATTGTAATAACAGGCCGGGAACAACTAACGAGAAGGATGCAACCTGTAAATATCATCACAAAGCATGACTTTTTCATAGCACACACCCTCTCCATTTTACCAGAGACAAAGTTCAAGCCATCCAACAAACGATCTTCAGCCCCGTTTCCAAGGTGTTTAGTCAACAACAGTGAGGCGATCAGGCTATTTCAATAATAATTTTAAAGCGGCCATGAGTTCTATGCAAGCGCGGAAGTAAGGGAATTCCGCAGCAGATGTTCCTCCGGATAATAATCGGTCCTTTTCTTGATAAAGGAGAGCGAGGGGTTAAAATGAATTGTATTGCCGTGAATTTAATGAAATCGAAAGGAGGGTCCTCTTCGACGATAAACTCGCATTATGCTGTTCCAATTGGTTTACGTCTTTTTTTCGGGGAATACAAGCCAAAGCTTCCTTGATGACCTGCAGGCGGCAAAGCTTCAGTATTGGTCACATTTGAAGGATTCCAGGCAAAGGAGGACAAGATGAGGATTCATGCGTATCACATTATCTGCGTGCTCACGCTGTTCGGTTTGGCAGGCATGAGCGGTTGCGCCGGAGAGGAAAAAGCCCTCAGGGAGCAGACGGCGAACACTGAAAAATCGATCGTGTCGGCGAGGGACCTCTATGCCACCATAAATGCTCCGCTCGAATTGAAGCTGGCCAATGATAAGTTGCAGGCTGCAAAAGCAGCCACAGACAAAAGAGAATATGACCAGGCCCGCAACCTGCTTGAAGAAGCACAGGCCGACGCGGATCTTGCCAGGGCAAAAGCGGGCTCGGCAAAAGCACTTCAGTTGCGTGACAACATAAAAGCATTGCTCAGGGAGATCGATAAGGATCAAAAGAATCAGGAGATCTACTATTATTAGGGAGGAACAGAATATGACACATAGCCGTTTTTTTACATACGGCCCCAAGAAATACCTCATTCTCTGTTTGCCTGTGGTTTTCGTGATAGCCGGATGTACTTCATCTCCTGTCACCACGGATTCGTTATTACGGGCGCGTTCGGCATACGCCAAGGTTCAGTCTGACGCCAAAATAACAGCCAATGCCCCGGTTGCTTCATATGAGGCGGACCAGGCATTGAAACAGGCCGAACAGGCAAGTGATGCACCGGCACAGGAACACCTGGCCTATTTGGCCGAAAGAAAAGCCCGGATAGCTGTCGCCGATGCCGAGAAGAACATGGCTGATAAAGAAGTCCAACTGCTTCAAAAGGAAAAGGAGACAGCCCTCCTCAAAATCCGTGAGAATGAGGCCGAGAAGGCCAAAAGTGAAGCCGAAATGGCTGAGTTGAAAGGCAAACAGACCGAACGCGGGATTGTCCTTACGCTCGGTGATGTCTTTTTTGAAACAGGCAGGGCTGCTCTTATGCCCGGGGGCTTGCAAGCCATCGGGAAACTCGCCAGTTTCCTGAAGAAATATCCTGACAGAGGGGTTCTGATCGAAGGTCACACGGACAGTGTAGGAAAGGCGGAGTATAACATTCGCCTCTCTCAAATTCGGGCGGAGGCAGTTCGAAATGCCCTGCTGGAGAAGGGAGTCAGCGCAGGAAGAATTACGACGAAAGGCTACGGAAAAGCCTACCCGGTAGCCAGCAACGCAACTGCCGGAGGACGCCAGTTGAACCGGCGCGTGGAAATCGTGGTATTGAACCGGGAGTGAGAACTGAAAATGTATTCAGGGAAATAACACGAATTTAAAATTCGTTTCTTATGTACCCGGTATTATGTCTCCGGCAAAATTCGTTTTATCCTTTGAGGCAATTGTCTGCCGCGAACAAACCGAACGAGTGCTGGAATGCTGAACATCGCAACCAGGATTATCAGCATGGTATTGTCCGGGTCTCGAATATACGTGTTCAATCGCAACGTCGTTATGGCAATGACGGCAAAGTAAAGCATGTCGCCGGCGATGGCAAAGGCCCATCCGGCAATGAACCCGTGACCGGCAGCATGCGCGGAGGCGCGTCCTGTCATGGGGTCGACGCCGAAAGCAATCATGATGAGCCCGACGGGTCCGGCACCAGTCCTGCTCATATGGGAAACGCGGCGAGCCTTTGCAGCTTTCAAGGCGGCGCCGACACGAGCCAAAAATGGAATTTTTCCGCAGATGAACGCGAAAAGCCGAAGGATCGGTTCAAAAGCAAAGGCCAGGACAATGTCTGAAACCAGATAAAGCAGCGCCGAAACAGGCCAGGCCAGGCCTTTGGCTTGAGCTAGCAATACCCCGGCAGGAATGCCGCCGCCGACAGGGATAAGGAAGAGTTTCAAGACTGACAGCATGTGTGTTGTTGAGGAGATTACTTCGGTCATCGTGCTATATCCCGTGGCAAAAAAATATGTCGGTCATCTTGTTTGAGCGACTCAGTCTGTAGAGTCTGGATTCTATCACGTTTTGCCTGCAATATGGGAAGGAATGATTCTTCCGCAGCGTCATCCGCCTTTCGAAAATCGCTTTGGCTGCCACAAACCTGGCCGAGGATTCAGGAATTATCTCTTGGCAACCAGGGAAGACACGACATCTCAAAAATAAGGCGTATTGTTATGTCAGAGGTTCCGGGAAATGAAACCCTGCATGCCATTTGTTTTGAAGCAAAATTGACATCGTATGGGTTATCTGTCACTATTTAATTAACCTCCGGAGTCTTATTTATTATGGTATGGGAGATGTTGATGGAGAAGCTGGATATCGAGAAGTCCGACGAGTACATCGCACTGGCACGGAAAGCCCTCGAGGAAGAGAACTTCACGACGGCACTGGGCTATCTGGAGAAAGCCCTGGAACTGCACGACAACCCCGAATGGCATTCCTTTGCGGGGTTGTGTATAGCCATGGAACGGGGCGACTTCCTGGTGGGAGAACACCTCTGTCTCGGATCAATCGAGTATGACGGGAATAATCCGGACCACTATCTGAATCTGGGGAAGGTATACCTTGCCGCCGGCAAAAAAAGGAAAGCCCTCGACATATTGCGCGAAGGAATGGTCCGGGGTGGAAACGAAAGAATCCTGGCGCTGCTTTTCGAAATCGGAACACGAAATCCCCCCGTATTCCGTTTCCTGAAACGAAGTCATCCCTTCAACAAATACCTTGGAATGCTTCTCCATCGGCGTGCCCTTCGGCGCCGCGGCCTCCCGTGAATCAATTAAGAAGCATCCAGATGGAACTTCAGCTTGAAACGCCCTTGAATCGATAATCTCGCGGGAGGCAGACTTGGCTTGCTTCTGCGGGAAATGGAAAAGCAGGTTGCCGGTATCGCTGCTCTCATTTCGAATTCGGCTTTTTCAGAATAATGTAAAGGCAAAATCCCAGAATTGCTACCGCTAAAAGCGGACGGAGACTAAAGAGAAACGATCCAAGATCAAACTGGAAACCGTGAGACAAGGAAATGGCGTATTCGGTCATTTCTTCAACATCCTTCCCTTGTTTTCTGAAATTATATCATGGTAAACATCAAAACTTTACAGATGCTTTACAGAAGCGTTTACATATTCGCTGAACGCGTGAACGATTAATCCCCTTGATAAATGCCGGTATCCGGCGAAAGAATATTTCTTTCTGATTGCCACCAGTCGTCCCTTTTGTCAAATCTTATCGCAATCTTTACAAACAATTACTCGCGATTGACTTCGCCGACAATCACACGACAAAATATATTGTGACATATCAGCATGTTATATCCCATGAAGGCTGATGGCACGGCTATTGCCTCATAGAAAGTCATAACGCCGGCTTGGTGCCGTCCTTGCAGCCCCGGGAAGGGGGTGAACAACCTGACACACGAGACGCTTACTCCAGTTAATCATGTTGTCACTGTTCATTTTTTTGTAACAGCCTTCCTTTTTCCGTTTCTGCTCTCACTGGCAATGGAAGCCTGGGCAAACGATCTTCCTTCGACTGTCAGTGCCGCCATAACCCTTGATAACCGTACCGAGATGCTTCTTTTAAGCGGCAAAATCCCCCTTGCGGAAAATCATCAGTTCGACATATTTATCTCGCCAGGCGCCGCAAGCACTCTCGCCGCGGGTGGAGGCCTGTCAACAGCCGCCTTCAAACAAGCCGGAATCCAGCGGACAAGCGGCAAAATCATGCTTGCGGGAGGGATAGGGAAAAATATCCTGACAGTATCTGCCGGGATTTTCGACTCCGACACTCACAGCTGGCTGACAAAACACAACGTTGCTTTGGGGCGCGGTGGTTCGTCGATTCCTTTCAATGGGAGGGTTCTGGTGTGGTTCGGGATAATCGTGCCATTTTGATGTCCTGAATCATGAGGATTGCTCAAAAGGTAAATAAATCAACCACGGCTTTTTCAGATTACTCCTTCCCCTGAGGAGACAATATAAAAAGCGATCAAAGATCAACAGCGGATTTCCCACTTGTTAGCACAGGAAGAAGTTACGTTTCATTTTTCCGCCGTTACACAGCCGAAATTAGCCACTATTCTCCGGTTCATCTGTCGGCCATCCCGTGTACTATTGTCGGCGATAGGCCTGGTCAAACCATATCCCTTTGCCGAGAGCCGTGACTCGCTAATGCCGAACTTTCCCACCAGCATATTGACGACGCTTTCCGCGCGCCTTTGGGAAAGCTTAAGATTATATTTCGCACTGCCCACGCTATCGGTATGTCCTTCGATAATCCCTTTAACCTGGGGATATCTTTCCATAAATTTGGCGACTTTTTCGACTTCCATGTAATACTCGGGTTTGATAACCGCATTGTTGGTATCAAACTCGATATTCAGCGTCATGCACACCTTCTCCTGGCCTGATGGTGGCATTATAGGTGGAGGCGGCGGCATTGTATAGCGAGCCGTACTATACCTCCTTACACCCGGAATCTGGTTTCCCTTGGCATACATGCACTGCTTGTACGCGATGTCGTATCGTCGCTGGGCATCCCACCCGTAAGCCTGGCCGGCGTTAACTCCAGCTGACGTTCCGACAAGAAGCCCGCTTGCCGCGCCAATGGCGGCACCGGCAGCCGGGTTTCCGTATGCCGCGCCAATGGCAGCACCCAGGCCCGCCCCAATGAGCGTGCCACCGACAGATCCAGCGGCCGTATTCTGATTAGCGATTTGCTGAGGCGACTGTCCGATCTGCATTCCCGCCCACTGCCTGCAGGCAGCATCATCAGCCTGGAAGTTATCAAAAGACTTTCCGGCGCCAGGAAGTACCATCACGCTTGGGCCGGTCGGTACAGATGCACATCCGCACAATGCCATCAGCGCCATAATGGAAAACATATTTTTCAAGAACTTAGTCATGTTTTCACTCCTTATTGGCCCGGAGGCTCAGTAGCAGGAGGTACCTTAGTCCACCCCTTCGGGCACTGTTTCACATACGGATAGTAGCCCTGTGGATCCTGGCAGTAATACCAGTAACTCGGCTCATTCTCTTGCGGGACAGGCTCGATGTATTCTTCGGGCTGCTGCGGGGTGACAACGGGTGGCACTGCATAGTACGGGTAATAGGGATAAGAGGGATAATACGGACCCCACCACCCCGGACCAATCCAGATACCTACTCCACCGTGCCAGCCGTATCCGCCGTATCCGCCGTGTCCGCCGTGTCCACCGTGCCAGCCGTATCCGCCGTGTCCACCGTGTCCGCCATATCCACCATGCCCGCCGGAAGCAGCTAACGCTGAAAGGCAACTTACCAGGATCAGAGCTATGGCCGCAAGCGCGATAGAAATGGTCTTTTTCATTTCTTTTCTCCTTAGTCTGAAGTATTCTGCCTCCAAAAAAGTAATGTTACAGACTCTGCATATTGCACATTAAGGCCTGTAGCGAAAAAAATTTTAAATATAATTACACAATTTACATGTCAGTTTATAAAAGCATTCTTATAAACTCCCCGTGTCACCCCTCTCCCAGGTAACTGGTGAGTTCATATTCCGCATGATCGTTACCTATGGCCGTAAAAAAGTCAGGTGACTGGCTTTCATCCATGATCAGGCAGAATACCCCGAGCACCAGAACCACCGCCATAAATGCCGGAGTAAGCCGCCACACCCAGAAGAACCACGGTCGCAGCCTCTCTCTGGTTTCCCGGATTCGGGCCATCAGTCGGGTCTCAAAAAATTCTTCAGCAGCCGAAGTATCGGGCCTTACCGATCTTGCCGTCGCAAACAAGATGTTGAGTCTTTTTTCCGCGTCATCTTTCATGTCCTTTTCTCCTAAAACACCTTAAGAACATGTCGTGAACTGAATGCTTTGACCCACAGTTTGGACTTACTTCGCCCCTCCCCTAGTTCTGCTATTTATATATGTATATTTTACCACCCACTCCCGTAAGGCCGATAGACTCCACCGGGATAGTATGGTCTCGGCGCATAATACACTCTCGGTGCTACATAAACCCTCGGTGCATAGTATGCTCCTGGTGCGTAATAAGGCCCCGGTGCATAGTATGTTGGAGGTCCTGGATACACTTCAGGT
>DASRZQ010000051.1:0-25098 GCA_035686205.1 Geobacteraceae bacterium
ACCATGTGCAACGACGTACAGACCTGCGGCGTTCTTTCCGGTGTAAACAGGGGCTTCTCCGCCGTTGTCGCACCTGCTTTCGAAATGAATCTGGGTGATTCCGTCTGCACCAACTGCGGTCAGTGTACCGCCGTATGTCCGGTCGGCGCACTGGTTGAAAACGACCACTCCTGGAAGGTTGTCCAGGCTCTGGCCGACCCCGACAAGGTTACCGTAGTTCAAACCGCTCCCGCCGTTCGCGCCGCTCTTGGTGAAGATTTCGGCATCGTCGGCGAATCCGTAACCGGCAAAATGGCTGCCGCACTCCGCAAGCTCGGTTTCGACCACGTGTTTGATACCGATTTCGCCGCCGATCTGACCATCATGGAAGAAGGTTCGGAATTCCTCGACAGGCTTACCCGTTTCCTCGACGGCGACAAGTCAGTCAAGCTGCCGATCCTGACTTCCTGCTGCCCGGGCTGGGTCAAGTTCTTCGAGCACCAGTTCCCGGATCTCCTCGACGTTCCTTCAACCGCGAAATCTCCGCAGCAGATGTTCGGCGCCATCGCAAAAACCTACTATGCCGACATCCTCGGAATTCCGCGTGAGAAGATGGTAGTTGTTTCCATCATGCCTTGTCTCGCCAAGAAGTACGAGTGTGCCCGTCCGGAATTCGCCGTCAACGGCAATCCCGACGTCGACATCGTTCTTTCCACAAGGGAACTGGCACGCCTCATCAAGAGAATGAACATCGACTTCGCCAACCTCCCGGATGAAGATTTCGATGCTCCTCTCGGCGAGTCCACCGGTGCCGCTCCGATCTTCGGCGCAACCGGCGGCGTTATCGAAGCTGCTCTGAGAACGGCATATGAACTGGCAACCGGCCAGACCCTCGACAAGGTCGATTTCGAAGCCGTCCGTGGTATGGAAGGCATCCGTGCCGCCAAGGTTCAGGTCGGTCCTCACACTCTGAACATCGGTATCGCTCATGAACTGGGCAATGCAAGGAAACTTCTTGAGAAAGTTCAGGCAGGCGAGTCCGAATTCCACGCCATCGAAGTTATGGCTTGCCCCGGCGGCTGCATCGGCGGCGGCGGACAGCCTTATCACCATGGTGACATGGAACTCCTCAAGAAGAGAACCCAGGTTCTTTATGATGAGGACAAAGGCAAGAAGCTCAGAAAATCCCACGAAAACCCATACATCATCCAGCTGTATGAGAAGTTCCTGGGCAAGCCTCTGAGCGAGAAGTCCCATCACCTGCTCCACACTCACTACTTCAAGAGACAACAGCTGTAGGAATCGGCAAGATCTCGAAGTTATGTCATTTTATTCACGGCCGGGTGCATTTGCATCCGGCCGTTGTTTTTCTTTGCGGGGTGCTTGAAGATAATCAAAAAAAGCGTGTATGAAAATTCCTGAAACATTTGGAATAGCTTGTTCTTGTCTGCATTAACCGCTCTATGGTATCATCGAAAAAATGAATAAGTTGACGCAGGTCAAGGTGTAATATCCGGACTCATGTAAGATGACTGCCAGGAATCGATGTTTATGTGAAATCAGCACGGCATTATGTGGCAGTTACCGGGAAAGGGGTCTGGATGGAAAAGCAACAAATAATAGATTGGCTGAGGACTGACGACGAAGCACGTTTGGAAGATCTTTGGCGCAGGGCTGACGAGACCCGCCGCGCCAATGTGGGAGACGAGGTTCATCTTCGCGGCCTGCTGGAAATTTCCAATATCTGCGCCAGGGATTGCCACTATTGCGGTCTTCGCGCCGGCAACAGCGGACTGGAGCGCTACCGGATGCCCGAAGACGAGATCATGGAGTGCGTCCATGAGGCCGTCGGCTACAGGTACGGCACCGTCGTCCTGCAGGCCGGCGAAGATCACGGCATCAGGAAGGAGTGGGTATCCGGACTTGTCCGGCGCATCAAGTCGGAAACGGAACTGGCCGTTACATTGAGCCTCGGCGAGAGGACGGAAGACGAATACAGGGAATGGAAAGAGGCTGGCGCGGATCGGTACCTGCTCCGCTTCGAGACATCCAGCCGGGAGCTGTACGAAAGGATCCATCCGCCTGTTGCCGGTTCGGCCTCGGATCGCATCGAAACCCTGCGACTGTTAAAGCGTATGGGCTATGAAGCCGGAAGCGGTGTGATGATAGGGATTCCGGGACAAACCTACGACGATCTCGCCGAAGATATCATGCTTTTCAGGACGCTCGACCTGGACATGATCGGAGTGGGTCCCTACATACCGCACCACGAGACGCCTCTCGGCCGGAGCGACGAGCTGCTGTCGGCTCCGGAAGGTCGGCAGGTTCCGAATACCGAAGAAATGACGTACAAGGTAATAGCTCTTGCGCGTCTCGTATGCCCGTCGGCAAACATTCCAAGCACCACAGCGCTCGCTACATTGAACACGAATTCAGGCAGGGAACTGGGGCTTTCCCGCGGCGCCAACATAGTCATGCCGAACATGACGCCTCGGAAATACCGTTCCATGTATGAGATATACCCGGCTAAGGCATGCATCGACGAGACCGCGGCCGATTGCAGGTCATGCATGCACCGGAGGATTCTATCCATCGGCAGAACAGTGGGAAGCGGCAGGGGAGATTCGCCGAACCGCAAAAATGCCGCATAACCATTTTAGAGAGGTGAATTTATGAGCGGAATGCCAGCAATAAAACTGAGCGAAGGGGCGATTGATTTCATAGACGAGGCGCATATCAACGGCCTGCTGAAGGGCAACAAGCCGGATGCGAAACGTGTTCGCGAAATAATCGCCAAGAGTATGGCAAAAGAAGCACTGAGCGTTGCCGAGACCGCGGACTTGCTGTTGGCGGACTCGCCGGAACTGATCGAGGAAATTTTCGCGGCGGCGCGTGAACTGAAAAAGAATGTATACGGCAACAGAATCGTACTTTTCGCGCCGCTGTACATTGGCAACAAATGTGTAAATGACTGCTCGTACTGTGCCTTCAAGCGAAGTAATACATACGCTATTCGCCGCACATTGACCGAGGATGAAATCCGCCAGCAGGTGGTTTCGCTGGAGAACAACGGTCACAAGCGGCTGATACTGGTCTTCGGCGAACACCAGGCATACGACGCGGAGTTCATTGCCCAATCCGTCAGGACCGTGTATGAGACAAAAGCGGGCCACGGCGAAATCAGGCGAGTCAATATCAACGCGGCCCCCCTGGACCACGATGGCTACGCGATCGTAAAGGCAGCGGGGATCGGCACTTATCAGATATTCCATGAAACATACCATCATGGGACATACGCGAAAATCCATCCGCAAAACACCCGCAAAGGCAACTACCTGTACCGTCTGGACGGCCTGAGCCGCGCGTTCGAAGCCGGCTGCGACGATGTTGGCCTTGGAGTACTGTTCGGCCTTCACGACTGGAGGTTCGAGGTGCTCAGTCTTGTCACCCATGCCCTTTATCTGCAGGACCGCTACAATGTCGGACCCCACACCATCAGCTTCCCTAGGCTGAGGCCCGCCGCGGGCGTCGACCTGGACGAAAGCCTCCTGGTGAATGACGATGACTTCAAGAGAATCATCGCCATCCTCCGCCTTGCGGTTCCTTACACCGGCCTTATTCTTACCGCCCGGGAAAATCCGCAGGTGCGCCGCGAATGCATGTCTTTCGGAGTTTCTCAGATCGATGCCGGCAGCCGCATAGAACTGGGCGGCTATACCGAGGCCGGAGATGCACAGGTCATGGAGCGCGAGCAGTTCCAGCTCGGCGACGTACGCTCCCTGGACGAGGTCATGCGTGAACTGATGAACGACGGCTACGTTCCAAGTTTCTGCACCTCATGTTACCGCGTCGGCAGGACGGGGGAACACTTCATGGAATTCAGCATTCCCGGATTCATCAAGGAATTCTGCACACCGAACGCACTGCTCACGCTGGAAGAGTATCTCGTGGACTATGCAACCCCGGAAACGCTGAAGGTCGGCGAGAAGCTGATCGAAGAAGAGCTTGGCAAGATGGATGACGGAGATATGAAAGACAATGTCGTGAAGAGGCTGCAGGAGATCAAGGAAGACAAGAACCGGGATTTGTATTTTTAGAACAGGCAAAAGGTGAAAGGTTAAGAAGCCAAGGCTGAAGCTAAGCCCCGCATCTTAACCCTTTACTGCCGGTCTGTGGTCAGGTTAATAAATCATGACACAATTCCGCATCGAAAAAGACCTGCTCGGAGAACGGGAAATTCCTGCAGATGTGATGTATGGTGTCCATACACTCAGAAGCGTCGAAAATTTCCCTCTTTCCCGCAGGCCGGTTAACCCTGCGCTTATACATGCCTTCGGGGCGGTGAAACTGGCCTGTGCCCGTACCAATCATGAACTCGGCTGGTGGAACGACGCAAAAGCCAATGCCATTGAGCAGGCCTGCACCGAAATGATGGAAGGGGCACTCGACGCGCATATCGTTACCGATGCCCTGCAGGGGGGCGCAGGCACGTCGACGAACATGAATGTCAACGAGGTCCTTGCCAACCGTGCGCTGCAGCTGCTGGGAAAGCCCCTTGGCGATTACGCCTCCGTAAGTCCTCTTGAGGATATAAACTTACACCAGTCCACTAACGACACCTATCCGACGGCACTGAAAGTTGCGGCGATACAGCGGCTCCGGGTGCTGGAGCGTGAAGTCGTGGCGCTTCTGGAGGAATTTCAGGCGAAGGAAAAAGCATTCGCCCATATTGTAAAGATAGGCAGGACGCAGCTTCAGGACGCTGTGCTGGTAACCTTGGGGAGGGAAATGTCCGCCTATGCCGAGGCATTCGGCCGCGACCGCTGGCGGATCTACAAATGCGAGGAACGCCTGAGGGTTATGAACCTCGGGGGGACGGCGGTCGGGACGGGGCTGGCAGCTCCGCGTAAATATATCTTCCGGGTGATTGAACATTTGCGCACAATCACAGGTCTCGGCCTGGCCCGGGCGGAAAACCTGATTGAAGCAACCCAAAACACGGATGTATTTGTCGAAGTCAGCGGCATTTTGAAGGCATGCGCCAGCAACCTGCTGAAGACGGCGACCGATCTCAGACTTCTCTCGTCGGGTCCCGACGCGGGAATTGGCGAGATACGACTCCCGCCACGGCAGGCGGGGTCGTCGATAATGCCGGGCAAGGTAAACCCGGTTATACCCGAAGCCGTCTCCCAGGCCGCGATGACGGTCATGGCCAATGACCAGTCAATTTCGTACGCTTGTTCCCTCGGCAACCTGGAACTCAACGCTTTCATGCCGCTCATTGCCGATGCGCTGCTTGGGAGCCTTGATTTGCTGACGAACGCATGTTCCATACTGCGAAGGAATTGCGTTGCCGGTCTGGAAGCGGACGAACAAAAGTGCCGGCAGTATGTGGAAAGCGCGACAGCCACTGTAACCTCGTTGGTAGATGCAATTGGCTATCACGCAGCGCTGAAGGTCGCGGAAGAAGCTCAAAGCCAGGGGAAGAGCATTCGTGAGCTTGTCATTGAAAATCGGCTTCTGACCGCGGAAGAGTTTGACGAACTAGTATCCGCGGAGAGCGTCACCAGGCTGGGCTCTCCGCTCAGGAAGGAAAAGAATAGAGAATGAAGAATACACCCAAGGGATTTCGTCTCCATATAGGACTTTTCGGACGCCGCAATGTCGGCAAATCATCGCTGCTGAACGCACTGACCAGGCAGACCGTATCAATCGTCTCCGACATTGCCGGCACCACGACCGACCCGGTCGAGAAGCCCATGGAGCTTCTGCCCATCGGTCCGGTTCTTTTCATTGACACGGCCGGGATCGACGATGTGGGAGCGCTTGGGGAAATGCGCGTGCAGCGTACATTCCAGATTTTCGATCGCACCGATATCGGGGTAATCGTCACGGTATCGGGAGAATGGGGCGAATTCGAGGAAGGGATTCTTTCCGAGCTCTGCGAGCGGAAAATTCCGGTAATAGTCGTCTTCAACAAGAACGACGTGGCATGCCCTGACGCGGTGCAGCTTACACGCCTGAACGAAATCAACATTCCTTTTGTCCAAACCACCGCGGCGAAAGGGGAGGGGATTCTCGACCTGCGCGAGGCCCTCATACGCTCGGCTCCGGAGGAGTTCATCAATTCTCCGGCCATTATCGGCGATCTCGTGCCTGCCGGCGAAATGGCCGTTCTTGTCATCCCCATCGACCTGGAGGCGCCGAAGGGACGCCTGATCCTGCCGCAGGTCCAGTCGATACGGGATATCCTCGACAACGATGCTTACTGCATGGTCGTCAAGGAAAGGGAGCTCCGCGATGCACTGGACCGCCTGAAAAGGCCGCCGGCTCTGGTTGTCACCGATTCCCAGGCATTCCTCAAGGTTGGTGGTGATACGCCGGACGATGTGCCGATGACCTCTTTTTCCATACTTTTTGCCCGTTTCAAGGGCGATCTGGTCGAGTTCGTGAAGGGGGCGATGGCCATAGACGAGCTGCAGCCCGGAGACAATATCCTCATTTGCGAGTCATGCTCGCATCACCCGATAGGCGAGGACATAGGACGGGTAAAACTGCCCCGCTGGCTGCGGCAGTACGTGGGCGGAAAACTGGAATTCACGCATATCCAAGGCCATGATTTCCCCGCCGACATGAGCCCCTACAAGCTCGTGGTGCATTGCGGCGCCTGCATGTGGAACCGGCGCGAGGTCCTGTCAAGGATCATCCGTTGCCAGCAGGCCGGCGTTCCCATAACCAACTACGGACTGGCAATAGCATTCTCCCTGGGTATTTTCGAAAGGGCGCTGGGCCCGTTCCCCGCGGCACTGGATACCTATCACCAGTTCTCTTCGCGGTAAATGAGATGGCCGGAGGGGCCGCCATGCAGCTGTGCGGCCCTCCGGACTTCAACCGCCGGAACATGAATGTCAGCAGGCATCCCTGCCTTGTCAAAGGTAAAGATGCCCGCCATTTGACATCCGCCTCCATATTCTGGTAGTATCGTCTTAAAAAATAATACCCGCCCGAATTGTTGATGGCCCCGCATCTCAGGTTGCCTGATTTCGTTCTTCCCTTCGACATATTTAATGATTGCGTCGAGACGGAACTCCGTTTAGGGGATTGCTGTTTTCGTTCAACGTGCGGGTGTTCTGCGAGGGATGATATGCATAAAAAATTTGCGAATATAGCCGTGTTTATTGAATTCGTGACCAGTTCGGGACTGGCGGTGTTATTCCATTGGGTCCTGCATTATAAAGAGGTCGGTTATATAATTTTCGCGACTGGTGTTTTGCTGTCACTGGCCACTTATCTCCTGAGGGAAGAGATGGAAAAAACCAGGGAAAAGCTGATAGAACAATACATTAGCGCGCATGATATAACCTTTGCTATTGCCGGGATTACTGACCCGGAATGCCATGCGAAGGCCCATGAACTCCTGGCCGGCGCCAAGCGGACTATCCAGATGCTTCAGCAGGGATTCATACCGCTGGAGGAGACGGAATTTTATCTTGAAGGGGCCATGAATGTGGAGCAGGCCAGGAACGAAGTCAAGGCGGTGGACCCGGTGTCCACGGGATGGGAAAGCCGCGGGTCATTGCTTAATTTCTATCAGGCGAATCTGCGGGCCGTTGAACGGGGAGTGAAAATCACCCGTATTTTTGTCCTGAACCGGGACGAACTGGCATTTCCGGAAATTCAGAAGATAATACTTCAGCAGTTCCAGGACGGAATCAATGTCCGCATCGTTTTCCGGGATGAACTTCCGTCCGTCGGCGAGCTGAGCGGGCGCGACACCAGCAGCTCATATGATTTCGCGATCTATGACGACAGGGTCGTTACGGAGGTATTCGGCCAGTCCGGCAAGTACTTCGGCAGGAAAACGACCCAACTGCCCGAAGTGGACAAATTCCTGCACCTTTTTCAACTGATCGAGCACAGTTCTCATGCTTTATCCATCGAAAACGAAGCGCTCGTCCTGGCGACGGAAATGATACCGATTGCATCATAAAGCGTTCCGGGAAGTTAGCCCGAAAACGATGGGGCAAGCGTTTTCAACATTATGGATGGTTCAATATAAATAAACTACTGAGTGCCGAATGCCCGCACAGGTGACTTGAAGAGCGGGTTCGGTGCCAGTTTAATCGAAATATTTTCAGTCATTTTGCTTGCGCTTTCCGCCCGTTTTTTTCATGCCGGTTTCCCGGCTTCCGCGCTCACTCAATTCGCCTGCGGCCAGCACCATATCTTCCAGGTTTTCAAGAAAACGGTCACGGCGCCGTTCATCCAGTTTCCGGAACATCAATATGAGTTTCTGCTCTTTATCCGTAAGAGCCGAAGGTAAGTATTGTTCTTTTCCTTCGGCGACAAGAAAGGAGGTTACCGGTACGCCGTATGCCTTCGCGATCTTTTCCAGCGTGGCGACCGTAGGCCTCGTTTGGGTGTAAAGGATTTTGTAAATGGTGGCATTGGAAACTCCTATTTTCATCGCCACTCCCGTCTGCGTTTCCCCTTTTTTGAGGTCGTTTTCAATCAGTTCTTTAGGATTCACTTGTCCCTCCTTGGCAAGTGACAATTATTACAGTGAAAAATATATTGACAACAAATTTTTACAGTGGTAAAAATAATCCGTTTAAAATTACAATTGTCTAATATAATCTGATTTATATGTTGATAGAAAAGATTGTTACGATGAATCATCAGCGGTTACTTGCGAAAATTGTTGCTTGTTGTAAAGGTGCACAAGCTTTTTGATAAAAAATGTAGTGATAAATGATTCGCCTGTATAAAATCGGAATGTATTTAAATTGATAACCACAGTGGTAAAAAATAATCAGAAATTACTTGATAATCCCTGATTCCGTCCGGACTAAATGGAGCAATAATGGGAATGGACCACATTGCCGAGATAATATGCGTGTATTGCGGGCAGGTCATGGGAAGAAAGACCGTAAATGCGCCGGATTCATTTGATCCGCCCGAATCTGTAGCAACACACGGGATATGCGGTGACTGTTTTTTGAAGCTTCATCCACAGATTGCCGGGCCGGAACGGGAAACCCGGGATTGATGAAGCAAGCGTACCGGATTTTCAGCGGGCTTTTGGCGGGGGTTTGGATATATATTTTTTTTTGCGGGATGATATACTTGGCGGCAGGGCAGGCCAAATCCTGATTGTTCCCCGGGAACCTGAAAATGAATATTTCCAGAATAACCTATTGTGTCCTCGTTTGTTTCCTTCTATCGTCAGGCAACTGCATTGCCGGTTCCGTCTCTATCAGAATTCTCCATGTTAATGATTTTCACGGATTTGCCGAACCGTACAGAACCCACGGGTCTGTGGAACCGCGCGGAGGCGCGGCCTGCCTGGCCGCCGAGGCCGGGACGCTGCGCCGGGAAAAGCCTTCCCTGCTGCTTGCCGCCGGGGATATGATTTCCGGGAATACCTGGGCCAACCTGTTCCAGGGGCAGCCCGTCATCGAACTCATGAATCTGATGGGGTTCGATGCAATGACCGTGGGCAATCACGAGTTCGATTATGGAACCGACGTGCTGAAACAACGTGTTTCGGAAGCGCGATTTCCGGTCCTGGGGGCCAACGTGAATGGCCTTGGCCTGCTGAAGCCGTATTATATAAGGGAACTGGCAGGCGTTCGAATAGCGGTCCTGGGAGTTGTGACCGAAGATACACCTGTCACCACCCATCCGAAGAATGTGCGTGGCCTGAAATTTGAACCCGTTGCGGAAACGGTAAAAAAATATCTGCCTGAACTAAAGAGGCAGGCGGATTTCATAATCGTCCTGACACACATCGGGTTCGCCGCCGACCGGTTGCTTGCGGAGCAGGTCCCGGGGATTGACGTCATAGTCGGCGGACATTCCCATACCAGGATCGACCGGCCGGTGGCGGTGGGCAAAACGATTATCGTCCAGGCATGGGAGCATGGCAAGGCCCTCGGCGTGCTGGATCTGACCGTCGAGGATGGAAAAATAACGGAACACGATGGACGGCTGGTCGACATCTCGCCCGACATGTGCAGACCGGACATCGCCGTCAAGGCGCTCGTGGAGAAGTACCGGAAAAAGGTCGACGCTGAGCTGGATGCGCCGGCGGGCAGGACCGACGTGGACCTTGACGGCGAAAATGTCCGGAAGAGGGAAACAAATCTGGGCGATCTGATAGCCGACATCGTACGGCTAACGGCACGGGCGGACGCGGCTCTGCTGAACAGCGGGGGAATACGGACCGGAATCAGGAAAGGTGTGATCCGGGTCGGGGATATTTATTCGGTGCTCCCTTACGACGGTTATGTCGTTTCAATAAGTCTTACGGGGAAACAGATAATTGAAGCACTGGAACACGGTGTGTCGGCGGTGGGTTCGGGAGCCTTTCCGCAGGTTTCGGGCATTTCATTTTCATATGACGGAAAGTCGCCGCCGGGAAAGCGCATCCGGGAAGCCGTTATAGGCGGCAAACAGATTGATCCCGCCAAAGAGTATATAATTGCGACAAATGACTTCATTGCGGCGGGCGGTGACGGCTACAAGGTATTTGCCCGAGCAGCCGGTTCGGCTGCCGGCTGCAACGTTACCGGTGGGGCCATGAAAGGCGGGAATCTTGTTTATAGCGACGCGAGTCGCCAGTTGCGTGATATTGTCGTGGGGTATTTGAAAGAGCGAAAGGTGGTCGCCCCCGAAGTTGAAGGACGGATTACAGAGGTCCGCTGATGAGGGTTTATGTCAATGACATTGTTGTCGACCTGTTGCCGGGGATGAAAGTCCGGCATGCCCTGGCCGGCGCGGGACTGCTCGGCGAGATTGGTCGCGGGAAGAAAGTGTTCGACGAATGGGGGAACGAGGTAGGTCTTGACGGCGCCCTGTCCGATGGGGCCAGGATTTACGTGAGGTAAACTCAAATGTTGGAAAAAGCCGTTTTCGGACGGGCCGCGGATGCAATCGGCAAATCCCGGTCGCTGATCATAACCGCGGGGGCCGGGATGGGCGTAGATTCCGGCCTGCCGGACTTCCGCGGGCCGCGGGGATTCTGGCGGGCGTATCCCGCTTATGAAAAGATCGGCATCAGCTTTGTGGAGGCCGCCAATCCGCGCCATTTTGAATCCGACCCGTCATTCGGCTGGGGCTTCTACGGGCATCGCCTCAATATGTACCGGGAAACGGTTCCCCATCCGGGATTTTCACTTCTTCTCAAATGGATCGATTCCTTCGGTCTGAATTCGTTCGTGGTTACTTCCAACGTGGACGGCCATTTCCGGAAGGCCGGTTTCGACAGCATGAGAATCCTGGAAGTTCACGGCTCCATCCATTTCCTGCAGTGCACCCGGCCGTGCGGCAGGACCATCTGGGAAAACCACGAGGAAATACCGGTCGACATCTCAACCATGCACGCCCGGCGTGTTCCCATGTGCGCAGCATGCGGCGCGCATGCGCGGCCCAACATACTGATGTTTGGCGACTATTCCTGGATAAGCGACAGGACGGACGCGCAGCATGATGCATTCGAGACTTTCCTGCGCAATGACTGTCCTGCGCCGCTCACAATCATCGAAATCGGGGCCGGTACCGCCATACCCACCATCAGGAACCTCAGCGAAAGCCTGGGAACGAAGTTCGGTGCCACGGTCATTCGCATCAATCCGGGAGAGCCGCAAATTCAACTTCCGCAAATGGCCCTTGAATGTAGCGCATTGGATGGTTTGAGGGGGATTGATTCCGCGTTATCGGGGATGGAATTATGATAAATTACGGCCTTACTGCCGGGAGGTAACAAAGGCGTCCGGAAATCCTTTTGCCGCAAGTGATGCCTTTGCCGCTTCCGCATCCGCTTTCGACTTGAATTTTCCAGCGTGGACCCGGTAGAAGAAGCCTTTTTCCGTCTGCACCGGCTGGATGAAAGAAAAATCGAATTCCTTCTGCATTCTTTCCGACAAGGACCTTGCCGCATCGCGGTCCGTTAACGCCGCCACCTGAAGGGTATAGATTTGGCCGGCAATTGGCGCGATGTCGGTAACGGGTGAAACAGGGGTAACCGATACCACCTCGATTGCAACGGGGATGACGCCGTGGTCTACCATGTCGAGCTCTTTTGCGGCCTGGTAAGAGAGATCGATCACCCGTTCCGCCACGAACGGCCCGCGGTCGTTGACGCGGACGGTGACCTGCCTGCCGTTGGATTTGTTGGTGACCCTGACGTTCGATCCGAGCGGCAAGGTTTTGTGGGCGGCGGTCATTTTGTACATGTCATAGGTTTCGCCGTTGCTGGTCGGCTTGCCGTGCTCCTCCAGGCCGTACCACGAGGCGAGTCCGTCTTCCCTGAACCCGTCCGCTTTCAGCAGCGGCACGTATCTTATCCCGTCAACCGAGTAGGGACGTTGCCACGGCAGCATTCCCGGCGAGCCGGGCTCGACGACGACTTTGTGAGCGGACGGTCCGGCCGCCTTTCCGGGGGATGGCACGACAGCGGCTCTCTGGAGGGCGCAGGCGGGAAGAACGAGAACGGACAGCGCAGCTATGAAGAGATGTTTCTTTTGCATGGGCAACAGTATATGCGGGAACAAAATAAAATCAACTTAAAATCGGCGGCTTCGGTGTAAAAGTGTGGAAGATCGGGGTTCCGCGCTCCCTTCTTGACCTCCGTGTTCTGTTCTGCTATCAATAGACAGCCGGGCAATCAGCCCGGCTGTTTTGCGTTTCATACCCAGTTGCAATCAAACAATTTTAAAACATGTCATGTAGAACGAAGAGAGACATCTTTACTAAACGTGCTCAAGATTTCTCGCTGGTGCTCGAAATGACAATGATTTGAATGCAACCTTGTTTCAGGCAACAATTTTAAGAGGTCTCAAATGCCCGATTTACATACTTTGAATCCGCAACAGCTCGCGGCAGTCAAGCAGACTGAGGGAGCGATGCTGGTCCTGGCAGGGGCCGGCTCGGGGAAGACTCGCGTCATCACCTTCCGCATTGCCCACTTGATCAAAACGAAGAAAATCCTGCCGGAAAATATCCTGGCCGTGACGTTCACCAACAAAGCCGCGAACGAGATGAAAGAACGGGTCCGGGGACTTGTGGGAAGGGAACTCGCGGAAGGAGTTACCATTTCCACGTTCCATTCGCTCTGTGTCAGGGTCTTGCGGCGGGAGATCCAACTGCTTGGCTACAAACGGAACTTCAGCATTTACTCGTCCTCGGACCAGTTGGGCCTGGTAAGGCAGATACTCAGAGAGTTGAGCGTGGACGGAAAGAAAATCGATGCGGAATCTATAATATGGAAAATATCCGCGGCAAAAAACAAGCTGATCGGCCCGGGAGACTACACCCCGAAACGCGGTGACGAATTGGATCTGGTCGCGGCGGAGGTCTATCCACGGTACCAGTCGGCGCTGAAGGCATATAACGCGCTGGATTTCGACGACCTGATCATGCTGGCCATCGAGCTGTTCCACAGCCGTCCGGAGGTGCTGGACTGGTGGCGGGAGCGCTTCCGCTACATAATGGTGGACGAATACCAGGATACCAATGCCGCCCAGTATCTGCTGGTCAAGCTGCTGGCGGGCAAATACCGCAACCTCTGCGTGGTGGGCGACGACGACCAAAGTATCTACGGCTGGCGCGGCGCGGATGTGGGCAACATCCTCGATTTCGAGAAGGATTACCAGGGCTGCAGGGTGGTCAAGCTCGAACAGAACTACCGTTCGACCGGGAACATCCTTCAGGCGGCCAACACCGTCATCAAAAACAACGTCAAACGTAAGGAGAAGACCCTGTGGACCGGTTCCGGCGCCGGGAGGCTCATAGATCTGGTCGTGGCTGGCAACGAAGAGGAGGAAGCGGTAGCGGTCGTGGAAAAGATTCAGCTCGAAAACTTCAGAAACAAGCTTTCCTACGGTGATTTTGCCATCCTCTACCGGGCCAATGCCCAGAGCAGGGCCTTCGAGGAGCAACTCCGCTACGAGGGGATTCCCTATGTGCTGATCGGAGGCATGGAATTCTACGAGAGAAAGGAAGTGAAGGACGCGATCTCCTACCTAAAGGCGCTCAGCAACCCGCTGGACGAGGTGGCGCTGCTGCGCATCGTCAATTTCCCCCGCCGCGGAATCGGCGACGGCACCGTGGTCAGGATAAACCAGTGGTCGATGGAGCGTGGCTGTTCCCTGTTCGAGGCTTTCGGCCGTGCGGCCGAGATACCCGGCATACCGGTTGCAACCATGGCGGAGGTTCTGAAATTCCATGGGCTGATGACGGAGGCGAAACAGCGGCTGGCGAAAAAGGGACGGCTGGCGGAGAAAATCGCAGACCTGTTCAGATCCCTCGGCATAGAAGAGGAATTGCGCCGCACCATGGATGACCCGGCAGCGGCACGGCGGAAGGTGGAGAACGTCGAGCAGATCATAAACGCCGCCGCGGCGTTCGAGGACAAATCGGCCGATCCGACGCTGGCAGGCTTTCTTGAGAAAGTTTCCCTGCTGGACGACGAGAACTTTCCGGGGAAAGGCAAGAAGGAGCCGGGGAGCGACGCGGTTGTGCTGATGTCGCTGCATTCCAGCAAGGGGCTTGAATTCCCCCATGTTTTCCTGGTCGGGATGGAAGAAGGGCTGCTGCCCCACGGAAAATCGATAAACGAGGATTTTTCAATCGACGAGGAGCGGCGGCTTTGTTATGTTGGGATAACGCGGGCCAGGAAACACCTGACGATAACCCGATGTCTTCAAAGGAAAAAGTACGGCAAGTTCCAGGAATGCAGTCCCAGCCGTTTTCTTGAGGAACTGCCGGAACATCTGCTCAATCAGCAAAAGGGAGAGCTTGCGGGAGAGGCGACCAAAGAGGAAGCGGAAATACTGGCGGGAAATTTCTTCGCCCGGATGCAGAGCATGCTGGGTGAATGACACGATTCCCCCGTGAAGACCTGGAGGACCGCGTTCAGAACGTTCGTCAAAATTGAAATGGGTATCTATAATTTTCATATTCATTTCTTACCTGAACCCTGAATATTAATATGCTTGCACTCACCACCATTAAGGACACAGGTAAAAAGGAAGCGGACACGGTCATGATATCTCCATGTCCGCTTCTTTATCACATCACCAGAATTTCAAGATTACTTCAGCGTATCGATACCACCCGTTGACATATAGCCGTCTGCCATTGCATCGGCGACATCATATGCCTTCTTCGCGGACTTGAGGGCCTTGAGGACCTTCTCCGGATATGCCGGGATGGACCGGATGCGCACGCCGCAGGCATCATGAATTGCGTTGATGATCGAGACGTGCGGAGAGGTCAGAGGACCTTCGCCGACGCCGGCCTGGCCGAAAGCGCCGTCCGGACGCGGAGTTTCAACATACATAAGTTCCATGTTGTCCGGAATGTCCTTGATGAACGGGAAGCCGGAACCGATCAGGTTGGTGTGCTTTTTCAGGTCTTCAAAGTCCTCGGTGAGGGCCAGACCGATTCCCTGGGCGAGGCCGCCGTATACCTGGCCGTCAACGGTGCCGCGGTTGGTGATCGTACCGTTGTCGCCGACATAGGTCATCTTGACTACCTCAACCTTGCCGGTTGTTACATCGACGGCAACTTCAGCCATGAACAGGGCATACATGTAAATGCAGAAAGGTTTGCCCTGACCGTTGTCGTCCATGTGCGTGCACGGGGTTGTCCAGCTTCCCTCGTATTTGGTCGCCAGCTTGTCTTTTACCATCTCGTCATAGGTGCGGAACGTGCCGTCGGATTTCTTCATGGCGTCGAGAAGCAGTCTGCAAGCCGCGACGATGGCGTTGCCGGTAACCACGTTTTGACGGCTGCCGCCTGAAGGGCCGGCATTCGGGTGGAGACTGGTGTCGTTCATGCTCAGTTTGATCTGCGACGGCTTCAGATTCAGGGCGCGAAGCGCCTCGTGAGCAAATGCCACCGTAGACATATCGGAGCCCTGACCATGGTCTTCCCATGCATTGCCGACCGTGACATCGCCGTTCGGCATCAGCTCGGCCCAGGCGCCGGATGTGTCGGGGCCGTCAAGACCGCAACCATAGATACCGAGGGAAACGCCGACGCCGCGTTTTATCGTATCGGTGGATTCGAGCTTGGCTTTGGCTTTGGCCTCCTGGTATTTGGGTCTCATCATGTCGAACATCTGTTCAAACGGGAATACTTCCGGAACCTGGCCGGTCGGCGTGGTTGCACCCGGACGGTAGATGTTCTTGTAGCGGAATTCGAACGGATCGAAACCCGCTTTTCTTGCCAGTTCGTCAACGAGTGACTCACCCAGCATGAAGCTCTGGGGCGAACCGTAAGCGCGGAACGCGGAACCCCAGCCGTGGTTGGTGCAGACGGTCCGGCCGACGCCGCGGATGTTCTTGAGATCATAACCGGCGCCGATGAACTGTACGCCGCGCAGGGTAACCAGGTCGCCGAATTCAGAATAGGGACCGTGGTCGCATTCCCAGCTCGAATCGAGGGCGAGCATTTTGCCGTCCTTGTCGCATGCCAGCTTGCCCCTGAGATAGAACGGGGAGCGCTTGCCGGTATAAGTCTGCTGCTGGTACCAGTCGTAGCCGAGGAAACAGGGACGGCCGGTTGCCATGGCGGCGGCGCCCACGAGGGCTTCCATGGTCGGGCTGAACTTGTAGCCGAAGGTTGCGCCGGTCGGGTTTTGGACGATGACCAGCTGATCGGGCTCAAGGCCGAGGCCGGGAGCGATCATGTACAGGTGGAGGTGGATGCCGATGGATTTCGAGTGAACAACAGTTCTGCCCTGGTCGTCGATGTAAGCGAAGCCGACATCAGGCTCGATGGGCATATGAGGCTGACGCTGCAGGTAGTATTCGCCTTCGGCGACATGAGCCGCTTTTTCGATAATCGGTTCAACATTTTCACCCTTGTTGTTGTAGCAGGTGTAGTAGATGTTCGGCGTGCCGGGGTGAATTTCAATGGCGTCTTCAGCCATGGCCGCCGGTGCGTTCATGTAAGCCGGTAGGACTTCCAGGTCGACCTTGACCTTCGCGGCGGCCGCCTTGGCGTTTTCCTGGGTGTCGGCGCAGACGATGGCGACAACGTCGCCGTACTGGTAGATCTTGTCGTCGTTGAGTATCGGACGATCCCATCCGTCACCCTTGTTGGTCGGGAAGGTGATCAGACCGGTAATGCGGTTTTTGCCTTTGATGTCCTTGTGGGTAACGACCTTGAAAACGCCCGGCATTTTCTCGGCTTCGGAGGTATCGATGCCCTTGATGTTGGCATGGGACACCTTGGGCTGCACCAGGGCGCACTGGAGGGTATTTTCGGGAAGCTGGGTACCCATGTCGGCACCGAAATCCCAGAGGCCGCAGGCCTTGGCGACAAACGAGGGGCGAGGCATACGCGTGCCGTATACCCTGCCGTCAGCCGGCTGCTTGTATTCGATGGCGGATTCGGACAGTTCGCCGCGGAGAACCTTGGCGGCGTCCATGACCGCGTCGACTATCATGCTGTAGCCGGTGCAGCGGCAGGCATTGCGGTACTTCTGGAACCAGTCGCGAACGTCTTCGCGGGTCGGATTCAGGTTTTCGTCAAGGAGCGCCTTGGCGGAAACGATGAAACCGGGGGTACAGAAACCGCACTGGATGGCATGATGGAAAATGAAAGCCTTCTGCAGCGGGTGAAGGTTGAGAGGCGTGCCGATCCCTTCGATGGTGGTGATGGTTGAGAGGTTTTCGACCCTTTTCATTTTCGTGACGCAGGAACGGATCAGTTTGCCGTTCACGATAACATTGCATGCGCCGCACTGACCTGTGCCGCAGCCGACCTTTGTGCCGGTCAGATGGAGCTGCTTGCGCAGCACATCGGACAGGAGTGCTTCCTGGTCAACAATGAGCGTTCTTTCGACGCCGTTGACGTTGAGGACCTTCTTAATCATGTTTCTTCCTCCTTTTGTTGTATATAACTGGGCCAAGCCCGGTTAAGCTGGGTAACCGGCTGTTTATTCCGTTTTGATACTTGGCGGGGGAAACGGAATAAAGCTCGCGGACTCCATAAACCCGCATGAAGTCCATATTCATGAAACCCCAGTGTTGGTGCCGGTTACCGCCAGCGGCGGGAAAAAGAAAACCCGCACCAATACCGATTTCATGTCAGTATTCAATGCGGGTTTCGTTAAGTCCGCCCACGGCGGAGGACGAAATAAGCGCTTGACCTTACCAGGTTTTAAAAAGGTTCGTGTTTTGATGGCTAAAATGAGCGCACGAAAACATCACGGCCATTCGAGGTAAATATCCCGACAGTTTGTGTGAACCTGATGCGTTGTGTAACATATTACACAACCAAAATCAAGGTAAAAATTTATTAAAACTAAAAATTAATTTGGGCACAAAATTGTATGAACAAAAATCAGGTTAAATAAGCTTATAAATCAGCTATATAGAAACTGTGCTGGAATACAGTTGATTAGAAAAGAATTAAAATTTAGTAATATTAAAATTTGACGATTTGCCGATGTGTAACATGTATGTATTTTTAATGTTATTGTCGAAGTTTTTGTTTGTATCTAATGGGTGCCGGGATGGTTGATTTAACGACCGGCAAAAAGCAAAGCAGGTTTTGATTGCAAGGTTTGTTGACGTGTAACGGAATTTGGGCGAATATGGAAAACGATGACAGGTAGAAAAGGATAAACAGGATGGGCAGGAAAATCTCTTGGATTTTCGCGGAAAAACGATTGCGTTTCAAATATTGTGTTTCCTGCCCATCATGATTGAAAAATTGATTTTGGAATTCCTTTCCGGTTCCGGCCAGTCCGGCTTTGGGGAATCATTTGCATGGAGTTGACATGGCGCTTTTGACAATTCGTGATGTGAGCATGGCCTTTGGCGGCCAGCCATTGCTGGACGGGATAAACCTGCAACTTGAGTCGGGTGACAGGCTCTGCCTGCTTGGCCGTAACGGCTCGGGAAAATCGACGATACTGAAGCTTGTCAGCGGCGAGCTCGTCCCCGACCGGGGAGAAATCGTGCGCAGGCAGGGGCTGAAAGTTGCACTGGTATCGCAGGATATACCGCTGGAGCTCGACGGGACGGTATTTGACATAGTCGCTGGCGGAATGGGCAACGCCGCGGCGCTGCTGGCGGAATATCATCATCTGGGGCTGATACTTGCCGCGGAAGGCGGTGAAGTGCTCCTGAAGCGGCTGGAAAACCTGCAGAAGCGACTGGAGGACGAGGGTGGATGGCATATGCACCAGGAGGTGGAACGTGTATTGTCTCGACTCCAGCTCAATCCGGAAGACCGGTTCGAGATGCTTTCCGGCGGGACGAAACGGCGTGCGCTGCTGGCAAGGGCGCTGGTTTCCTCTCCGGACATTCTGCTTCTCGACGAGCCGACCAACCATCTGGATGTCGATACAATTGTCTGGTTGGAGGAATTCCTCCTCAAGAATGTGAAGACCTTTCTGTTCGTCACCCACGACCGGGCCTTCGCACGCAGGATGGCGAACCGGATCGCCGAACTGGACCGGGGCGCGCTTTACGCGTTCCACTGCGGTTACGACGCCTTCGTGGAGCGCAGGGAGGCGCTTCTGGAGGCTGAAGCGGCTCGGCAGGCGCTCTTCGACCGGAAGCTTGCCCAGGAGGAAATCTGGGTCCGGCAGGGAATAAAGGCGCGACGGACGCGCAACGAGGGGCGGGTCCGGGCGCTGATGAAGATGCGGGAAGAGCGCCGGCAAAGAAGGGAAAGGGTTGGCGCGGCAAAGATGCAGCTGCAGGAGGCCGAACGATCCGGCAGGCTGGTGGCGGAAGCGGAATGCGTGTCTTTTTCCTATGACGGTCGGCCGGTAATAAAAGACCTTACCACCATCATCATGCGGGGGGACCGCATCGGAATTATCGGTCCCAACGGTTCGGGAAAGACAACCCTGCTTCGCCTGCTGCTCGGAGAGCTTGCGCCCGGAGAAGGAACCGTCCGACTCGGGACCCGCCGGGAGGTGATTTATTTCGACCAGATGCGGGAACAGCTCGATCCGGAAAAGACGGTGCGGGAAAACGTGGGGGAGGGTAACGACACTCTGGTAATAAACGGCAAAAGCCGTCACATAATCGGTTATCTGCAGGATTTTCTGTTTACTCCCGAGAGGGCCAGAACGCCGGTCCATGTCCTTTCCGGAGGAGAGCGGAACCGTCTCATGCTGGCAAAGCTCTTCACCCGTCCGTCCAATGTCCTGGTGATGGACGAACCGACCAATGACCTTGACACCGAGACTTTGGAGCTTCTCGAAGAGTTGCTGCTTGATTATTCAGGCACGCTCCTCCTGGTCAGCCACGACAGGGAGTTTCTGAACAACGTCGTAACCAGCACGCTGGCCATATCGGGAGACGGGCGGGTCAGGGAATATGTGGGAGGCTATGACGACTGGCTCCGCCAATCCTGCGCTGAACTGCCGGAGCAGGGTCCGGCAACGGCAAAAAACGACGAAAAACCGCGAAGACAGGCTGAACGGGCGCGCAAACTCAGCTATAAGGAGGAGCGGGAGCTGGAGTCGATTCCGGACCGTATCGCGTCGCTTGAAGCGGATATGGAAAGTCTGCACGGGACATTGGCGGACCCCGAATTTTACCGCACTGCCGGCGCGGAAGTGGCGAAGATTAAAATGCAACTGGAGTGTATTGAAAATGAGCTTGAGGAAGCTTACAGGCGATGGGAGGAACTGGAGGCGGTAAAAGGGCAGGGGACAAGAGGGGCTTAACGGAACGTTATTTCGAACAAGCTCCAAGCATGCGAAAAACAACTTTGTAGGGGCGAGGCAGCCTCCTTCGCCAAAGCAGCTGCGGCGGCCGGATGCCTCGCCCTCCTTTCACTGATTCAGCCTGGATTGGGCGACGCATGCGTCGCCCCTACAACTGATATGTTTAATCACCGCCACATAAAGAGCAGGAAATGTGTTGAAACAGCTTGAAAATGAGGGTAGTGTGAAGCAACCACCGGATTTCTGACTGGGGGACGACAATGGACATGAGGATCTACTGGAGTATTCTGGCCGCTTTCGCAACCTTGGTGGCGGTCATATTCACGGCCCTGCTTATGGCCCCGTTCGCGGAACCTCTGGCATGGGCACTCATTATCGGGATTGCCACATACCCGTATTACAGAAAGATCACCGGGCGCTTTCCGTCCCGTCCCGGGCGCACCGCGGCCGTGATGGTTGCCATCATCACCTTCTGCATAATTCTTCCCGCGGCCGGGCTGGTTCTCGCGATCGCGCAGAACGCGGCCGAGCTTTACAACCAAAGCCAGCAGGCCTTCCATTTTGCCGGACGATCCGGTATCAGCGCATTCAGCAGGTTCCCGCTGGCTGACCATGTTGTTTCCCTTATGAACCGGTTCGGTATCGATATTTCCGGACACGCCGTCGAAGTTGCATCGGCAGTATCGAAATTCATGGTTAATGCCGCGACCGGTGCGGCTGCTAATATTGCCCGTTTTGTCCTGACGCTGGTAATGGCGATCTTTGTCCTGTATTTCGTGTACCGGGACGGCGAGAGAATCGTGGAAGCCGGAGTGAACCGGTTTGCCGGGAACACGCGCGCCGTTCGTCATTACATTTCCGAAATCAGTATAACGACCTCCGCCGTGGCAGTAGGGACCATCCTTACCTGCCTGGTTCAGGGAGCTCTTGCCGGGGTGGGCTATTTCTTCGTCGGGATCCAGGCGCCGATACTATGCGGAATTCTCACCGCAATCGCGGCCCTCGTGCCGGTGATTGGCACGGCCATCGTATGGGTACCTCTTGCCGCCTATCTCGCCATAACCGGCGCCTATCTGAAGGCGGCTCTGCTTGCCGCCTGGTGCATCGTCTTCGTCGGCCTGGCCGACAATGTCATCCGGCCTCTCACAATCGGCGCCAAAAGCAACATTCCGACACTGGCAATAATTCTCGGCGCCATCGGGGGCGCATCCGTGATGGGGCTGCTCGGCCTGATAATAGGTCCGATCGTCTTCGCCGTTCTTGTTACGGTGTGGCGGGACGTGACAACACGACCGGGCATCGAGGAACAGCCCTCGACTGAACAATCCCCTGGTTAAAAACCATGTGCAATATTATCATTCGTGGAAAGCTGCGCCCGCAGTCCGGGGCATCGTCGGCAGCGTTGCGAATAAATGAAAATGCTCAAGGATAAATTTCGATTTTCGGTGGAAGTCCCGGTCAGCGCTTTTCTTTCCCGATATTCTCCTGCGCGGTGATCATGCGGATCCGCTCGGCCGTATCGGGATGGGTGGAGAGGTAGTTGCGGAACTTGTCGCCGTTTCCGGAGGTTTCGCCGCGCCTGGCGTCAATTTGGGCCTGGAGGCGGGAAAGGATATCGGCATAGCTTCGAAGCGGTATATTCTCCCGCCGCATGTAAGCTATGGCCGCGTTGTCTGCCTCCCGCTCGAAGTCGCGGGAGAATGAAGCGTTCACCAGGGTGGTCGGAATGGTGGCGGACAGTGATGTGATTGACACGATGTCGCCGGTGAGAGACGCGATGACCAGGGTGGCGGCGGAGTTCTGCAGCACCTGGCGCAGGGCATGGCGTCCCTGCACATGGCCGAGTTCGTGGGCAAGGACGGCTGCTATCTCGTCGTCGTTTCGGGCCAGCTTGACCAGGTCGTCGGTGATGATAACGATTCCGGACGGGAGCGCCAGGGCATTGGCCCCCAGGCTCCGGCTGGAGCGGAATTCCAGGCGGCAGCCGGCCGTGCCCGGAAGAGTCGAGGTCATCCGTTTGAACAGGGCGGTCAGCCCGGCGCGGCGTTCGGGAGGGAGCCCGGACGGGGTGAAAACCATCCGGTCCAGCATGGCAAGGCTGTCCTTCCCCAGTGATGACTGGACATCCGCGGGAAGCGTGAAGGCGACTTTGCGGGCGAGGGCGGGGATACCGAATTTCATGAACAGGGTCACCCCGAGGGTGGTCAGGACCAGAGCTGTCAGGACCAGCGGAATGCTTTTTTCCCACCGATGGATCAGCCTGGAAACGGTTCCTTTTCCCTGGAGCCTTTCCAGTGCCGTAACGAAGCTTTCGTCATCCACTTCACAGGCCCCGCCTCCGGGGAGGCGGATGCGGCGCCGGACCGAGCCGACTCCGGTGCTCACCCGAAGCTGTTCCAGCGGGTAAAGGGCATCCGTTCCGTCGCCGCGGACGCGAAGGGCCGTTCCCTCAATAGAGAGGCGGACGTCGTGCCGCATCGAGACGACGCCGTCATAGTATCCAGCCGTGACTTCGTTCATCTTCAGAATCCCATGTCGACCTGAACGCCGAAAATATCGCCGATTTCCTCTCCTGTTGCGCTTATATCGGGTTCACGGGCAGATGACACGAAATTGTCCAGGTCTCCCGTTGTCAGTAACGCCAGCCGACCGAAACGGTAGCGCGCGAGCCGCACGGTCGCCCACGGCATAAGGAATCCCAGGCTAAAGAAAAAGGCCGCGGCGCTGGATACATAAAGCCAGATCATGTCCCGGGCGCGCAGGGTACTGCGAAAATTGTTGTCGCCCACAATTGTCGAATTCCAGGTGAGGTTGGCGAGAGCGGTTTGAGCATAGACTCCGACACAAATATAAAGCGGCAAAAAGATTAACATTGGCAAGAATGCGAGCAGTGAAAATTTGCCCTTGACGTTGCCGCTCATTTTTGCGGCGCCAACCAGTTCGCTGCCGCCGAGGAAAGATGTTAATACAGCTATGACAACCACGACAGCAAGAAAAACCAGGACAATTTTGCCAACAAGTTTGTAGAAATCTCCGGCTGTTGCTTTGAAGGAAAAAGGAGTCATTCCGTATGCGGTGTTTTCAACCATGAACTTTCGCTGCCGGTAGAGCGTATAAGGGGCAAGCAGCCCCAGCGTAAAGGGCGTGAGAATAGGCAGTAAAGTATAAACCAGATAAGCCTGGCGATAATCGGGGTAAAAGCTGAAATGAATATTGCGGTAAGATGAGTTTCGGGAATTGAACATCCTCGAACGGACCACGAGCCAGGGAACGGACAGAAAAAAAGCAATGCCGATTACAATGGAAAATATAGAACTGACTCTATTGGCGATCATGTAGATAAAAAATACACCGACTCCGATAAGCCATCCCTTGAAAAGGGCGATCGGGTCCGCCAGGTATTCGAAAGTTTCGCCGTTCAGCGTGGTACTGCCGTAAAAGAAGCGCCGTTTGCGGACCTTGGCCCAGGCTGAATAAATGCCTATTGTTAAAAATTTAAGAAGGGCGTTGACAATCCAGATGCTGAAGTAATCCATGGCAGTTCCGTTGAAGGAGAATGTCAGGGTACGTGTTCTTGGTGGAGGAGGCTTGACTGTTTTGGGAGGGACGGGTTCGGATTCCGTTATTGTTTCCCCGGGCGGCGGAAATGCCGGACCGGCCGTCTGCGTAACCATCGTATCAGGTGACAAGGTGAACTGCTGCGTGCATTTCGGGCAGTTGGCCCTTGTCGCGCCGGACGGGATGGCGCCGGGCGCGAACTTCCTGCTGAAGCCGCAGTGCGGGCAGGTGACAACAACTTGTTCTTCCATTATTCCCTCCTTCTGACGGATTATGATGGGCATCATTCACAAATAAAAATGATCTCGACCGCGGTCGCTTCGGAAGCCGGACGCAGGAATTCAATTAACAGGGGATAATGCGTCAAATCAGAAGTTGTTTTGTAACCGGAATTCCGGATGGTGTTGTTTTAAATTAAAACCGGTACAATTAATGAGGCTTAAAATACACATGCGGGCAGGCCAAGTCAAGGATATAAAATGCCGCGGAATGGATAAAAGCGAGGTATTATTTCGCCCTTGACGAGCTCGGGGCCTTTCGATATAATCCCAAAATTCGCCGGAGTGGTGAAATTGGTAGACGCACTGGACTCAAAATCCAGCGCCCGCGAGGGCATGCCGGTTCGACCCCGGCCTCCGGCACCAGATCTGAAAAGGGTTTAGCGGATTGACCGTTAAGCCCTTTTTTCTTGCCGTTCGGATAGGCAGCATATGGGGAGCAGGTGGAGAAATGGGGGGTTATAGTTGCATATCGAGTCGAGTATTAACTTTCCTGATCTCCGATAATTTTCCATCTTTAAAAATCAGCGCGTAGCAATGCGCCAGATTTGCCGCACAGGAACCGGACGCAAAATCCCA
>DASRZQ010000052.1:0-24194 GCA_035686205.1 Geobacteraceae bacterium
ATTAAAACGCCCATCTGTACTTATTATCGGCACTTTTGCCTGCAGCTTGAGCCATAAATAATGTTTATTGGGGGCCGGTACGGAAACAACTTAACATTTCGGGAAAATGCCGGATTGATGCAAAAAAGGAGTAAACATTCCGACAATTACAAAGTATGACATTTCGGTAAAAAACGCCCGGAGAATAAGACATTTCAAGGATGGAGCTCATTCAACTTCAAGGCGAGTCAAGGGTTTTGTGAAACTTTCCGACCGCTTGAAGAAATTTTTTCCGGCATCGCATTCAAAAAATATTTCGTATTCCTTCATGGTGGTTTCAAGTTGTGTGCAGGTAACCGCGTGTTTCCTTCTCTCCGGACCTGAATACGCGTCGTCATATCCATTTCCACGTACGGAGTCTTCATCCAGAAAGACCCAGCCGGTCGAGCGGCGAAAGGCAAGGATTTTCTTTTCGTGAATGAGCTTGTCAAGGCGGCTGGGATATACCATACCCAATTTCTGGCTGTCGTACAGAACTGGAATCAACATGAAAATTCCCTTTTGACATTTTTGATAAATGACTGAAATGCAGCAAGTTCTATACCTGCAAAATAGCCATTCCGCGCATTCTTTTGTCATTTGGAACTGGAAACCTTCAAATAGGCATTCCGCCTCATGTGCCCGTCATGGTTTTTCATTATCGAATATACGGTTGCCAGCCCAAGTCCGCTGCCGATTTTTTTGATGGTTAAGTAATGGGGAAGCTCCTGCGCAGCAGTGAATCAGTGTCAAAGTTCGACCTGGCATCAACTTGCATTTCTAACTTCATTTGCTAAAATTACATAATCCTCCCAGATATTAGATTATAATATAAGCCCGTACCGTCCCCTCGATACGGGCTTTTTTTTGCACAGGAAGCATGCCGCCCGTTTGCCACGTTCATCCTTGTCATGGTCATGACGGCAACAGTAACGGAGTATTGACACCAAAAAGCCTTATATTGAATTATTCACATCAACTGTGTCCCAGTTTTGCCTCACTGCATGATTGATTTCTTGTTTCTCTTGAAAACATCATATTAACATGTTAAAAAACAACGCATGTCACTCGAGGATTCCGAAAAACTCGTCTCAAAAGGTATCGAGGCCCTGGGGATGGAAAACCACCATCTCGCCGTCTGCTGCCTCGAACGCGCCATGCAGTTGAATCCGACTCCCATTGCATCCTCCTATCTGGCCTACGGCCTGGCAAAATTGCGTGGAAGTTACGCGGAGTCCGCGGCCATGGCACGGGAGGCGCTTCACCTTCAACCCGACAACCCGCTTCATTATTATAACCTGGGACGCATTCTGTCCTTGTCCGGGGACAAGGAGCAGGCCATGCGCATACTGCAGGACGGCCTGCAATACGGCATGCACATGGAGATCCTCAGGGAAATCCAGTCAATCGTATTTCGCAAGCCTCCCGTATTCAAAAATCTTCCGAGGAAGCATTTCCTGAACAAATACACGGGGCTGCTCCTCTCGCGTCTCGGACTGAGATAGCACTCGTCTCCAGCATGACCTCCCATATTTCTTATCGTCTTTCATACCGTATTGTGCAATAATATCACCATGTAAGGGAGGTGTTACCATGCGTTGCGAATATAAAGACGGCTGGAATATCGATTATTCGGGATATCTCCATATAACAAAAGGAAGCGATATTAACGTTTTCATGGAAGAGGGCTACATCCCGGCGAATATAAAAATTGAACTTGATGGCGCAAACGGCAAGAACAGCTGCGACCAGCTGCGCAAAATCGGTGAACTGGTAACCGATACGGTAGGTTCAAGGGCATGCCTTGCGGATATGGACAGTAAAGCATGTGTAAACTTCTGACTTGGTGGCCCGCATCCCATTTTTTTCTGATTTTCCCAAAATAAAAGCCCTCAATTTCGAGGGCTTTCGTTTTTCAGGTCAAGCGCATACAAAAAATACCGATAACAATTGCATGCGCCTTGGCCGCTTCAACGAACGGTCTCTATCCATTCATCCAGGTAGAGGTTCAGGTACTCGTCGCTGATGGCGCTGGCATGCGGGGTTATGAGCACGTTGGGAAGTTTCCAGAGCGGGGAGCCCTGCGGCAGCGGCTCCTCGGGAAAGACATCGAGTCCCGCGCCCGCAAGCGGACCATCGGTAAGGACGCGGACAAGGTCCGCCTCCCGGCAGCAGTTCCCTCTCCCCAGGTTGTACAAATAAGAGCCTTTCTTCATGCAGCTCAAATACCTCAGGCTGAAGATTCCGTCGGTCCCGGGCCCGCCCGGAAGGATCAGCGCCACGTGGTCGGCGGCAGGCAGCTCCTCCGGCAATTTTTCGAAGCTCGCCACCTTTTCGGCATATGGATCATTTTCATAACCCTCGATGTTTCTCTTGATCCCGGTTATTTTCGCGCCGAATGCCCTGATCAGTTCGGCCGCCTGGCGGCCGATGTTACCGTATCCAACGATCAAAACCCGCTGGTTGAAAAGAGAAGAGCTGCCGTCGAAAACCCGGCGGTCCCAGATGCCGCTCTTCTGGTTATCCATGGCTCGGGCAACCCTGCGGTTGAAATGGAGCATCATGGCCAGAAGGCTCTCGCGCATGATCCGGCCGTGAAAATGACCGTAATAGTTTTTTACCCTGCCGGACGGATCTGGCGGGACCCAGTCGTGCCCGGCAGCCGGGGTGAACACCGCTTCGAGCCGTTGTGCCCTTTCATACCATTCCGGCCGGAAGTACCAGGTCATAATCCAGTCGACTCCGTCCATTTTTTCGCAAAAATCTTCCCGGTCCCTGGCCTCAACAATATGCATTTCAGGAAACGCCGCGCTTATCCGATACAAATGCGAGGGCTTTATGGAAAATGAATCCACATCGCTTTTCAGGTAAACAAGAAGAACCTTTTTATTCATCATTTCTCCCCATAATGCCGGTCGTTTTTGAGAGATCCCGAAATTTCCCGTCTGTACCCTAATTGTCTCGAATCAGTAACTTGCCAACCAATTAATCCGAACCCTCGGCCTGTGCCCGCGGTCGCCTCCTCCGCCTGCGGCGTCGCGGTCTTCCCGCATGGCTCCGTTCCTCTTTTCCATCCGCCGACAGCGGAATATTTTCAGCGGCGAAGCGCTCCCACCATGCAAGTATCTTTCCGCCCTCCCCATCGACTTCGCTCCTGCATCGCAGATATTCGAGAGCTTCGCTAAACCCTGGGCGGGCAAGCACAGCCTGGGGGCGCTTGCCCGGCAGCCTTTTCAGACGGTTCTGAAGCACCAGGATATCCCGTATAATGAGTCCTGTCCGGTGAGGAATCGCCACCAGCGGGGACTGTTCACCGAGCATCCAGGCAACCGAAGCATTCACCGCTTCCTGCGGCGCGTATCCCTCGCCGCGCATTAGCGCGACTCTTTCCTCAAGAAACTCGCCGAACAAAAGGGCGAACAGCAGCGGCGGCGAAACCGCCTTCCCATCCTCGATTCTCCGGTCGACCCACTCCAGGTTCCGGCCGATGCGTACGTGCGGAAAACCGTCCGATTCCCGATCCAACCATCCAGCGAGGCCGGGAAAAAGAGGAGCGAAGAGCCCGCCCCGGCGCATAAGCTGGTAGACCCGTTCTCCTTCCCCGCAGAGGAAGAGCTTGATCACTTCTTCGTATAGTCTGGGCGCCGAAGCCCGCGTTATGGCCGGAGCGCTCTCCACCAGGGCGCTCCAGGCGGATTTCTCGATGTCGAAGCCCAATATCGCCGCAAAACGCACTGCCCTGATCATTCTAACCGGATCTTCGGTAAAACTGGCCGCAGGATCGTCGATGGTGCGGATCAACCCCAGTTTCAGGTCTTCCACTCCCCCAACGTAATCAATGATCGAAAAATCGGCTATGTCGTAGGCAAGAGCATTAACGGTAAAGTCGCGCCGCAGCGCATCTTCCGCCGGGCTGCCGTACACATTGTCCCGCAGCACTACCCCATCTTCGCTGACAATGCGCCGGACACCGTGAAGATTGCCGTTCCCGGCAGTGGGCGGCGAGAGCGGCTCCCCCTGCCCCAAATCCGCGCCGGACGCCCGGAAGGTCGCCACCTCGATTATCTCATCCCTGAAATGCAGATGGGCCAGCCGGAACCGGCGCCCGACAAGCCGGCAATTGCGAAACAGCTTCTTGATCATGCCCGGTGTGGCGTCGGTCGCCACGTCGAAGTCCTTGGGCTCACGACCCAGAAGAAGATCACGGACACATCCGCCAACAAGGTATGCAATATGGCCGTTTTCCTTCAGACGGTACAGGGTCTTGAGGGCGTTGGGACTGATCATGGCCCGTGAGATGGGATGTCCCGCGCGGAGTATAATACGTGGTTCCGATTTTTTCATGGAATGGGATTCATAGCACAGTATCGGCATAAAAGCAAAAACATGAAGCTTGCTGGCAACCGCCGGAAGGGATTCTCCATAAATAAGCATTCTCCACAGATGTTTAAACAACCCTATTCATTTTTGCTTTTATAAAGTATACACCCGCTGAATCATTTACATGCTTAAGAAAGTGAATCTTGGTAGCTTGTCTATAAATCCGGGAATCACGACTCTCCGCATTGCGGCATCCGGTTTCCCTCGCTAATAGCCGCAGCCATTTGACAACAAAGGATTCGATGGGACAATTTTTAAGACACGCATCCTGAGGTGAACACACATGAGAGCGAACAAACAAAATTTCCTCTTCGTGAAGACATGACTGCCGCCATACGTGCAAAAAGGAATACATTCCGATTTTCCCGGGACGTCCTGATCAATTATGAAACGGAAGGCTGCGGGCAGGTTCCCGTTGTCTTCCTGCACGGCTTCGCCGCATCGCTCGTCACCTGGGACGATATCAGAAAACGTTTTCCGGGAGACATTTTTCGACTTTACCTGCTCGATCTTAAGGGTTTCGGTTTTTCTTCCAAGCCGCGGGACTGCAAATATGGAATCCCTGACCAGTCCGACATTGTGATCGCCTTCATCAAGTCGCACGCATTAAGCGGCGTCATTCTCGTCGGCCATTCCTTCGGCGGCGCCGTCGCATTGCAGACGGCTTTGAAATCCGGGCAAAATAGCGGCACCTTTATCAACAGGCTTATACTGCTTGATTGCCCCGCCTATCCCCAGAGAATGCCGCCGATGATGCGGATTCTTCGCAGGCCTATCCTTGCGGGTCTTCTGATCCGGCTTTTCCCTGCCAGGCTTATTGTCTGGTGCACACTGGCGAGGATCTTCAGCAACCGCAAGGCGGTTACCGCCGAAAGGATCGGGCGCTACACCGATTGCTTCACGAGGCGTGGCATGGCCTATGTACTTATCCGGACGGTCGGGCAGATCGATACTTCCGGAAGCCCATACAGCATGGATTATCGGAAGATTAAAATACCCACGCTTATTATCTGGGGAAGTAAGGACAGGATCACGGGGTCTTGGCAGGCTCACCGTCTCGGCATGGAAATCGAGGGGTCCCGCCTGGCGATCCTGAACAATTGCGGACACAACCCCCACGAGGAATATCCCGGAGAAACGATTTCTGCGATCCTTGATTTCATCGGCATGAAATGAGTGAAAAGAGTTTTAATCTTTGTCTTCATCCAACATAATGCAAATGGCAAGGATCCGGGGGCGACTCTGCCCATGAGTGGCGGTCATCAGGTGTGCAGGAACAATAGGACAGTAGTCTTGGCCGGATAAAGTTTCCTCTCACATGGCGTTACAAGCGCAGGTTCAATTATTTCAACACGCCTTGCCCTCAGACCAAAATTATCCCAGCAATTTTTTGTCGTAACAAGGCCGAAGAGCCAAACAGGTCTGTATACCGGTTAGGTTAGCAATTTGACGCTTTAGTCCAGTATGATAAAGTCTGTGGGTAAGATTTTTCTAATCGATTGGTTGCGAATGTGGAAAATTCTTCTAAAATTCATCATTTTTTACATTTGATTATCCTCCTTTGTCTTCTCATCTTCCCGGGCTGCAGCGACCGGGAAACATCGGAAAAGGCCCACGGGACGGTTCTCGTCTTCAAGCACGGCAAAATAGCGGGAGATCCCGGTCCTCTGAGGAGGCTGTTAGCCCGCTTCGAGCGGGAAAATCCCGGTATCGAAGTCAGTGACGAGACCCTGCCGGCGTCATCGGATGAACAGCACCAGTTCTACGTAATTAACCTTGAGGCAGGAAGCGCCGACTTCGACGTCATGGGCCTTGATGTCATCTGGGTCCCGGAATTCGCCCGCGCCGGATGGCTCAGGGAAACGGACCGGCTGATGCCGCAAAAGGAGCGGGATGATTTTTTCCCCGGCCCCGTGGAAGCCGTCACTTACAGGGGAAAGGCCTGGGCGGTCCCATGGTACATCGACGCGGGTGTGCTCTATTACCGGAAGGACCTGCTGGACAGATACGGATTCAAACCTCCAGGTACGTGGCAGGAGCTGGTTTTCGAGTCGCAGTATGTAACCGCCATGGAAAAAGGTTTGTACGGCTTCGTCTGGCAGGGGAAGCAGTACGAGGGGCTGGTATGCAATGTTCTGGAATTTTTACGGTCGAACGGCGGCGGTGTACTGAGTAACGGCAGGGTCGTGATCGACAGCCCGGCGAACAGGTTCGCCCTCGGCTTCATGCGCGACCTGATCGTCAAGTACCGTGTTACGCCTCCCCTGGTCACGACCGCCGATGAAGAGTCGACAAGACACATCTTCGGCAACGGCAGGGCGCTCTTTATGAGAAATTGGCCCTACGCGTGGAATATCTTCACTGTGGAGAATTCGCAAGTCAGGGGTAGGGTCGGAGTTGCGCCTCTCCCTGCGTTTCCCGGCGGGCGGTCGTCCCCTACGCTCGGCGGCTGGCAGCTTGGCATTAACCGCTGCTCCAGGCATCCGGAAGCGGCGGAACGGTTCGTCAGGTTCATGACTTCGCCGTCTTCGCAGAAATACCTCGCCCTCACCATCGGCTACAAGCCGACCAGAAAGTCCCTGTACCGCGACCATGAACTCCTGGCCAGGCAGCCCTTCATTGCCGGACTTTACGGCATCCTGATGAATGCCCGGTCGAGGCCGGTAACACCCTACTATATGATGATGACCCAGGTATTGCAGCCCGAGTTCAGCGCTGCGCTGACCGGGGTCAGGAAGCCCGCCGAGGCACTCGGTTCCGTCGCGCGGCAGACCGGCCACATAATGGGTATCGAGCAATGAAAAGACGGGACGGCAGATACATTTTCGTTGCGCCCGCGATTGTACTTCTCTCCCTGGTCACCATCTATCCGGCGATCTACGTGTTTATCCTGAGCCTGCGGCGAAAGATGCTGATTTTCCATATCTCGCGATTCACCGGCCTCGACAATTACATCTTTCTCCTGAAAGACGACCGATTCTGGAACGCCCTCTGGAATACTGTCTACTTTACGGCGGTTTCCGTCTCGCTGGAGATGCTTCTCGGCCTTGGCATCGCGCTGCTCCTGAACAGACCTTTCGCCGCGAAGGGAATGGTGCGCGCCGCCGTTCTCGTTCCATGGGCCATCCCAACAGTCGTCTCCGCCAGGATGTGGGAATGGATCTTCAATTCCGACTTCGGCATCCTGAATTATCTCCTCGGGATGAAGATAAACTGGCTCGGCAACCCTTCCTGGGCGCTGCACGCCGCCATATTCGCCGACGTATGGAAGACCACCCCTTTCGTCGCCATCCTCCTCATGGCGGGGCTCCAGGTGATCCCCCGCGAACTGGGTCAGGCGGCGAGGATAGACGGTGCAGGGGCGTGGGGCGTCTTCAGGCATGTCACCCTCCCGCTCCTCAAGCCCGTTATCCTGGTTGCCCTGATATTCCGGACCCTGGACGCTTTCAGGGTGTTCGACGTGGTCTATGTCCTTACCGGTGGGGGACCGGCCAACTCCACCGAGACTCTTTCCGTATATGCCTACAAGGTGCTTTTCCAGACCCTGCAGTTCGGTTATGGCTCCGCGCTTTCGGTGGTGGTGTTCCTCTGTGTCGGGGGGATCAGCATACTTTATATCAAGCTTCTCAGTGGGATCAGGGCATGATGAGAAAAACCCTTTTTTACTCCGTGCTTCTCCTGGTCGTCGGCTACTGCTGCGGTCCCTACCTCTGGCAGCTCATTACCAGTCTGAAGCCGGACGGCGAGCTGACGGCCCTGCCGCCGGTCTTTCCCGAACGGGTCACCTTCAGCCATTACGTTTCAATATTCAGGGAAAGCCGATTTTTCAGGATCATCCTCAACAGCGCGGCCGTTGCCTCCGTCACCACGGTCCTCTCCATCGTCATCGGTTCGCTGGCCGCGTTCGGGCTTGCAAAACTCAACCTGCGGCGCAAGGGTGTCATACTCGGCTTCGTTCTGTCCGTTTCGATGTTTCCCCCAATAGCGACAGTGTGCCCGCTGTACCTGGTAATCCGGGCCTTGGGGCTGCGGGATACCTGGTGGGGGCTGGTCCTTACCTACACCACTTTTTCCCTGCCTCTGTCCATATGGACACTGACCGGCTTCTTTGCCAGGATTCCGGACGAGATTTACCTTGCGGCCCGGGTCGACGGCTGCTCCCCGTTCCAGGCCCTTTGCCGGATAATGCTGCCCGTCGCCGCTCCCGGCGTATTCACGGCGGCCATCCTTGTTTTCATTTTCGCCTGGAACGAATTCCTGTTCGCCCTAACCCTTACGTCCACGACCGCGTCGCGGACCGTCCCGGTCGCAATCGCCCTGTTCCCGGGGCTGCACGAGATCCCGTGGGGAGACATCGCAGCCGCTTCGGTGGTCGTTACCGTGCCGCTCCTGGCGCTGGTTTTTCTCTTCCAGCGGAGGATAGTGGAGGGGCTGACGGCGGGCGCCGTGAAAGGATGACAAATGGCGGAAATACGCTTTGAAAAGATTGAAAAGAGTTTCGGCAACGTAACTGTAATAAGGGAACTGGACCTGGCCATCGGCGAAGGCGAGTTCTTCACCTTCGTCGGCCCCAGCGGCTGCGGGAAAAGCACGATCCTCAACATGATCGCCGGCCTGGAGCGGGCGGACCGGGGCAGGATATTTTTCGACGATACCATGGTTAACGACCTATCCCCCGGCGACCGGGACGTGGCGATGGTCTTCCAGAGCTACGCCCTGTACCCGCATATGACAGTCCGGGAGAACCTGGCCTTTCCTCTTCGCATCAGAAAGACCTGCAAAGAGACCATGAACCGCGAGGTAGATCAAATAGCCGCCCTCCTGGGGCTGGAAGAGCTGCTGTCGAGAAAACCGGGGCAGCTTTCGGGAGGTCAGCGGCAGAGGGTTGCATTGGGTCGGGCCATCATCAGGAGGCCGAAGGTCTTTCTCATGGACGAACCGCTGTCAAATCTGGACGCCCGGCTCCGGGTGGAGATGAGGGCCGAGCTGAAAAAGCTGCGCCGGGAACTGGGGATCACCATTGTGTATGTCACCCACGACCAGGAGGAGGCTCTGAGCCTCTCTGACAGGATAGCTGTGCTGGAAAGCGGCCGGATCAGGCAATGCGGCACGGCGCTCGACCTTTATTTAAGGCCGGCCGACATTTTTGTCGCCGGCTTTATCGGCACCCCACCGATGAACGTGGTCCGGGGGACAGTCCGGGAGGAATCCCCCCTGGTCATCGACTGCAACGGAAGGATCATTTCCCCCTTGACGGAGAATTCGCCGCCGAAGTCTGATGTGCTGGTCGGGATCAGGCCCGACGACCTGGCGGTCTCACACGAACAGGAGAAAGGTTCTTTCCGGGTGACTGTCTCGGAAATCGAGCCGGCCGGTCCCTTCAGCTGGGTAGATGTGATCTGGAACGGCGTCCCCGTCAGGGGAGCTGCACGGCGGGACGAGGGACTTGTCCCCGGCGAAAAGGTTTATGCAGTGTTCGCACCGGAAAATGTGCTTGTGTTCGATGCGGAGTCCGGAAATAGAACCTGAACTAACCAGCCGCAATAAAACCCGTTTCACGGGGATCCGGGTTCAATCTTGTTACAAAGTAATTTTGCGTACATCCGCAGGCCGGGGAAGCGGTTAACACCATCATGGGTATGAAATTCTCCTTTGCTCGTAATGCTCCGTCAATCATTCTTACCGACGATTACAACCCGCTGGATTTCTACGATAAGTGGCTCAAGGAGGAATTGAGAAAAAGAATCCTGAACAACACCGTAGCGGAAATAATCACCTGACAGGAAATACGGTGTCGCGATAATGGTCAGGACAAGGTTTTCGCATTGGGAAACCTTGAGATTCAAATTTCATAAAGACAATACATTATGTTTTTTCTATTGCCGTTTCAGGACAAAATGATTATATTTCGACTTCATTTATGGCATGGAAAGAAGAAAAGGGGCAGCATTTTATGTATCTTGAAGAAGCTCTTGAAATTCTCGTCAAGGAATGGACGCAACTGGAAACCATCGGGGAAACCGATCTTGCTCTGGCAGACGTGGTCAAAAAGCTTGGCGGCGAAAGCTGGAAGGGTATCAATCCGGAGCTTTCACCCGGAGAGGTTGCCGGTCTGATTGAGCAGGACATGAAACGCCTGGGAGTATCGTCCATGGCGGAGACTTTCATCAGCCGGTTCAGGACGGAAGACGAACTTTTGACGGAGACAAGCCTTTACGACCTGGTAAGTGAGCTTGGCATACGGGAGGGCTTTCATGGGCGGGAGGAAGAATTTCAGGGACAAAATGCCTGATTCTTTTCTCCCATCGTTTCGTACATCACATATTTTCTGACATCAGTTGGAAAATCAACTTGTTTATCCAGGGTGAAACGGTGACTGTCGCCGTTTCACCCTTTGATTTTTCAAATATTGTTCTTCCTGAAACGTTTTGCCGCCATGCCCGACAATCCGCTCAACAATAGAAGACCGGAAGGAATAATCGGTACCGTAGCGGGTTGACTGGTGGGTATAAGGCCAGGGTCCAGCAGCGCCGTGACCCCGCTGGCGCCTCCGAAATCCTCGAAGAAATTTACGGTAATCTCGTGTGTACCCGGCAACAGGTGTATTGTGCCCGCTACAGTTTGCGGAGAGTGTCCGCCGCCATTATCAACCGTCGGCTTGCCATCGACATAAAGGATTGATCCGTCATCGGAATTGGTAGCGAAAAAATAATCACGTTCCGTATAGGCGGTGAACCAGCCGGTCAACGTGGCGCCGAAATTCTGCAACCCGTTCGGATGCCAGTCCGGCGAGTTGAAATCGATGACGCCGCTCGGCGCCATGGCGGGACAGTGCAGGGTAAACTGACCGAAAGGTCCATAGTTCACAATGAACGAGTAATCCATCCATTCTACATTGGTTGAACTCACAAGACCCGAGAACGGCGTTCCGTCTCCCGTCTGTGTGTGCCCTGAGTACACGTCCACCTGGTAGGTTATGGCCGCCTCCGCCCTGGCACAGAACATTGCGGTGATGCCCGCGATTGCGACAGCCATCAAAAACCGGCCTGCAAATGATTTGTGACGCATGTTGCCCTCCTTTTTCGGGTTGTGTAACAAAAGCCGCCCAACGGTACCCGGTTACCTTGAGCGGGTCTTCACTTTATTACTACGAAAACAATATGCGTTTGCAGCTAGAATTAGCATGCTAACATTAGATAATTTTATACGTATATTTTTAACCGTCAAGTAAATTCTGGGAATTATTTCTCCCAAATTTTTATTTATTTTGTTTATTTTAATTATCAAAAAGTATTACCAAAATATTTATCCTGTTTAATCGCTGACATAACTTCAAATTCATCCTGTTTGAAATTTCTTGTTCTGATGTTGCGCAGAACTTTTTTCGACAGAAGTATTTCAAACCTTTCGACTTTTAGACGCGACTTTCATGATTCATTACGGAGTCGGTTCTAACAACGGATTTTGCCCTTCCTTTTTCCTGAGCAACGGCGCAAGAATAATCATCCTCTAATTACCCACTCTTCCCCAGTGTCTTTGTTTCAAACTGCCTCAAAAAACTTATTTCTTCTCATTGTTCAGGAAAGGTCACACATTCGCATATCCAAAGTATTGCTTTTATTTCAATATGGTAGCTAATTGATTATATTAAATACAATTAAGTTGTATTCAGAATGAAATTGTGTTAATTCGATTTCTTATATCATTAATACTTTGGAGGAAGCCGGTGCTGTTGAACAAACGGATGCAATTCATCATGAGAAACTGGTCTCTCGGAAAAAAACTCATCGTCGCGGAAGCCCTGCTCGTTTTTGTGCTGCTGTCCGCTTTTACCTTCTACGTCGACAAATACAGTGAAACCCTGCTTGAGAGAAACCATATCGACGACATGAAACGTCAGGTGAATCTGGCCAGAGATATACTGGAGGTATATGACCATACGGTTACACAGAGCACCGAACAATTAACAAACGTATTCATCTCTTACTTTCCGGAGCGATTCAGCATCGACCCCCGGCACACCGTCCGTATAGGTACGGTGGAAACTCCGGTGCTGCTGCACGGAAAAAGAGCGCTCAACCTGGACCACGAGACCATCGATCGCTTTACGAAAATGACCGGTGCAGTCGCGACCGTTTTTGCCAGAGAAGGCAACGACTTCGTCCGCATCACTACCTCCCTCAAGAAACAGGACGGCTCCAGGGCATTAGGCACCATGCTGGGCAACCGGCACCCCGCCTACAACAACATTATTAATGGACAAAGCTATCTCGGACGGGCCACTCTCTTCGGCCGCGATTATTCGACCAAATATGTGCCGATCAAGGGGACAGACGGAAAAGTCATAGGCATTCTGTTCGTTGGGTTCGACACCAGCGAGGCCCTGAATTTCATGAAACGGCAGATAAATGCGATCAGGATCGGCAAAACCGGCTACATTTTCGCCCTGAATACCGAAGAGGGGGAACATCAGGGGACTCTCGTCATTCATCCCCGTGAGGAGGGGAAAAACATACTCAATGCCAAAGATGCGGACGGCCGTGAGTTTGTAAAGGAAATGCTCAGGAAAAGACATGGTGTGGCCCGCTTTCCCTGGACCAGTGACGGCAATGGTTCCAGGGATATGGTGGCGGCTTACACTTACCTTGACTCATGGAAGATGATCCTTGCGGCAGGCGCATTTGAGGACGAGATAACCGCAGACATAATCCAGATGCGCGATACCCTCCTGGCAACCAGCATACTAATTGTACTTGTTATTATCGGCGTTCTTTTTTACGCTGCCCGTCGCATGGTCGTCATGCCACTTCGCCAGGCTGTCGAATTTGCAGGAATTGTGGCGGGAGGAGACCTTTCCAGATCTCTGGAGGTCCATAACCGCGATGAAATAGGCCTTCTCGGCGAGGCCCTCAACCAGATGGTTTCGGGGCTTAAGGAAATGATCGGCAAAATACGCGAAACATCAAGCCGGTTGGCGAACGCGGCAAACCAGATTTCCGGCAATTCCGGCCATTTGGCCGAAGCCGCCCATACCCAGAATTCGGCGGCAATGGAAACAACGGGCACCATGAGCCAGATGGCCGCCTCCATCCAGTCGGTCGCGGCTAATACCGACTCACTGGCAGGCAATGCCGACGCGGTATTATCTTCCATTCAGGAGTTGGGTGCGTCGGGCGAGCAGGTTGCAAAAAACGCCGAGGTAATGGCGTCTTCGGTTGCGCAGGTTTCCTCGACAATCGAGCAGATGACGCTCTCAATCAGTTGCATGGCCGGAAATAACCGCGAGTTGCAGAACGTTGTCAGCGAATCAGCGGCAAATATTGAACAACTGGCGGTCTCGATCAGGGAGGCGGCCAGGAATGTGGAAGAGGCGGATATTGTGGCCAAGTCGGCGGCCAGGGAGGCTGCACAGGGAGAAGACGCTATTCACGAGGCGCTGGCGGCCATGACCAGGGTTGGCGACGCAATCGAAAAGACCGCTTCGTCGCTTGTCAACCTCGGCAAACGCTCCGAAGAAATCGGCAACATAATCCGTGTAATCAGCGGAATAGCCGATCAGTCCAATCTTTTGGCCCTCAACGCCTCCATCCAGGCGGCCCAGGCAGGTGACGCAGGGCGGGGATTCGCCGTGGTGGCCGAAGAGATGCGAAAGCTTGCCGGTCAATGCGCCGACGCCACGAGGGAAATCGGGGCAGTGATAAGCCAGGTGCAGGCCGATACCGCCGAGACTGTCAGTTTCGGAGAAATGGCGGCGCTGGAAGCCCAGGCATCCATGGAGCTCTCCGGTGCTGCCGGCAACTCGCTGGCCAATATAGTCAAGAGCATCGAACAAACGAGTGATCTTATGTCCAGCATTGCGCGCATGACCGCCGAACAGGCGGATGCCTCAAGCCACGTGATTACGGCCGTTGAGAAAATGAGTCGGGCAAGTGACGTGCTGGCAAATACCGCACAGGAGCAGTCGCAGGGCAGCGGACAAATCAGGAGCGCGGTGGATGTCATGAACGACTTGACCGGGCAGGTGACCCTTTCCACAAAAGAGCAGTCGCTGGCCGCACGTCAGATACTGGATGCTGTGAACTCCATGAACGCCATGACCCAGCAGGTGGCCAACGCCACGGCGGAACAAAAAACCGGCGTCAACGTGGTTGTTTCCTCGGTTGAAAATATCAGCAATATCACGCGGGGAAACCTTGAATCCATCGAGCAGCTTTCCCTTGCCACACGGAGTCTCTCCCAGCAGGCAATCGATCTGGCTGCCCTTATTGAGGAATTTACGGTCTAATCAACCCGGAATTTCACTGCATTCACCGTAGATTTGCCTGAACCTTTCTCCTCTTCGCGCAGACCTTCAATATCCGGACTGCATCCTGTCCTCCATGTACCGGCTGAGCGCCCGGCGCATCGATTCGAAGGCGATCCGCCCGTATTCCACTGCTTCCGGTTCTACCCATATGACGTCTTCCAGGTCATCATCGGCCTTCACCTCCGGCCGCTCATCCCATCGCGACAGAAAGATCAAGTCCAGCGTATCGTACACAATACCACGATACGGGTACCTGTTCGGAACGGAGAAGAGATAGCGCAATTCCGGGAGGTCTATGCCAAGTTCTTCCTTTACCTCCCGCCGCGCCGCTTCCTCCCCCGTCTCCCCCTGCTCGACGAACCCGCCGGGCAAATCAAGCATGCCGCACCCGGGATCATGCTTCCTCACCCCGAAGAGAATCTTCCCCCGCCACTCAATGATTACGGCTACAGCCGCCGCGGCATTCAGAAAGAGCACGAACCCGCATTCGGAGCACTCGAAACTCTTCGGCCAAGGCCAGCGCAGGGATTCTCCGCCGCATCCGGGGCAGTGCGTTATCGTTGGATATGCAGAAGCACTCATTTCCCATCCCTTTTAAAAATGCCGAAATAGTTCAATAATTCGTCTGCCATGTTTATCATTTCTGCCAGTCGATCCTTACCCTGGTTTTTGGTCAAAACATCCCTTTCATTTTCAGGCACAATATATAATTGCAATTTTATAATACTGTATTATGATTCTGACAGCTTATGAATCGCGCACCGTATCCTCCGTATCCTAAATGAAGACATGCCATTTGGCGCCTCTTTATTACGGCTGAACTGACAACGCGGTTTCGCCTGACACCCTGCAAATGACGGGCACTTAAAATACCCATGGCAAATGAAGCCATAATTACAGCCACATTATTCCCATAGGAGATTTGCAATGCGTGAATTTAAAAAAATCCTCTTTGCAACCGATTTGACTGAATTCTCCGAAAGCGCGTTCGATTATGCCCTGACGTTTGCCGATGAGTTCAAGGCCAAGCTCATCATTTTGCATGTCATCAATCAGCCGGTTGACCTGCAGGGCTTTTACGCGCCGCATATTTCCTTTGAAATGATCGAGCAGGAAATAGCAAAGAGCGCTGAAAATATGCTTGATGAAATTTGCCGGAAAAAAATTAAAGAAAACATTTTATACGAAAAGTTCATCATTACCGGCATACCCGATGTCGAGATTGTGAAGAAAGCATGCCTGGAAGAGGTTGATCTCATCGTAATAGGAACGCATGGCCGGGCCGGCGTTGATCGCTTCATTTTTGGAAGCACCGCCGAGAAAGTGGTCAGGAAATCGCTTTGTCCGGTAATTACGGTTCGTCCAGCCGAAATCAAGGGCTGACACTTCAAGTACTGCTGAAAATGGTCACGTTATTCAACGGGAATGATTGATTCTTTTTTCCGGTACACCATCCCCTGAAAAATGGCAATTATTTCACCGGCATCATCGGTGATCTGAACCGTGTAAGATCCCAGCTTGGGATTCCGTGTCTGCTCCCTGGCCACTGCGTAAAGGGTACCTTTCGTGGCCGCCTTTACGAAAGAGACGCTGGTATTGATGCCCATTGCCAGCGTGCCGTGGGAGTTCGAGGCAACGGCAAACGCAAAGTCGGCCAGAGTGAAGATGGCGCCGCCGTGAACCGTCTTTGCCGCGTTGTAGTGGTAAGGTTCAATCTTCATACAGGCTTTAGCCATGCCCGGCTTCACCTCGAGGAGTTCAATTCCGTTATGGCGGGCAAACAAGTCCTCGGCGGCAAAAAACCGCTTTATTTTTTCCATTATTTCCCTCCCTCATAACATTATCTTTAATCGTGACGGCCCGGAACCAGCATAAACCGGGCACAGATCCGCATATGTTTTTATCATACCGACATTCAGAAGTAAATATGGGGGTCAGGCAAACATAGATCACTGGCCAAATTAAAAGGCCACAACTTGTTAAGATGCGGCGCATAGTGCTCCGGACGCCCTTGCCGCCTCCATCATCACCCGGACTTGGCCTTGGTCGCGGTTTATGCCGATTTCGTTAACATTACCGGTTTAATGGTTCCCGCACTTCCATGCAATAAAGAATAGCCTTTTGAACGGAAAAATTACCTTTCCATCTCGTTGGACCGGATACTGTCCTTTACATTTTTCCAGTGTCTGGCGTTTGAACTTCTCTTTCTCTTCTGCCGTGTCCATTCTTCCCAGGTACGGTTTCAGTCCTGTACTTGCATACCAGTCGATGATATCCCGATGGCTGTCCATAAAATGGAGATACGTCGTTATCCATAATTCCATGCGGGGTGTCAATGTTGAAAGAATGTTGTAATAAAACGATTCGTCATTGTAAATTATTCGCGATTCGCATCCGAGCAGCCGCTGACGCCAGACATCACTCTCTGCTACGGCGATGAGCGCCTTGTGAATCGGGGAATCGTTGTTCATCGGTACCTGGACCGCCAGCGCACCGCCGTTTTTCAGATAACCGAACAACCGGGCGATGACGGCTTCCTGATTACTCATCCATTGGAGCGCCGCATTTGAAAACACAATGTCGTAACCGCCTTCAGGGTTCCAGCTTTCCGCATCCGCGATAATCCATTCACCCGCCGGGTAAGTTGCCCTCGCCTTTTGAATCATCTCTTCGGAGCTGTCCAGCCCTGCAATTGCCGCATTCGGCCACCTGTCCCGGAGAATTTTCGTGCTGTTCCCCGGACCGCAGCCGATATCGATGACTCTTTCCGGATCAGGGAATTCAATACGGGCGGCCAGATCCCGGGACGGAAGCGTCCGCTCATACTCGTACTTCAGATATGAATCAGGGTTCCATTGTTCCATTTTCCGCTCCGTTCAAAGGCCTGAGCCCTGGGAAAAATCAGCCCGATCAGTCCGCAACTGACGCGGAGGGCAAAACAATATGAGAATAATCTTATCTACACCGCCAAACGCTCACATGTCAATACTTAGACATCAGGTTCCATACTGTCAACAGGTGACCGAGGCTTGATACATCGGGAATCGGCATTATCCGAAAATGTAAATCCATGATCAGTGAATTTATAAAAACCAGGCCCGGTTCCCGTTTCTCTTCGTCAGGCTGCTGAAACTTCAGCTGCACGAAGTGTGAAGGATTTACTCACACGTACAATTTTGATCTGGAGTCAAATTTAACTTGACAACCATTATGCTGGCGTGTATATTAATTTAATAATATTATAAATATTTAATATAACAGTCGACTCCGACCCGTTTGTCCCTAAGGCTTGCGCTATGGGAAACGGGCTGTGGGCGCCGCAGGAAACAGCGTCGCCTCCCGTGTTTGGAAAGGAGTAAACCCTGTGGTCCCGTACGGCCGACGGATGTTTATCTCCGCCGGCCGTCTTGTTTTTCCCATCTCATGAACATCGCAATTTTCAAAAACACAATCGATAAACAGTGTCCGCCCGGGATATCCGCATCCTTCAGTCACGCGTGTGATTGTGTCCGGAGTTTAACGTGACAGACCGGAACCAAGATAAATATCGGGTCAATGTAAACAACAAAGCAGATCGTATTACGGCTTTTCTGAGAGAGCTGATAAAAAACGAGTTCAGCGGCACCATAAGCATCGGTTTCAACCGGGGTGGAATCACGAGGATAGAAAAGAACGAGGATATCCTCAGAAACATCCTGTAACCGATGAATTGATAGCGGAGCCTTTGCTGTCCGTAGTGCAAGGGTCCTGAAGACCCCGATTGCGAGCACAGAAAGCCCAAGTAGAAGCCTTCAGGCGGCGTGTACATGAATGCCTGCGGGGCCTTGCTCGGGCTTTTTTGTTGCCCGTAAGACAGTGAAAATGCCCCTCTCTTTTCAATTCATTCCGGCATTTATTGCTGACAAGCTCCTCGCAGATGGTAATACCTCACCTGTTCCACCGTTGTAAAGCATTATGTACCTTCATTATGTTTTCCCGGATCGTCGCCTCGCTTTATGGGTCAGTCTTTCTCGACCTGTGTTTATCGCTGTTTATATGTTGTAACCAGAGCCAGTGAAAAATTTACTGGAAAGGAGGACATGGTGTTTATCAAGACAAGTTCCGGCTCCAACTGCAGTATGGTGCGCAAAAAGAGGAAGTTTCTATACTTGGTTTCGGTGATTCCGGCATACAGCCTGCTTGCAACCGGCCCGGCATTGGCCGCGCCGCAGGGAGGCGTGGTAACGACCGGTATCGCGAATATCAGCCGGTACGGCGCCGTTACCAACGTCAATCAATCCACTAACAAGGCGTCCATAAACTGGCAAAGCTTCAGTACGAAGCCGACGGAGACGGTCAACTTCAACCAGCCGAGCGCCTCCGCCATCACACTCAACCGGGTGATCGGCAACGAGAAAAGCGTACTGGAAGGGGCGCTGAACGCCACCGGCAAGGTCTTCCTGATCAACTCCAACGGCGTAATGTTCACAAAGGGCTCGTTCGTCAATACCGCCGGTTTCGTGGCCAGCACACTGAACATCACCGACGAGGACTTCAATGCCGGAAAATACGTCTTCAAGGGAAACGGCTCCACGGGCCCGGTGATCAACCTGGGCGCCATCACCGCCATAGACGGCGGCTATGTCGCACTTCTCGGCAATGCCGTTTCTAACCATGGGGTCATTTCCGTCACCAGGGGCACGATTGCCATGGCCGGCGGCAACAAAATCACCCTCAACTTCAACGGAGATTCCCTGGTAAGCGTATCCATAGACGAGGGCACTTTAAACGCTCTTGTCGAGAACAAGGAGGCGATCTACGCCGACGGCGGCACGGTGATACTGACGGCCAGGGCGGCCGACAATCTCCTGTCGGCGCAGGTTAACAACAATGGTCTTATCCAGGCCCGCACCATCAACGATCTCACGGGGAACATCAACATCCACGCCTATGGCGGTACCGCCAATGTTGACGGCACGCTTGACGCCTCGGCGCCAACATCCGGCGCCGGCGGCAGCATCGAGACCAGCGGAAACAAGATTAATATCGCCGGCGGCGCCTTCGTCATCACGAAGTCGGCTTCCGGCAGGACCGGGACATGGCTCATCGATCCGGACGGCTTCACTATCGGCGCCGGCGGCGACATCACCGGCAACCTGCTCGGTTCCCTCCTCGGCGATAACAATATCACTCTTTCCTCGACCCGGGGCGGCGGTTCGGATGGTAACATCAACGTCAACGAGGCGGTGAGCTGGTCGGCCAATACCGTTCTTACGCTGAATGCCACGAACGACATCAATGTCAACAAGTCAATCACCGCCACCGGCAAGAATGCCGGACTGGCGCTCAATTACGGGGGCGATTACCACATCCTCACCAGGGCCAGTTACAGCGGCGTCGTACTGGACGCAAACGGCAATCCGGCAGCCAACCTGGCTCCGACGGGAACCGAATACGCAAGCATCGCCCTCAGTGGTTCTAACGCCGGTCTAAAGATCAACGGCATCTCCTACAAACTGCTCCACAGCATGAAAGACCTGACAGCCCTCGATGACGTCACTGGCACAACCTCCGGCCATTTCGCGCTGGCGGGGGATCTGAATGCGTCCGGAACCACCTATTCCGGCGCCCCGATTGCCGTGTTCAGCGGCACCCTGGCAGGACTTGGGCATACCATCAGCAATCTGTCCGTATCGGGATCGGATGATGTGGGGCTGATAGGCCAGACGGTATCAGGGACAAAAACCTTCATCCGCGATATCGGGTTGGAGGGTGTCAAAATTCATGCTACAGGGTCAAACGTCGGGACATTGCTAGGCCACTCATACGGCGATCTGATAATTAGCCGGGCATATTCCACGGGGACTGTAGCCGGGTCAGACTTAGTTGGCGGGCTGATCGGGAACATAGATCCGGATACTGCCTGGTCAAGAATTACGGACTCTTTTTCCGGGGCCAGCGTAAGAGCCTCGGAGGGTTGCGCCGGCGGATTGATTGAAGCGGCCCGGCTTACTGCGGTCACCAACTCACACTCCACGGGAGACGTCACTGGCGCTGCCGGCGCTGCCGGATTGATTTTCGATGCGACCGCCACCAATGTTGCCAAATGTTACGCCACTGGTGATGTGTCGGCGTCCGGATCGGCTCTTTCAGGCGGCGGGTTGATCGGCATATGGACCACCGACCCCAAATATGACAACTCCATCCTTAATTCTTTTGCCACGGGAAATGTGACGGGCGGCTACGCGCTTGGCGGGCTGGTCGGGGTGATACAGGGCAGCGGCAAAGTCACCGTGGCCAGCAGCTTTGCGACAGGCACTGTGAAGTCCGAAGCTGAATACGGCTCAGCATCGGATGGAGTCGGCGGATTATTCGGGTTCGTACAGGAAAGCGGAACAGTAACTGTCAGCAACTCGCACGCAACCGGAGATGTAATCATCAACGGTTCCAATGTTCTCAACGTGGGGGGATTGATCGGATCGGTGGGCGGCCTTACCGATTCCGGCAGCACAAACATCACTGACTCATATGCCACCGGAGACATTGCAGCTTCCGGCGGTACATATGTCGGCGGTCTGATAGGGTGGGTGAATGACGGGGCCACCATATCCGGCTGCCAAGCCACAGGTGATGTGACGGGAGCTTCGGTCGCATCGCCGGGAGGAACCTACGAGGCAGCCACCGGCGGGCTGGTAGGATACATGTTCCAGGGGAAAATCACCGATTCATATGCGTCAGGTACAGTGACAGGACATAGCGCGGGAGGGCTGGCCGGGGGAATTGCCAATATGCCGGTCAAAAACAGCTACTGGAATGCTGACAGTAACCACTCTGGATTCGGTACCAGCGCCGAAGTCACGATTACTGAAAGTCAAGGCCTGACCAGCGCCCAGTTCAAGGATATCCGGTACTACCTGAACGGCACCATCAATGATGTTCTCGCCGCGCGACAGGCCGCAGCAACAGCGCAAGCCGCCTACCGGGCAGCCGCCGGCAGGCAGGAGGGCAGCAACGCGGGGCAGGCACTGCAAAATCAGGCCGGCCGGTCGATATTCGCTGCGAGAAATATCGAGCAGCAACAAACATCCATCAACGATCAAATCGTTTATGCCGGTTCAGCCGACTACTCAGCCGATATCAAGTCGATCGATGCCGACGGAATCCAGTTCGAACTGTACGATGAGTCCCACGGCGGTAAAAAGTAGCCGGGACTCCTCCCGGCCGAACATACTCCGGACCCGCGGCGTCCCGACTGCCTTTGAAAGGAGGTGATGCATCCTTTGAAGACGGAGTACAGGAGATAGCGGGCCGGCCGTTCCACAGGACACCCTGATTGCAGCGGGCAGCGCCGCGAGCACGGGTACCGGCGCCCTTGAGATAGAATCCTCATGCCGGGAAAGGATCAAGGGGGGACCTCGGCCTCCCTTGGGTAAGGGAAGTCAGGCAATTGATAACAAACAACTACAAGGAGATTACAATGAACATCAAATCTACGCTGAGATCTCTATGTATCACCGCAGTTGTTTTCGTCTTCACCTCATCAGTCAGCTGGGCGGCAGCAACCGAATGCACCGAGAAAAAGGTCGGAACCGGTGTTAAAACCGCGAAAATAGCCGTTGCCTCCAACTTCTTCACCGCTGCCAAGGACCTTGTGACGGCTTTTCAAAAGACAACCGCCGGCGCCAACACGGCCATTACCATTTGTGAAAACTCCACGACGCATCTTCTGGCGGAAATCAAAAACGGGACCGAACTGCCGCCGTCGGTATTCCCGACTGATCCCGGTTTCCCCCGCTACAACCTGTTTCTGGCGGCCAACGCGGCCGCGCCCAACAGCCTTCAGTCCAGCACCGGTACTATTTCCTATACCTATGCGATCGGCATACCGGTGTTCTTTGGACTAAGAACCAAGGTTCCCACAGTGGGAGATTTGATTACGGGCCTCGGGAGCGGCTATTCAGCGACCATAACCGCATCGACCTCCGAACTGAGCCCTTACGCGGTAAATAAGGTCACCGCGCCATATGTGGCTCTTGCGGGGACTGGCGCGCCTTATGGGGTAATGTCGCATACGATATTGAACGCCATGGAAGGAACACATATACCCAGCGTTCTTCCGTCATGGGTATATTCCACCCTGTTCGCCAATATCGATTTGACGTACGACGCCGTGATCGCGGGAACCGGAGGCATCAGGTCCGGTTTTGTGTCAAAAGGGCAAATATGCGGCCAGCTAGGTTCCGTAACATACGTGGAATTTACCGATTCGACGTGCGAGCTGGATCAGAAGGCAATACTGCTCAAAAAATCGAACGGAAGTCCCAATGCCACGGCGGCGGCGCTCAATAACTACATTCAAGGCCGAATAACCAACGGCACCTGGGATACGTTTCTTAGTGCTCACTGCTACGGCACGTTCTGAAACAACCCGAGACTATTATTCTTCCTGAACAAAATCCCGCAAAAAATTCTCAGGCATTGGTTTAAACAGTGGCCGACGCATGGGAAGTTCCGGGGGCTTCCCTGCTCGTACCGGCGGCGGCCTGCCATAAAAGCCTTTGGCTTAGTGGCAGACCGCCGCCATAGCTGAATAATCTCGATGAAAGAGACTCACAAGCATGCACAAACTAAAAAAAAACTTCACGGCAGCAGCGCCGACATTCTTCCTTTCGGCGCTGATTATCTCAAGGTCAACCGTTTTTGCCATTCAGGCTCCAGTTTACAATATCGGCGCCGCAGTGAAGGAAACGGCTTCTCCCGCGAATGAGACCCAAAAAAAAGGGCCGACTCCGGAGAATCCCGCAATTTTTCAGGAGGGAGAAAAAACACTCTCCAAGTCCGATGGTGAAAAGATATTCGTCAAAGACTTCAGAATAGAAGGCGCGGACCAGCTCGACCAAACCGAACTTTCGGCGCTTCTGATTCCTTACGGGAACAGGGAACTCACCATGTCTGAAATCACGGAGGCCACAAACAAGCTGACGCTTTACTGCCGGCAGATGGGATACCTGGTCGCAAAGGCCTATGTGCCTAGGCAGGACGCGGGAAACGGCATTCTCGTGATAAAAATAATCATGGGCAACTATGGAAAATTTTCGTTGAAGAATACGTCCCCGGTCAGGAACTTTCTTTTGCAGGGGGTCTTCGACAAAACCAGGGAAGCTTCGCCGACGGTCACCAGGTATGGCCTTGAACGCGCCGTACTCCTGGCCGGAGACATGCCGGGCATCAAGCCGCCCACGGTCAGCATCGCGCCGGGCGCAACGCCCGGAACCTCCGATTTTGAAGTCAAGGCTGACGCAGCTCAACGTATAAACGGCTATTTAACGGCGGATAACCAGGGCTCCAGTTTCACCGGGAAAAACAGGCTCTATGGCGGCATCGACATCAATTCGCCGCTCGGAATCACCGACAGGTTTTCCGTCAGCGGCATGATCACCGACAAGACCGATCAGTGGAACCTGCGCCTTGCCTATGGCTTTCCCCTCGCCTGCAACGGCCTGCGCGGTGA
>DASRZQ010000053.1:0-3670 GCA_035686205.1 Geobacteraceae bacterium
GCACGCTTTTTAACCATGATGTGGCATTCGGTGCGGATGGAGATTAACTCCTCTAAAGTTTGCGGCAGCATATTTGCTCCTCGCGCCTGGATATCTTTTTTGGAGTATTATGATGGACACATTTCCGGCACTCAAGTAAGAGTTGTTTATTCTGTCAAAAAAAAGACTTATCATTTATTTGATGGGTAAATGCACGAGTGAGCATCTGAGGACAGGCACCGCTTGACCGGTAACATCGGCTCCCTATCAAGCATGCCGTTGGCTTGATTAAAAAGGTGGCTAATGATGGAAACGATCCTTGGCCTTGCCATCGGTATAGGTCTCAGCGCAGCATGCGGCTTCAGAGTGTTCGTTCCTTTGCTGGGACTCAGCATAGCGGCCCAATCAGGATATATTACGCTTGCTCACGGGTTCCAATGGATCGGGACATGGCCTGCAATGGTCGCCTTTGCCACCGCAACAGTGCTAGAAGTTGGCGCATATTACATCCCCTGGGTTGACAATGTGATGGATGCCCTCATGACGCCAGCGGCCATAGTCGCTGGAACAATTACTACGGCGTCCATGGCAGTTGACATTTCTCCGTTCATAAAGTGGTCTACGGCTATCATCGCTGGTGGCGGAATCTCGGCACTGGTACAAGGGGGTACTGTCGCACTGCGGACAAAATCCACCGGTGCAACAGGCGGCATAACAAATCCTATTATATCGACTGTTGAACTTGCCGGTTCGACACTGCTCACCATCTGCGCCATTGTTCTCCCGGTCATAAGCATTGTGGTTGTTGTCTGGATTTGCAGCATCATTGTTACGAAGATGGTGAAATCTCCATTCGTCAGGAGATTTTTTTCGAACAAAAGCCGATGACGATAACTGTAAGTGAGCCCCCTTCAAGTTTTCCCACGAAACAGTTCCAAAAGGTTATCCAGACATCAGAATCACGCGGAAGGTGACCAAGAACCGGGGAGCGTTTCCCATGGCCTTGAACAACATCTCAAATAAGTGGACTATTCCGGTCTGAGGCTGGACGGGCTAACCGGCGTTCACCTGGCTAGGTGAATCCAAGCGAATAAGAGAATGAGTGCGCCGATTACGGACATAATGATGCCTGCAGGGTGGAAGACGGCGCCTTCTTCAGGCTTGCTGAAGAGGCGAGATATGAACCCGCCCACAAAGGAGCCGGCTATCCCGATCAGACCGGTCATGAAAAGCCCCATGTGTTGGGACCCGGGCATGATGAAGCGAGCAATCGCGCCGACCACAATACCGATGATTAACATCCACAAAAGGTGAAGCATGGCTGGGCCTCCTTCCAGAAGAGTAGTTGGTATGAGTGAGGTACTGCTGGCACTAAGGTAAGTAAAAGTGGGCAAACGTTACTTCGGAAAGGTCCTCGATAAATATCAGCATTTTTCGCACCGGCTAACAAGGGGACAGTGGCCACTTATTTCAGTACCTAAATTTATTTTACAGCTCCCAACCTTAGTATCAAGTTCACAACTTTATTTTTTCAAATCACCACCATAAACATGGGTAGAACATGGGGACAACCAGGCCGTAGAGCGATGAGCCCGCTCACCGGCCAGTCGTTAAACAACAAATCCCGGACTTCTGAACCCCGGATAACCATTTAAACAAAATCACTTACAGCTCCGTGTATCAGAGATTTTCTGGGAATAGTAGCCGGCATCTTTTCAGCTGGATACCTCTGTGGGAATCTGACCCGGCACAGCGCCAATGCTAAGATGGAAGAACTCGGCGGAAAGTTGTTGAAAGTGTTGGTTTGCGTAATTCGGAATCGAACCCGACGGAACCATCATTAATCCAATTCCGCCGTGGAATCCAGTCAGCAGAAGTCTATCTATCCATAATGGATCAGCGCCTAGCCAACACCTTCAGCTGGCGACTTTCGCTAAACTTTCGCTCAATATCCGTTTAAATACCCATTTTTTTCTTTCATATTCGAGTCTGTAGTGCCTCGCCTGGTGTTTAGCTCAGCAAGACATCTGTGATAAAACTGATCATATTACTCACATAAGTGTGAATTCAAATAAATGAACATTGAATTAATTCACATAATCGTAACTTGTCTTTATGTGACAACTTCGATATTAAAAATACAACCTGGAACTTATCCGATCTCGAAGAGGACTCCGGACGGGGCGCGGCTCAAGTGGTGCAATGCTCAGGTCTGAAAGGAAAACGATTATGAGAACGGCAATCAAGAAAAGCTACATCATGCTGCTTTCCGCTGCGACTGTTAGTGCGGCGGCCCTGGCTGTCGGCGCCTATCCCTTTCATGCCGGCGCCTGGAAGAACTCCGCCATAGAAGGTCTCCAGACACTGTGGGAAACAAAGGATTATTCCGGCTTGTTTCACGGGGAAGGCAATGAAGGCGGAAAGCCCGGATTTCAGCACATCGTTGACCGGGATGTCGACTTTACGTTCCTCTGGAGCAGCGCCGCGATGAAAACCCTGGGGTTGCTTCCGTCGGTTACATTCAGCCGGGACAACGGCGCTGGCAACTCCGGCCGGATGGCGGGGCCTGTGTCTTCTGCTTCCTTCGGCACTGTCCTCGCCGCCCTTACCGGCAACGAGGCTATGAAATACCTTGCCGGTACGACTGCATATTTTTACGGTTTCGGCAATCCTCCCCTCCTGAGCGCCGGCACTATCACCGATCCGACAAGAACTGTCTATGCAGGGGAATTGCCCACCCCCTCCGTCAACAATAATCCGCCATCGCCGTCAAGTCCGGGCCAGCATCCTTCTACCCCAACTCCGCTCCCCTCGGCGCTGCCTCTTTTGGGTTCAGGGCTTGCCTGCCTGGAAGTGTTGAGGAGAATCAGGAAGGTTTAAGACGTTCTGCCCGTGTTGTCGCTTGAACTTTAACGCTTTGCGTAATCTTCGTCCGCGAGCTTGACCAATTGGGCAGTTATATCATTCTCTTTGCCGAAATAAAGGACACCGGCGCTCCGATCCAGAATCGCGGAGAAATTCCCGTTTTCTCCGATCTTCCCTAAAAGCACGCCGAATTTATTTATAATTTTTTTCAGGTATTCCGATTCCAGCTGTTTTAGATCATCCTTAACCTCCTGCTGCCGATATTGAAATTCCCTTATTTTCTTCTGCAGCAGCTCTTCTTTGGAAGTCCTGTCGTCCGTGGAAAGCTTTTCCTTCAACTCTGCTCGTAATCTCTCGATGTCGGTCAGTTTTGACTTGAGTTCGGCATTGTATTGTTCCGTTTTTTTCTGAACAGCGGTCCGGGCGGCTATGCCTTCCCTGCACTCGGAAACCGCGCGCTGCAGGTCCACGATTCCCACCCTGGCCACGGGAGCGGCTATTGCCTGTCCTGTAATTGCAAGCGACAGGAAAATAAAAGTAATAATTGTTTTGTACATAGTGCTTTCTCCTTGTTGAAAATGTATGCCTGATAGTTAAATGGACTGTTTTGTCCGTTATGTTACGTCTCTGTAAAACTTCGGTAACAACTCCCCTCCGGTTTTGTTCATCATGATTGTCCGGCATTATTTGACCGATCAAGCACCAGTTCAAGAATTCGCAAAATATTTTCGCTTTCATAACACAACTGAAAATATAGCGGGGTATATAAGTAATTGCAGAATATTCGATTATCTGTCTTTGTCGCATGTCGTGTCTGGCAACGGAT
>DASRZQ010000054.1:0-3571 GCA_035686205.1 Geobacteraceae bacterium
CCCTTCCCTGATTTGAAATGATTCCGCCTCCCAGGCTGATTCCTGGGCCGCCGTGGCAATTTGCCAGGTTTCGTACCCCCCGGAAAGATTGCAGTAGTTCGTGATGCCGTTGGCTTCCAGGACGCGGGCCGCGTTGTAGGCGATCAGGCCCACCTTGCAGAACAGGACAACTTTCCTGTCTTTCGGTATATCCGCAATTCGTTCCCGCAGTTCCGCCAGGGGGATATTGACCGCGCCGGGGATGCTCCCGGTCGCGAATTCCGCCGGAGTTCGCACGTCGAGGAGGAACAACTCCGACTTGTCGGCTTCGTGAAGCCGGTCCCATGTCATGGTCCTGACCAGCCCGTCGAGGATGTTCTGCGCCGCGAACCCGGCCATGTTGACCGGGTCTTTGGCCGATGAATAAGGCGGAGCGTAGGCGTGCTCGATCTCGGCAAGGTCGTCGACCGTCATGTTCCCTTTTATGGCCGTGGCGATCACGTCGATTCGCTTGTCGACGCCTTCGTAGCCCGTCGCCTGGGCGCCCAGCACCCTGCGGTTTTCCGGCGAAAATACCAGCTTCAGGCACATTTTCATGGCGCCGGGGTAATAGCCGGCAAAATGATTCGGATGGATGATGACGGTATCATACGGGATGTTTTTGGCCTTGCAGAATTTTTCGCTCGCGCCCGTCATTCCGACGGTCAGGTCGAAAACCTTGGCGATGGCCGTTCCCATGGTTCCGTTATATGAACGTGGCGTTTGACCGTGCATGTTGTCGGCGGCGATGCGTCCCTGCTTGTTGGCGGGGCCTGCCAGCGGAATCGCCGTCTTCTCCTTTGACAGCGGGTGGGTAACCTCGATGACGTCGCCGGCGGCAAAGATCCGGTCGTCGACGGTCCTGAGGTATTCATCGACGACAATGTGCCCGCGAGGACCGAGCTCCAGCCCCGACCCGGCAAGGAACCCGGTGTTCGGTTTGACGCCGATGGAAAGCAGCACCAGGTCGGCCGTTACCGCTCTGCCGCTTGTCATGTGCGCAACGACTCTGCCGTCCGGTCCGTTTTCGAACCTGGAGACGCCGTCCTCCAGGTAAAGGCCGACCTTCTGCATCCGGAGCTCGCGGTGGACCATGGCGGCCATCTCGAAGTCTATGACGTTCATCGCCTGCTTCGCCATTTCCACCACCACGACGCTGATGCCTCGCGCATGGAGGTTTTCCGCCATTTCCAGGCCGATGAACCCCGCGCCTACCACCAGAGCGGTTTTTACATTTCCTTCGTCCACCATGGCGCGGATCCTGTCCGAATCGGGGATCGTCCAGAGAGTGTGGATCGCCGGATGGTCCGAACCCGGAATCGAGGGCTTTACCGGGGAGCCGCCCGGAGCCAGGAGGAGCTTGTCGTACGATTCCTCGTATTCGCGGCTTGACTTAAGCTCTCTGACCCGCACTGAATTGCTTTCCGGAAGAACGGCCGTCACTTCGTTTCCCGTGCGCACCTCGACATTGAAAAGACTCCTGAATGCTTCGGGCGTCTGCACGAGAAGCCTTTCACGCTCGGTTATCGTGTCGCCTATGTAATAGGGAAGACCGCAATTCGCATACGAGACATAGTCGCCGCGTTCGAAAACGACGACCTCCGCCGACTCGTCGAGCCGCCTGAGCCGCGTCGCCGCGGACATGCCTGCCGCGACACCGCCCACAATCAAATATTTTGCCATATGTGCCTCCGGGCAAAGCGTTAAAATTTTATTTCCATATATACTAAAAATTGAATATATGTCAACCGATTTTTTGCATATAATTTATCCTGAAGCCGTGAGCATTGAGTTTGCCTTTAGCCTAACCACACATTCAAGGCGTTTTTGGGGAACCTGCTATGAATTTCGAAAAAGGAATTTAAAAACGAAAGGAGAGCAGAAATGTTGTCATTTCGAACGAAGAGAGAAATCTTGTGGCTTTTGCGCTTCCAATAAAGTCCCGCTGCCCTGGATCAACGCCGCCGCTCAGCCGGGGGCGCGGTTTAGACTGATCGGCAGCGGTGATTTGCCGGTTATCGATGCGGAAACTGTATCCATGACGCTCGAATCCAAGCGACTCAGCGATTGCGACGCTTCCAACGCGCATTTGCCAGACACGCCATACCTGATCCAAGAAGCAGCATTGCGGGCGGCGCCGGCACAGGCGTGGGAGGGATATGGCCGCTAAAAGGCTGCAGGTGAATCTCGCCATTCTGAGTGAGGGTATTCACATACACACCACCCTCGATATTGTTCTCATTGCTGAAGTGAGCCAGAGGAGCCAGTACGCTTCCTCCAAACTGGTTTTGGATGTCCACATCGGTCGCATTATAGAAGTTCCAGATCGTTTTGGCGCCGATGCTTTGCGCCGCGCCGCCGAGAAAGTTCGCGGCAATGTTGATTTTGGTTTCGTCACTGTCGAGGATTACCGTATTGGCGCCATTCAGATTGAACTCAAACTCCCCCTTGTTGAAGAGAACGGTATCGATGCCGCTCAGATTGAACACCGCCACCCCGTTTTTGTCGGCCACGGCATTAAATACCGCCTTGTTATTGGTAAAAGTGACGCTGCTGCCGGTACTGGCCAGGCTTTTCAACTGTATGGAGAGGCCGGTCAGGACACTCTTGAAATCAGTCGAAGTTGCGGCCGTGGCCGCCGTTCCCGTCGCAAGAGCGGGATTTTTTCCACCGTTGAAATTGTTGCCGGAACCCGATTTCGCGACATAAGCCGGGCCGTTGAAATTATTATTTCTGGCGGTGCCTAAAACAACTGCGTTGCCGCTGTTTATGGTCGAGTAACTCAGGTCTTTGCCAATTACGGCGCCAAAACCATTGACCATCACACGGGAGGCATTGCCGCCTGTCGTCAGGCCGGCATAGGAAGAGGCCGGAGTCTTATCGGAGTGAGTAACATAGGTTCCCCCGGACAGGTCCCCACCAATGTAAGCACGTCCATCAACATCAGACTTAGACGTGGCGTCGCCGAACACCACCAGATTGAACTGGTTCAGGGTCTGGGCGGCGGTCAACGGTGCGGCAATCGCCATTCCGGCCGGGAATCCAAGGAATGATGCCACTACCAGGGAACTGATTATTATTTGTTTCATTTCACTCCCTCCTTAATTACAAACAAACGTTACATTATTACAGTGCAATGATTATATTACAATGAATTATTTTAGCAAGCAATTAATATGTATACGCTAATTTTTTTATTGCCTGCAAAAAAACCTCCGGCAAAGGCACGTTGAGATGACGAAGACTTTTTCAAGAGGCTCCAAAGGATTCATAAATCATCCGCCCACATCACCCAAAGCAAATACATACAGCTCGAAAGGACTATCGGGGAGAAGGCTTACGCGACGCTGGCAAGTAATGTAACTTTAGCAATTCCTCGGCAGACTTCAGTCATTAACTTACAAAATTTGCCCCCGTCCCCTCCGTTGATTCATGGAGAGTAAGGTAAGCTGGGTGTCAGGTCTACACCTTGACATTTTTTGTCAATGTGTAGACCTGACACTTTCTTTTCTTCTCAAGTTCTAGTGCTCTCGTCGGCGGACAACTTATTGAA
>DASRZQ010000055.1:0-29163 GCA_035686205.1 Geobacteraceae bacterium
CCATGAGCCGTCTAAGGAGGCACGATGCTAAAGGATAAAAAGGTCCCGCTGGTCATCGCGTCGCTCTACGCCTGCATCGCCGCCGCGTGGATTTATTTTTCCGACATGCTGCTGGCTTCAATCGCTTCCGACAGGGCGCAGCTTACGGCCTGGGCGATCTACAAGGGCTGGTTCTATGTCGCCGTAACATCCGTTTTGCTGTACTGGATAATCTGGCATAACCTGAAAAAGCTGATTGCGGCCAGGGAAGCGCTGGAGAACGAAAACAGGGAGTGCAGGTTCATGCACGATGCTCTGAGGGATTCCGAGGAGCAGTTCCACAATATGTTCGCCAAGCACAGGGCGGTCATGTATCTCGTCGATACGGCATCACTCGGGATTTTCGACGCCAACGAGGCGGCCCGGAAATTTTACGGCTATTCCGGGGAACAGTTCAGACAGCTGAAGATTAACGATCTCAACACCCATTCGGAAGAAGAAATAAGGAAAAGTATCGATCAGCAACTCATTGGAGAAGGCTTGCAGACGCAGTTCAGGCACCGGCTCGCGGACGGTTCGATACGGGATGTGGAAATTTATGCGACGAAAATACGCCTGACAAACAGGGAATTCTACTTCATCATAGTTCATGATATATCGGAAAGGATAAAGTATGAAAACGCTCTTCGGGAGAGCGAGGCGAGGTTCCGTTCACTGGTAGAGACCACAAGCGACTGGATCTGGGAACTGGACGAGAATGACGCCTATGTCTACGCAAGCCCGAAAGTGAAGGATCTGCTGGGGTACGAGCCGGCTGAGGTCATGGGAAAGACGCCTTTTGATTTCATCGCCGTCCATGAAATCGGGGAAATCAGGAGAAAGTTCAAGGCGTTCAAGGAGGCGGCGAAACCCTTTGCCGGGCTGGAAAACAGGAATGTCCACAAGGACGGCAGAATCGTGGTGCTTGAAACGAGCGCCGTCCCGGTTTTCGACTCAAGCGGCCGTTTTGCCGGGTACAGGGGAATCGATCGTGACATCACCGGCCACAAACTCCTTGAGGAACAGCTCCTTCATGCCCAGAAAATGGAGGCTGTCGGCGAACTGGCGGGGGGGATCGCGCATGATTTCAACAATATTCTCACCACAATAATCGGCTACGTTTTCATCCTCGAAAACAAAATCGAGGACGAATCCCTGAAAAAACATGTCGCGCAGATCAGTTTTTCCGCGCAGAGGGCGGCGACGCTGGTCAGCAAGCTTCTTGCCTTCAGCAGGAAACAGATAATCTGTCTGCAGCCGGTAAGAATAAATGACACAATAAACACGTCGGTTAAGCTCCTTTCCAGGGTTATCCGTGAAGATGTCGAAATCAGGACTGAATTGAAGGACGAAGATATCGTGGTGCTGGGTGACGAAGGTCAACTGGAACAGGTAATAATGAACCTGGTTACAAATGCCCGCGACGCGATGCCGTCAGGGGGTGTTCTGACGATAAAAACGTGCATGCGCAGCCTCGACGGAGAGTTCACCCGCGCCCACGGTTATGGTGAACCCGGAGCATACGGGCTGATCTCCTTTGCCGATACGGGCGTCGGCATGGACGAAAAAACCAGGGAAAGAATTTTCGAACCTTTTTTCACGACAAAGGAAGTGGGAAAAGGCACCGGCCTGGGCCTGTCGGTCGTATACGGCATAATCAAGCAGCATTCGGGCTACATCGACGTAAGCAGCGAACCCGGAAAAGGAAGCACATTTTACGTGTATCTGCCGCTTGCCGGCAATGGCGGCAGTTTCGGGTAAACTCCTGATGAAAGCCGGGTAAAAATCGAATCCGGAGTTGCGTGAGAAAAGTTTTGCCGATTAGCACAAATCTTACGTTAAAAATATTCCTCCCCCTTCAAGGGGGAGGCCAGGAGGGGGATGGGGTGCGTTGGTGCGGAGAAACCCATCCCCATCCCGCCCCTCCCCTTGAAGGGGAGGGAGTTTTTGATGGCAGCGGAAGATTAGTACCAATCAGGAAAGTTGTTGAGACAGTGGTTGTGTTGGAAGTTCTCGAAAAAACGGCGGCCTGGTTCAAGGCGGCCTGACGGGACGGCTGCGGATGGTTACGGGTTTTGGCGGGTTTTCGTTCAACCGGCCTTTACAGTTCCTCGTAAAAAGACTTATGGACAAACCTGAGCGAGGCCACGAACCTGTCGAAGGTTTCGAAGGCCGACAAGTCGTAGTTGTTGTCGATGAGCCGCCACTGCCTGATATAAAACGCCACAACGCGTGCACCGCGCTTGCCGAAGATTACTTTTGAGCGGACCTTCTGCCCGGCGACCGGGTCTTTTCCTTCGAGAGTCAGTGCAAGTCCTTCCGCGCCAAGCACGGACACCTTTTTCTTCTCCAGAACCGTGACCTTGACGAAAGAATCCCAGAAAAACCGCTTGAGAAATTCGCGTGAGCGGTCCTCGATGTTCAGGGAATATCCGTAAGGCTCTTCATCGTACGCGAAGAATGTCGATTCGAGCTGGACCTTGCCCGGGTCCTTCCGGTAGAAGCCGAATACGAAACGGCTGGATTCATTCCCCGGGATCAGTTCCCACGGCGAGGGCGGAGGCACGAACCGGTATTCACCTCCGTAAGTAATGGTCCCGTCGGCATTTCGAACGATGGCGGCGGAATCATGTTCGTGGGTATCAGATTTTTGCGCCTGTCCGGCCGCTTGGCCGAAAGGCAAAAGAAGCGCAGCAACCAGGCTGATGGCAACGTACGTAATTCTCATGGCGTGATCTCCCCGCTGTTCAGTTTCTTCAGAAACAACAGGATGTCCTTGTAATCGGGAGAACCGTCCCTGACGTACCTGACAATGCCGTTTTTGTCGATGATTACCGTTCTCCTGTCGAACACGGGCTGATTCCCCGGCAGAACGTCGAAAATGATGCCCAGCCAGCCGCTGACATTTGAAAGAAGGGGAAATGTCAGGCCGAGGTCATCCGCCCAGTACTTCAACGTTGTTACATCGTCCCTGCTGACGCCCGCGACCCGGGCGTTGAAGCGCTCATAGAGGTAGAGGTTCCTCTGATGGCCCTCCATCTCGCCTGTTCAGACAGGGGTGAAGGCGGCGGGAAAAAAGGTAATGATGAGGTGATGTTTCCCGTAATAATCCTGCCCATAACTGACGAGCCTGCCCTGGTTCGATGCCAGGCTGAAGTTCGTCATCCGGCTCCCGACAAGTGAAGAGCCGCTTTCCGCGGCGTCCGCCCCGGCCGCGAACAGAAGCGGCACGGCCAGCAGCGCGGCAAACGTCAAGCTGATGATCTTATTTCCCATCATGGCGAATCCCCATTCTGTTTCTTATATTTACATAGTTGCTTTCTGAATCCGTGACGCCTTCACGCCTTTGTCTGCGCGGAACGCCTCGGTTTTTTGCATTCCCGTGGGATGAGACCTCCCGGCGAAGTTCACCCGGCGTAACAGACCGAAAGGTTGTCAGCGGTGTTCAAACCCCGGCATTCCGCTTGCCTCGGCGTTCAGACGTCACGGATTCAGGTGCGTATCTGGAAAAATTCTAACATCAGAATGTCCAGATTCAAGTCCGCGGCAGGGTCGTGATTCTTCGATGCCGCTCGCGAGGTGTTGAATTCAGGTTTGAAGGCGGTATAGTTTGTTTGAGAACCAACCGCATTGACAGGAGGAATGGATTATGAACGAAAGACCCGGCGCCGTAACCTTCATGGGCAACCCGCTTACTCTTCTCGGGCAGGAGTTGAAAATCGGCGACAAAGCTCCTGATTTCCGCGTGGTGAACAACGATCTGCAGCCCGTTACCCTTGCGGATTTCAAAGGTAAAATAAAAGTGATCAGCACGGTTCCCTCGCTGGATACACCGGTCTGCGACGTGGAAACGCGAAGGTTCAACTCGGAGGCGGTCAGGCTGCCGGATAAAGTGGCGGTGCTGACCCTGAGCATGGACCTGCCTTTTGCGCAGAAACGCTGGTGCGGGGCGGCGGGCATTGACAAGGTCCATACGCTTTCCGATTACCAGGAGCGGTCCTTCGCCCTGGACTACGGCGTCCTGATAAATGAACTGAAACTGATGGCGCGCTGCATTTTCGTCGCGGACGCCACGGACACCATACGCTACATCCAGCTGGTCAGGGAAATCACCAGCGAACCGGACTACGCGGCGGTCCTTGCCGCGGTCGAAGGGCTGCTCTGAACCGTCTCGCCGTATTTTGTTCTTGACTGAAACAGCCTTGGTACTTGAATATGGAGGCAAAGGGTCCGGTGGCCCGGGACGGGGTTTCAGGCAATGAACGGTACCGATTTAATACTGGTGGGCTTTGCGGCCGTTGCCGGGGGGATGGTAAATGCCCTGGCGGGCGGAGGGACGCTGATTACTTTCCCGATGCTGACGGCTGTCGGGGTCCCGGCGATTGCCGCCAACGTTACGAATACCGTTGCGCTCTGCCCCGGGTACCTGGGCGCCACATTCGCCCAGCGGAGAGACCTCCGCGGGCATGAGAGGCTGCTGTTGCTGTTGCTGCCGGTCAGCCTGCTGGGGGGAGTTTCCGGAGGGGTCCTCCTCCTGAAAACCGGAGAGCATGCATTCCGCATGCTCGTTCCTTTCCTGATACTATTCGCATCCTGTCTCCTGGCCATACAGGAGCCCCTCAAAACATTTGTCGCCGCTCGAAGGGCACGACCTGCGTCCGGAGCGTGGGCGGCACTTCCGGTAGTCCCGGCCGCGGTGTACGGCGGCTATTTCGGAGCGGGTGTAAGTGTTATCGTACTGGCCGTCCTCGGACTTGTTCTTGATGACTCGCTGACACGGCTGAACGCTCTGAAGCAGGCCATTTCCCTGTGCATCAATATCGCGGCGGCAATTTTTCTGATCTTTTCCGGACGGGTGGTGTGGCCCGCGGCGCTGATCATGGCTCTCGGCGCGCTGGGCGGCGGAATCATGGGCGGCCGGCTGGCGCGGTGGATAAAGCCTCCAACCCTGCGCCGCACCGTTGTCGCATTCGGAATAACGGTAGCCGTTCTTTATCTCGTCAGGTAGAGCGGAATTCCCGGTGCCGCTCCGCAATTTCTTCCCGATTGTCCGTGCCTGGCGGGGATTCACCTGACATGGCGGGTCAACTGGCCTGCCGTAAATTCAAGACAGCAGTTTCCGGTTCAAACCTCTATCCTGAACTCCGCGCCGTGACCAGTGTTTCTGGCGCTCAGATTTCCCATGAAAATATTTTTGACGATGATTTTAGACGTGTACAGTCCGATTTCTTTCCCGTTCACGAAATCGGCGCCGTTGAACACCGGATTGAAAATCCTTTCGATGACCGCATCGGGAATGCCGCCCGAATTATCGGCAATGGTGACAACCGTCCGGTTGCTTTCCCGGCAGCCCTTGATTGATATTTTCGGACTTGTGGTCTCTTTTTCGAGAAAGACGTCTTTTGCCTTGCCGATTATGTTAAGAAGCACCTGCGAAAATTCGTTCGGCTGACCCCTGACGGCAAGACCGGCTTCCATGTCCACTTCGACGGCAATATTGTGATGCTTGAGGCTTGCATCCAGGAAGTCGAGGGTTTTTTCGACAATTTCGTCCACGAAAAAATGCGTTGCGATCTTTTCCGGCTTGAAGAAATCGCGGCAGTTGTCCATGGTCAGCGACATTTGCCGTATTACCTGCACGATTTTGCCGATGGCGCTGTCGAGGTACCCTTTGCTGAAGCTCCCGTAGGTGTAGCATTCCGCAATATCCTGGACGAGCAGTGATATTACGGTGAGCGGCTGCCTCCACTGGTGGGCGAAATACCCCATCAGTTCGCCTGTGGCTGCCAGGCGGCTCTGCTCGATCAGCAGATGATCGAGTTCCACTTTTTCGGCAATCTCCGCCATCACCCTGTTCTCCAGCGTCCTGCTTGACTCCTTTACGAGGTCTTCCAGCTCACGGTTGCGTTCCCTGACCTCTCGCAGTTCATTGATCAGATGTTTTTTCGTTTTGTTTTCATCTCGCATGCCGCCTCCCGCGCTGGAGTGTTTCTAATGAATTATACCGCAAACGATAATCGTCGCGAGCCCGGAAAATATTTGTCAGAAATATTGTGGATCGTCGCCACGAGGGCGAAGACCGGGAACCCGGCGGCGGAAATCCGGATGATTCGGCAATTGAGATTGATATAAATATATGGTTTAATAAATATAAGTACTGATGTCAAAGGAGGTTGAAAATGAAGAAAAGCGTTTTGCGATTCACGTTGGTTTCAGTGGTGCTGCTTTTTGCAGCCGTTGCGGTCGGCGCCGGGAAAGGCGATTTCAAGGCAAAACTTTCCGGCGGTGATGAAACCCCGGCCGTGAAAACCGGGGCAAAAGGGGAAGCTGTCTTCCATGTTCTGAAAAACGGCACGGAAATGAGCTACAAGCTTACCGTTTCCGGTATTGAGAACGTAACCGCGGCCCATGTCCACATGGGCAAAAAAGGGGTCGAGGGGCCTCCCGTGGCGGGTCTTTTCGCCGGACCCAAGAAGGAAGGCAAATTCAGTGGTGTCCTTGCCGAGGGGACTCTTTCGGATAAAGACCTGATGGGTTCGCTCAGCGGCAAATCCATCGGAGATCTCGTCAAGTTGATCAAATCCGGAAACACTTACGTCAACGTCCATACCGATAAATATCCCGATGGCGAAATCCGCGGCCAGATCAGGTAATCCCGCCTGACCAACATGGTGGCGCCGGATTTTCAGTTGTTCTGCATGCTTTCCTGGAAATCCGGCCGTCAGGCGAGGCTTACCCGTCTGTCATTCCTTCCGAACATTCTTTTGGCAGCATGAAAAAGAAAAATATCATCTGAGTAGCCCCCGACCCCGCCTATGGCGGTGTATTGTCGAAGAGTAACTTGTTGTTTTCCTCCGCATCAGCTACATTTGCAACGCAGCCGGAATGCGGAGATCGATTGAACAATGGTGCCCTCGTGCCCGTTGAGTAGCCTGGTCCGGGGGCTGGCGATCTTGTCATTGGTGAAGCATCTGCTATCCCGTTCAGAAGAGAGCCGTATTCGACAGCCCCCCTTTCCGGCCTGCCTTATTTCCCACAGGAGGCCGCCGTTGTGAAGCAGACAAAAACGCCAAAGAAGAGGCCCATGCGATTGCCGAAGCATCTTGTCCACCTCAATGCCTGCGCCGCCGGGATCGATGTCGGCTCAAGGAGCCATTTTGTGGCAGTTCCCGAAGGGGTGACCCCTGAGCCGGTCCGAGAGTTCTCCACCTTCACGGACGACCTTGAGCACTTGGCCGATTGGCTTATTTCATGTGGCGTTACCACCGTAGCCATGGAGTCCACCGGTATCTATTGGATCCCGGTCTTCGAGATCCTTGAAAGCCGTGGCATTGAGGTGAAGCTGGTCAATGCCCGTCACGTCAAGAATGTCCCTGGTAGGAAGAGCGACGTTCTGGACTGCCAGTGGTTGCAGCAGTTGCATACCTATGGCCTCCTCCGCGGGGCGTTTCGTCCTGCAGATCAGGTGTGTGCGCTTCGCGCGTATGTCCGGCAAAGGGCAACACTGGTAAAGGTCTCCGGCTCTCACATTCAGCATATGCAGAAGGCAATGGCCCAGATGAATCTGCAACTGCACAACGTTGTCAGTGACATCACTGGAGTCACTGGGATGCGCATCATCAAAGCGATTCTGGCAGGAGAGCGCGATCCCAAGAAATTGGCTGCCTTCCGCGATAAGCGGTGCAAGAACGACGCGAAGACCATTGCTCGTTCCTTACATGGTAATTTCCGGCCGGAGCACCTCTTTAGCTTGCAGCAAGCCGTAGAGCTATACGAGTTCTACTTGGCCAAGATAGATGAGTGTGACCGGCAAATACTGGCGCAACTTCAAGCTTTCGACGCCAAGGATACAGAAGGCGGTTCCGGTGGCGGCAAGCCGCCAGCCAGTGTCGAAGAAGCATTGATGCGCATGTCCGGCATTGATCTCACAGACATTGACGGGATCGACACCGCCTCTGCCCTGAAGATCATCGCTGAAATCGGCATAGACATGAGCCGCTGGAAAACCGATAAACACTTCACTTCCTGGATGTCGTTGTCTCCGGGAGCGAAGATCAGCGGTGGCAAGGTCCTGAACAGCGCCACCAAAAAGAACGCCAATCGGGCGGCGCAAGCTTTCCGTATGGCAGCATTTAGCTTGACCAGATCAAAGAGCTACTTGGGAGGCTATTTCCGTCGGATGAAGGCAAGGCTGGGAGCACCCAAAGCCATAACGGCAACAGCCCGAAAGCTTGCGACCATAGTCTACGCTATGCTGAAGAACGGAACATCTTACGTCGACCTTGGTCAGGACTACTACGAGGAGCGCTATCAGTCGCGCATCCTACAAAATCTGAAGCGTAAGGCAAAGCACCTTGGGTTCGAACTTGTCCCGACCGGAGACCAAGTTGCTGCTTCATAATTGCCTAAATTTACAAGGCTTACGGTTAAGTTACTCAGAAGCACTAATCTCTCGCTACAAATATTCCTCCCCCCTGAAGGGGAGGGAGTTTTGGATAGCAGCGGAAGATTTATAACAATCAGAAAATATCATATTGTTATATTTGTTGACATGGATAACGTAACCGTGTAATAAATAAACCGGTTTAATGTGTATAAAATAATTGATATGGTTGAGCGTCTCGCTTAGCTTTCGGCAAGGAATATGTCCTCAGGAGGGGGCGGATGGTGTCCGGGGGTAAACATGCGGAAATTTATGATAGCCGCCAGGTCAGCTTTGGGCAGACCTGGCGGCTTCCGTTTTTTCGCATCCGGAGATTTCGCGGATGCCCGTTCGTGTCTTCCCAAAGCCTTAATCATTTCCTGCGGTTTTGAAGAAAGGAGAGGTTATGCCCGATGGAGTTTGCCCCGAAACCAAAGAAGTTTTCGACTACATAAATGAATTTCTGTCCGTCTCGGATTTTAATGATTTACTGGATAAAATCTGTGAAGACGCCCCCAGGATCATAAATGGAAAAGAATGTTCCATTTTCCTGAAGCACGATCACGTGAAGGATCATGTGAAAGAATATAACGGACAGCTGGAGAAAGGGGACGGTACGCTAGTACCGGCCGAGGAATTCATTGACAGCGATTTTATCGTTCTGGTTAAAACCACAAGAGAAGATTTTAAGGAAAAAATCGGGAAAGCATTTTACTGCAAGGGAGAAGGAGTGACCGGGTGGATATATGAAAAGAGGAAACCGCTCCAGATCAAGGATTTGCAGGACCGGGAAGAACTGAAAAGAATCGATGAAAAGCTCGAATGGAAAGATGTCTACAGGGGTTCCAGGGTACACTTCTCGAAAAAGTCGAAGAAGCCGTTTATCGGCGTCCCCATGGTCAAGGGCGACGATATCATCGGGGTAATGAGAGTGGGCGAGCCGATTGACGGGGATTCGTTTGTGCCGGGTTCCCAGGAAAAGCTGATGTCCCTGGCCAGGATACTGACAAATTCGATCGAGAAGGTCACCACCGAAAATAACCTGAAAGACTCGCTCAACAGCCTGATAAAGATCGGGGCGATGAGAAACGGGGAAGAAATTTTCCAGGCCGTGGTCAATGAGGCAAAGTCCCTGGTCGGGGCTGAGAACTGCGAATTGTACTACCTTGACAAGGATGGCGAAAGAATCGTCCTGCGCGCGACCACCGGCGGATATATGGCCAGTCTGCTGAAAGACGGCCTGGCAAAGCCGTACGAGAGAGGCAGGGGGCTGACCGGGTGGGTGTTTAAAACCGGCAAACCCCTGCGGACCAGAGACATCTCCCATTTTGCGAAAGAACAGGTCCTGGATGAATACGACCTGGATTTCTTCTCCGACGGACCGGAAGTTAATGACGATATTGACAGGAAAATCAGGTGGTCGGACATGGATGAGCAATACAAAAATCATTCCCGGGCGCATCCATATTTTCTCGGCGTGCCGATCAAGTCGGAAATAAACGAAGTAATAGGCGTACTGAGGGCCTCCTCACCGAGAACAAAGACCTTTTTCGAGAAGCAGGATATGGAGCTTCTTCAGGATTTTGCCAGCTACATATCGGTTATTTTCCACAATGAGCGCCAAAACAGGCTGTATGACGTTTTGATAGAAATCGGCAACAAATACACGAAGAAAGAACTGTTCGAATATGTTGTCGATGAAATTCCAAGCCTGGTGTTCGGCAAAGGTTGTTCGATCTTCCTGAAAGAAAAAGGTCCCGACAGCAATGATGTCATTGCGCTGCGATACACGAGCAGTTACAAGCTCAAGGACGGTAACGGCAACCCCATAAACCTGCAGTATAAAGTCGGAGAGGGGAAAACCGGGTTTGTCGCGGAGATTAAAAGGTCCCTTCTGATTAATTATTATGGAAGCGGGAAAATCAAGAGCAGGAAAATGGAGGAAGATTTCAGGGAATATTCGAAAAAAAACGATAACCTGACATGCTATCTCAAGAATACCGATGGAAACAACGTCGGCATAATACGGATGTTTCAGAGGGACGGCGAAGCGGAATTTTCGGAAACGGAAAGAAAAATATTCGCTGAATTTTGCGCGCAGAATATTTACGAGGAAAGCGGCCTGCCGTCAAATAAGCAGGTGAAGTGCGAAACGGGCGCCAGCGGTTATGCGCAGTCTTTTCTCGCCGTTCCGATCAAGTCGAAACTCAAGACCGGCAATCTCCACGGAGTGATCAGGATACCGAGGACGCCGGAAGGCGGCCGGTTCTCCGATGAAGACATCGTACTGGTCGAGTCGGTGGCCGGAAGGTTGACGACGGTTCTTGAAATCAAGGAAAACCTGAATATCCTGAGCGATATCAATTCCAAGATCAATTCCTCTTTTGATAAAGACAAAATTCTGGACGTCATACTGGAATCCGTAACGGAAAAACTGGGTTTCGAGTTTGCGTGCATTCAGCTCGTAAACAGAAAAGAAAATACGATTGAAACGGTCAAGGTCAGAAAAAACAGCGTCATAAAAGATGCGATCGATCCGGAAGGATGGCTGATGGCGTCCCATTCGCTGTACCCGCCTGATGGCGTCGATATGGACATTCATGCATATATCCTGACCGATTTGAAAAGAGAAAAAGTCATAACCGGTTGGGACGGGCACTTTGACAAGGAAATATACGACAGGCACAACCACGAATTTCTGGTAAGGGCATTTGTCCCGATCATAGCAATTGAACCGGGCACGGGTGAACAGGTCCAAATCGGCACGCTTGAGGCGGGACATAATATTAACAGGAAGAATTTCATCGACGACCAGGAACTTGAAATGCTGAAGGCCGTAGCGAACCAGGTGGCGATTGCCATCTGGATCCGTGAGCAGATATGGTCGAGGGTTATCTATACTATTTCTCACCAGCTGCGAAATCATTTCACAAACGTAAAAGTACTAATGCAGGCGATATTGGCGGGTGTATATGGTGTTTTGGGCCGAAAGCAGAATGAAAAACTGAATGTGGCCATAGCAACGATCCGTGAACAGGAAACCATGCTGACAAATTTCATAGAACTGGCAAGAATTCTACAGGATATGGCTTCGGTAAATGTCAAGGAATGTGACATAAATGCACTGATAAGAAAAGTGCTGGACAAATTCGAATACCGTGTGTCTGCAAAAAGATTGAATTTGATCAGTGAATTGGACGACAATTTAAAGATTATGTCGGATGACAGCAAGATAGATCAGGTTTTAACCAACCTTATTGAGAACGCAATCAAATTTACTGACAAAGGCGCCATTTCCGTCACAGCCGCCAGAGAAGCAAATTGTTTGAAGATCGTCGTGTCCGATACCGGAAGGGGAATCCCTGAAGGGATGAGGGACAAGATTTTCCTGGATTTTTACCGGGCGCATGACAAATCGGAGGGCACGGGACTGGGGTTGAGCATCGTGAAGAACTACGTGAAGCTGCTGGGCGGTGAAATCCGGGTCGAGAGTGAAGTGGGGAAGGGATCAAAATTTATTTTAACCTTGCCTGAAATGAATAACAAAAGGTAATTGACATGACAAAGGTATTGATCATAGAAGATGTCGAATTACAAGCCATAACCCTCAGGGATAGTATAACAAGACTTCTGGGTTATAAAGCTGTTGTTGCATCGGATGGTGAAGATGGATACAAAAAGGCTGTAAAGATAAAACCGAATCTCATACTGCTTGATGTAAATTTGCCTAAATACAATGGGTTTACAGTATGCAAAGACATCAGGCAATCTGATACTGTCAAAAATACACCAATCATTATGCTGACAGGATATGAAACCAGAAAAGAAGATATAGATGAAGGATATAATATGGGTGCCGATGCTTATATTCTTAAACCTTATAATTTGACAGACTTAATGGATCTGATAAAAACCATTCTCAACAGGCCGGATCTTCCATACATTCAGAAAGACAAGATTTCCAAGATCGATTTTCATTGTCAACAATACGGTTCAGCCGAAAAGTCAAGCGGAATACCGCCGTTCCCATATAATAAGGATGTTGTAAAAGTAGGCATATATTGCCAGCCGAAACAGCAGATTCTTTTCAATAGCGAGGAAACGCACGTATCGGAAAAAATACTTGCTATCGATCAGGACTTTTGCGAAGTGGCGGTGAATGTCCTGAACGACGACAGGTGGCGGGAGAGGACAAAATACCATGGGGAGGATCTTTATCGAAAGTTGATCATTGATCATCCCGAAATTCTTAGAGCGTATACCGAACATAAATCAAACAGAAAAGACAGCGACGTCAGGCTTTGCTTTCAATCCGACCTGGATTTCTTCAGGATCCCATTTGAGTTTCTGTACGACAGATACGGACCGGATAGATTTCTCGTCACGACTCACCCGTTAAGCCGCCGGGTGCTCATGAACGCCAGCTACAAAAAAAGGGCGCCGTCGCCTGACCTGTTTAACCAGTTCTGGCGGCAAAAGAGGACGCTTAAAGTGCTTATTATCGCTTCAGGCGCGGATGAATCAGGATGCAACGACGAACCGTCGCTGGAACATGTTGATGAGGAGGTCGTAACGATAAGGAAGGTGATAGAAGAAAGACTCATTACAAAGAATATCAAGCATAAAGTGGATCATATCCTGTCAAAGGACTCCGATTACGAAACAGTCAGAAACCTGTTAAAGACATGCGAATACCATATTCTGCATTATGCGGGACATGCGTTTTTCAGCGAACGCTTTCCGGAAAAAAGCTATCTCCTCTTTAAAAGCGGCAAATGCGGCGGAAACCCGGAAAGAATGAGTGCCGTGGCTCTCAGGCGCCTTCTTTCCGACTCCGAGTTGAAATTCGTTTATCTCAGCTGCTGTATGGGCGGCGAATCGACATGGAAATACAAGCTTAACGACAATCAGTCGACCGGATTGGCCGTTGCCATAGCCCAGGCCGGAATACCTTCGGTATTGGGCTACAGGGGCAATGTCAATGATAACAGCGCCAGGGAACTGGCCGTGAGCTTTTACAGGTCATTGTTTGATCAGGGGAGCCTGGACAAGGCCTTGTTTGACGCCAGGAACGAGATGATGGAAAAATACGCGGATGATCCCATCTGGCTGTCCCCGATGCTCGTGATCCAGAGATCCGGTTGATTCCAGGCCCGTTGGTGAAAGGAGGAGTGACGATGCCGGTTCAGGACCTTGAAATAATGTTGTTGCCCGATCCGTATTTCCATGCCGGTCCCGAAAGCGGAAAATGGCAGGAAGAGTGTAGAGAATTTTACATGGAAATGAGAGAAAAAAATCACGGTGAACAGTTCAGCATAAAGCCGGCTTCAATTAAAAAAAGCGGGTCCGACGATACCAGAGGTTCCGGTCTGTATTATGTTCTGAGCGCCGGACTGGCTTCCATCGGCGGATTCAAGGCGCTGTACGACCTGCTGAAGCTGTGGGTGGAAAACAAGAACCAGAACAGGGAGCGCGTGACCGTAAAAATCAAAATCGGTGAAAATGAGATTAATATTTCGAACATATCAAGAGATGACGCCATTGCCTTGGTGGAGCGCCACATGGAAAAAAACGCGATAAAACTTACGGTCTGACTGCAATTGTCCCTGGTGAAGATGTCGGGCTTGCGCCGGGTTGCGGCATTTTGTTAAAATGATATACTGAAACATCTTTTAAGGAGCCCGGACGAGACTGAAACCGGAATAATCTTATGTTACTTGCAGGAGATATCGGCGGTACCAAAACCGATCTGGGGATTTTCCGCCCCGGCGGTCCGCACGGAAACGACCCGGAGCCCGTCGACGGCACCTTCAGGACTTTTTCCAGCGCAGGCTTTCCGGAACCGGAATCGCTTTTGCGGCATTACATGTCGGCGGTCGGCGTGAAGGTTGAAAAGGCCGTATTTGCGGTTGCCGGTCCGGTAGAAGGCGGGCAGGCGAGAATAACAAATCTGCATAGCGTATTAAGCGAAGATCAGTTGCGAAAGGCTCTGGACATTCCGCACGTAAGGCTGATAAACGACCTGGAAGCGACTGCCTATGCGGTTCCGTTTCTTGCGGAACGGGAAAAACATACCCTTAACGAGGGGCGGCCGTCGGTCAAAGGAACGATCGCCGTTATCGCGCCGGGGACGGGGCTTGGCGAATCATTTCTGACCTGGGACGGATCATGCTGCCATGCCCATGCCACCGAAGGAAGCCATGTCGACTTCGCGCCGACCAGTGCGCTGGAAGTCAAACTACTGCGGCATTTTCTGTCCGTTTATGAGCATGTCAGTTATGAACGGGTTTGTTCCGGCATGGGGATCCCGAATATCTATTCTTTCCTGAAGGATGCCGGTGAAGCTCAGGAGCCCGCATGGCTGACTCGGCTGTTTTCCGAATCCGGGGACCCGGCGGCGGTAATTGTAAATAATGCGCTCGACAGTGAGAACCGCTGTGAAATATGCAGGCTGACGCTGGACATGTTTGTTTCTATTCTGGGAGCGGAAGCCGGGAATTTGGCCCTGAAGGTAATGTCCAGGGGCGGAGTCTACCTGGGCGGCGGCATTCCGCCGCGCATCACGGGGATCCTGGGAAACGGGCTGTTCATGAAGTCCTTCAGGGCGAAGGGGCGCATGTCCGATATTGTATCGGAGATTCCCGTCCACATTATACTGAACCCTCATGTTACCATTTACGGCGCGGCCCGATTCGGTCTTGATTTGCTGAGTACTTCATAACGGGACAACGGGACTGCCGGGCCTGGGCCGAAGTAATCAGGGAAAGACCCGGATGACCACGGTCCTATCCGCCAACCAGTCTTCCTGCCCTTTCCACTACATTCTCGACGGTAAACCCGAAATGTCGGAAGATTTCCTTGTACGGGGCGCTGGCCCCGAACCTGGTTATTCCGATCACATCTCCGCCGTCCCCCACCCACTCGCGCCAGCCCAGCGGAGAGCCCGCTTCGACAGCCAGCCTTGCCTTTACACCCGGCGGCAGTATTTCGTCCCTGTATTCCCGCGGCTGGACGAGGAAAAGCTCCCAGCTCGGCATGCTCACCACCCGGGCGTGGATGTTGCCCTCCGCCAGGATCTTCTGCGCTTCCAGTATCAGCTGGACCTCCGATCCGGACGCCATCAGGATGACATCGGGTACGGGCGCGTTTTCCCGCGACAGGACGTATGCCCCCTTCAGCACGCCTTCGGCGCCGCCCAGCCTGTTCCGGTCGGGAACGGGCACCCCCTGCCGCGTCAGCACGAGGATGGTCGGCCCTTCCGTGCGCGCCATGGCTGCCCGCCATGCGTAAGCGGTTTCATTGGCGTCGGCGGGTCGGATGACGCACACGCCGGGCATGGCCCGCAGGGAGGCCAGGTGCTCGACCGGCTGGTGGGTGGGGCCGTCTTCGCCGAGACCGATGGAATCGTGGGTCATGACGTAGATCACCGGCAGGCCCATAAGTGCCGCCAGGCGGATGGCGGGGCGGGCGTAGTCGGTGAAGACGAAAAAGGTGGCCGCGAACGGCCTGAGCCCGCCATGGAGAGCCAGGCCGGAGCTGCAGGCGCACATGGCATGCTCCCGTATGCCCCAGGCAATGTTGCGGTTGGCATATCTTCCCCAGGCGATATACCTGGTGCTCTTGATCAGCGTTTTGGTCGACGGCGACAGGTCGCCGCTGCCGCCGATCAGCCACGGTACCCTTTCGGCGATGGCGTTGATTATTTTCTCTCCCGCGGCCCGTGTGGCGACTGCCCCGTCTTCGGGCTTGAACACCGGGATCGAAGAATCCCATCCTTCCGGAAGCGCGCCCGTCATGGCGGCTTCAAGTGTCCGGGCCAGGTCGGGAAACGCTTCGCTCCATGCCGAATACCCGGCTTTCCATTCCCCTTCCAGCCTGGCCCCGCGGCCTACCGCGCTCCGCATGTGCTCAAGTACTTTTTCCGGCACCAGGAATTTCTCTTCTTCCGGCCAGCCGTAAGCCCTTTTTGTCAGGCGAACTTCTTCCTCGCCCAGCGGTTCCCCGTGCGCCTCCCTGGTATCATGGCGGTTCGGGGCGCCGTAGCCGATATGGGAGCGGAGGATGATCAGCGACGGACGCCCCTTTTCCTCCGTTGCCGCGGTGAAGGCCGCGGCAATCGCATCAAGGTCGTTCGCCTTTTCTCCGAGGTTCTGCACATGCCAGTGGTACGCCTCGAAACGCCCCGCCACATCGTCCGAACAGGAAAGGGCGGTGTCGCCTTCGATGGTGATATGGTTGTCGTCGAAAACGCAGACAAGCTTGCCAAGCCCGAGGTGGCCGGCAATGGAGGCCGCTTCGTGGGAGGCCCCTTCCATCAGGTCGCCGTCCCCGCAGAAGACGTAAGTATAATGGTCGATTACCGCATGCCCCTCCCGGTTGAATACCGCCGCCAGGTGCGCCTCCGCCATTGCCATGCCAACCGCGTTCATGAAGCCCTGTCCGAGCGGCCCAGTTGTGGTCTCAACGCCGGGCGTGTGGCCGTATTCTGGATGTCCAGGCGTCTTGCTCCCCCACTGGCGGAAATTTATTATGTCGTCAAGGGTCAGGTCATAGCCGGCCAGGAACAGCATTGCGTACTGCAGCATCGAGGCATGGCCGTTGGAAAGGACGAAACGGTCCCTGTTGAACCAGCCCGGGTTTTTCGGGTTGTAGCGCAGGAACCGGGTCCACAGGACATATGCGAGCGGGGCAAGGGCCATGGGGGTCCCCGGATGACCCGAATTCGCCTTCTGCACCGCGTCCATGGAAAGTGTGCGGATTGTATTGATGCAAAGCAGGTCCAAAGGATTCGCGAGATTATCCATTGCTGGTTCTCCTCTCGGCAAGTTTTTATTGTTGAGAAAACATTCAGCTTCCTTTTAAACTAAATGTTGATCATTTCATGCATAAATATGGTATAGCATATTTGTCGCTTTACAAGCAATCAGGGGCTCCGTTCGACCTTCCGGCATATTGCATTCCCGCCGTTTGCGGCTAAACTATTAAAGCGAACGGGGGAAATCTCTATGGAGCAATACATGAAAGAGAACAAAGTCTCTAATGAATATGTTTATGGAAAGCCGTTCTGTTTAATCCTGTTGTCTGTAATCTTTTTAATATTTGCAACCACTGCAATCCTTCCTGCCCACATGACCGGGGACGAAGCGCTGAAGGGCGTCGGCCTGGACGAAAAACTCAATGCCCGGGTACCGTTGGACCTGGAGTTTGTCGACCAGGAGGGAAAGACGGTCAGGCTCGGGCAGTACTTCACCGGCCAGCCGGTCATACTGTCCCTGAATTATTACACATGTCCGATGCTGTGCCCGCTTACGTTCCATAACCTGATCAATACCATGGAGAAAATGCAGGGGCTTTCTCTCAACAGGGATTATCGAATAGTCACGGTCAGCATTGACCCCGGCGAGAGTAAAGCCGCCATGAGAGAAAAGGCCCGCGAAACTTACAGCGGGTTGAAATGGATTAATGATCCCCGGCAGAGGTGGACGTTTCTCATGGGGACTTCCACTAGCATCCACCTGCTGACATCAACAGTCGGTTTCCGTTATGTTCAGCTTGAAAAGAACAATTTCGCGCACCCCTCCGTCTTCATCGTGCTGACACCCGACGGCCGGGTATCGCGTTACCTGTATGGCATCGAAATAGCCCCCTCAGACCTCAAACTAGCCCTGATCGAAGCCACTGACGGCAGGATCGGAAGTTCGCGCGTAATGAACCGGGTGCTCCTGTACTGCTTCCATTACGATCCGGCCGGGAGAAAATATGCCGTGACGGCGGTCAACCTCATGAAAATTGCCGGCGGAGCGGTCCTCGCCATGCTCGTGATACTGATCGCCGTGCTGATAAGATCGGAAAAACGCAAACCGGAAGTGGGGGAAGGGAGTTAGCTGCGGATGCTCGGGTTCTTGCGACTGAATGAGGTTTCACACATTGCGGGCCGGGTGGATTCGGTGTTTATATTCATAACGGCCGTAGGGCTGTTTTTTTTCCTTCTTACCCAGGGCTCCCTGATCTATTTCGCCCTGCGTTACCGCAGGAGGAAAAAGGAGGAGGAGGCCGAGACGCCGTACATCACCGGGAACTTCATGCTGGAGACAGTCTGGGTGGTTATCCCGTCGCTGCTGATCCTGGCCATTTTTTATTACGGGTACGTGGTTTTCATGGAAATCAGGACCCCGCCGGCGGGGGCGGCGGAGATTGTGGTTACGGCGCGACAGTGGATGTACCAGTTCAAATACCCAGACGGACGGCAGGAGGTTAACCAGGTTCGGGTCCCGGTCGGCAAACCGGTAAAGTTCGTCATGACCTCGCAGGATGTGCTGCACGGATTCTACCTGCCCTCGTTCCGGGTAATGCAGGACATTCTGCCCGGCCGATACACCTATCTGTGGGTGCAGCCCATGAAAGAGGGCACTTACGACATATTCTGCACCCAGTACTGCGGCACGGGTCATTCGGAAATGCGCGCCGCCATGGTGGTAATGGCAGAGAAAGATTATCAGGCATGGCTGACGGGGGAAAAGAAGGCAGAGGCAAAGCCTCTCGCGGAACAGGGCGAAGAACTCGTGGAGAAATCCGGCTGCCTGTCTTGCCATACCACCGACGGAAAACCCAAGATCGGCCCCACCTTCAAAGGGCTTTTCGGCAGTACGTCCCATTTTACCGACGGCACATCGGCGGTGGCCGACGAGAACTATATCCGGAACTATATCCTGCAACCTAACGTCAAGGTAATCAAGGGATTCCAGCCGATCATGCCCACCTTCAAGGGAATTCTGAAGGACGATGACATTACGGCGATAATTGCTTACCTGAAGACGCTGAAGTGAAAAACCGGCGGCTGGCCGCTGGCGTCCAGGAGATGTTGATGATGCAAGAAACAGCATTCGAACAGCCCGCATCCCGCGGCTATCTTGCCGAAAAAGGCTTCCGGTCCTGGGCGTTGACCCTCGACCACAAACGGATCGGGGTCATGTACCTCTGCACTACGCTTCTGTTTTTCCTGGTGGGAGGGATGCTGGGGCTGCTCATCCGCCTGAAGCTCATGTATCCGGGCGAGCAGCTGCTGAGCAACCATGCCTATAATGTCATATTCACCCTGCACGGGGCCATGATGATATTCCTCTTCATCATTCCGGGCATCCCGGCGGGGCTGGGGAATTTTTTCATCCCTCTGCTCATCGGGGCTCGGGACGTGGCCTTCCCGCGGCTCAATATCCTGAGCTACTGGGTTTTCGTCAGCGGCATCCTGGTGATACTTGGCACGCTCGTAAGCCCCATGGACACCGGCTGGACATTTTACACTCCCTATTCGGCAACGACAGGTGCCGCGGTCACTGCCCTCTCGTTCGGCCTGTTCCTGGTCGGCATGGCCTCGATCCTCACCGGCCTGAACTTCGTCGTCACCATTCACAAGCTGCGGGCCCCGGGCATGAGCTGGAACCGCCTGCCACTGTTCATATGGGGCATGTACGCGACAAGCATCATAAACGTCCTTGCCACGCCGGTGATCGGCATTACCTTTTTGCTGCTCGCCTGCGAACGCCTGTTCGGGGTCGCGTTTTTCGACCCGACCAAGGGGGGGGACCCGCTCCTGTTCCAGCATTTTTTCTGGTTCTATTCCCACCCGGTTGTTTACGTGATGATCCTGCCCGCCATGGGGATAATATCGGAAATTATCCCGGTCTTTTCCCGCAAGCCGATCTTCGGCTACTGGGCCATTGCATACTCGTCGCTGGCCATCGCCTTTATCGGCTTCCTGGTATGGGGGCACCACATGTTCGTCAGCGGCATGTCCACGGTTGCCGGCGTTATTTTTTCCTTCCTCACCTTTTTCGTGGCGATCCCCACCGGGGTCAAGGTGTTCAACTGGATAGCGACCATGTACAAAGGCTCCATTTCCCTTGATTCGCCGATGCTTTATGCGCTGACCTTCATATTCCTGTTCATTATCGGCGGGCTCACGGGCCCGTTCCTGGGGGCGCTGGGCACCGACGTGCGCCTCCACGACACCTATTTCCTGGTGGCGCATTTCCACTACACCATGATGGGAGGGACGGTCATGGGCCTTTTCGCCGGGCTGCACTACTGGTTCCCGAAGATGACCGGCAGGATGCTCAATGAAAAACTGGCCAAAATCGCCTGGTTTTTTATTTTCATCGGCTTTAACGTCACGTTTTTCACCATGTTCATACTCGGAATGGAAGGGATGCCGCGCCGCTGGGCACAGTATCCGCCTCGGCTGCAGCCCCTGCACATAGTCTCCACGGTGGGTTCCTGGATTCTGGCGGTCGGCGTGGCGGTCATGTTCGCCAATTTCATCCGGAACATCTTCAAGGGCGATCCGGCTCCGGCCAACCCATGGCGCGGTCTGACCCTGGAGTGGCGGACCCCTTCGCCTCCGGACACCGAAAATTTCGAGGAGATACCGGTTATCAAAGACTGGCCGTACGGCTACGGCAAGAAGACGGGAGCCAAAAATGACTGAAGAACATCCGCAGCATGGTGAAAGTCCGGAGGCAGTCTTTGAAACGGCCAAGCTCGGTCTGTGGACGTTCCTGGCCACGGAAATCCTGCTTTTCGGAGGCCTTTTCACCTCGTACATCGTGTACCGGCTGAGATATCCGGACCTGTTCCATGCGCAGTACCAGTATCTGAACCGCACCCTGGGCCTGGTCAATACCGTGATCCTCATCACCAGCAGCCTGACCATGGCTCTGGCGATTGCCGCCATCAGGCGCGGCAGGCAGTGGGTGTCCAGGTTGTGCCTCGTCCTGACCATCATGTTCGCCCTCGGTTTTCTCGGCGTAAAATACGTGGAGTGGACCGAGGATTTCTCGCGCGGACTTTATCCAGGGACCAACATGTTTTTCTCCCTTTATTTCATGATGACGGGGCTGCACGGGCTGCACGTCGTCGCGGGGATCTGCGTGCTCAGCGCAGTTCTCGTAATGTCCTGCCGGGGCAGGTTTTCCGAGCAATACGCTACGCCGGTGGAGATAAGCGGTCTTTACTGGCACTTCGTCGACCTGGTCTGGATATATCTTTTCCCGCTGCTGTACCTTGTGGGCTGAATGAGTTCGGCGGGGGCGGGCGGCAAAAAGGAGGAAACGGCCATGCTGAGGCTGTTTACAGTTAAGGCGTACAGGAACTACATAATTGTCTGGGCGGCGCTGCTTGTCCTCACGTTCATAACCTGGCGGGTATCCTTTATTCCGCTCGGGCTGTTGAATGTTACGGTGGCCATGATCATAGCTTCGCTGAAAGCTTCTCTGGTCGCCCTGTTTTTCATGCATCTGCGCTATGAGAACAAGCTTGTCTGGGCATTTGCCCTGTTCCCGCTCGGTTTTCTCTCGCTCATCATATTCGGAACACTGGTGGATGTGTTTTACAGGGGGTAAAAAGTTGAAGATTGAAAGTTGAAAGTCGTTCGAGATGCCGCTAAAAGCGGCGAGAGTGCTAACTTGAAACTTTCTACTTGAAACCTTCAGCTTAAAAAGGAGGTTTATAACATGCTTGGAAGAATTACCGTGGGACTTTTTTTTCTGTTGCTGGTCTGGGGAAATCTGGTGGCGGGGTTGAAGGCCGGCCTTGGCTGCCCGGACTGGCCCCTGTGCCACGGAAGTATGCTGCCGCCGTTCCGTTTCGACGTCTGGATGGAATTCACCCACCGCCTCATTGCCGCCACGGCGGCCGTCTTCCTGGTTCTGCTTTCGCGGAAAAGGCTCAGGGATTACCGGGGGGCGGCGAAGGCGGTTCCTCTGGCCGCGGTTGCCCTGGTCGCGGGCGAGATCCTTATGGGAGGCATGGTCGTTCTCCTTGAGCTGCCCATACAGCTGACGACCATCCATTTCATGACGGGTACGGTCGTGTTCATCCTGGCCTTTTACATGATGACGTTCGACGGGGTCAGGGAACCGGCCCGCTTTTCCATGAGACGCTTTTCCGGGTTGTTTTTCGCCATGGGGCTGCTGACATTCTTCCAGGCGGCTCTCGGGGCCTACGTGCGGCACTCCAAAGCGGGGCTGGCGTGCGAGGATTTCCCGACCTGCAAGGGGGCCTGGATTCCTCCGGTCTCCGACTGGCTTGAGGTGGTCCAGATGAGCCACCGTTTCATGGCACTGCTGATTTTTGTAACATTTGCCGTCTTATATGCCGCGACTTTTGTCGATTCGAACCTGGCGCCGCACCGCAACGCCTCATTCATGCTCCTTGTCCTCTGCGTCGCGCAGATCGCCGTCGGCGCGCTCGTGGTCATATCCGGCCTCAGTTTCGTGGCCACGGCCGTTCACCTGGCGCTGGCCCTGTGCATTCTCTCCCTCCTGTTCCACATGTGGGCGCGGGAAGTCAGGCAGGGGGCGGACCTGTTGCGGGCGGCCTGATGGCGACCGTCGAATGTGCATATAAAGATGGATTGCGGTGCAGGAACGTGATGACGTCAATCCTGCTCCTGTGCAGGCCGGGAGTGCTCGCTCTGGTTGCGCTGGCAGGGCTTTCCGGCATGGTGCTGGCGGCGGGCGGGCTGCCGGATGCCGCAACTGCGGTATGCACGCTTTTCAGCCTTTTCCTGTCGGCCTCGGGGTCGGTCATGCTCAATTCCGTGCTGGACTATCCTCAGGACCTGAAAATGGCGCGGCTGCGGGGAAGGGTGGAGGCCGTCGCGGTCCTCGGCCGGAACCGCGCAGCCCTCCTGGCCGGCGGTTTAATAATCCTGTCGGTGATAATTTCTTCCGGTTATCTCAACACCCTTGCGACAATTCTCATCATGACCGCAGCCCTTGCCTATGTCGGCCCTTACACGCTGTGGCTCAAGCGACGCTCGCCGTTCGGCGCGGTCCCCGGCGGCGTCCCGGGCGCCCTGCCGGTGCTGATAGGCTATGCCGCGGTCGCGGGATTCATAAGTCCGGCCGCGCTGGTCCTGTTTGCGGTTGTTTTGCTCTGGCAGCCGGCCCACTTCTGGATTTTCGCCCTCAGACACAGGGAAGACTACCTGGCCTCGGGTGTGCCCGTCCTTCCCGCGGCGAGGGGGGAGTCCCGGACAAAGTGGTTCATATTCCTTTACGCGTCGGCGCTCATGCCGGCTTCCCTCGTGCTCGGCGTCTCCGCCGGCTTTTCCACATGGTACCAGGGGATTGCTGTTGTCCTGGGGGTGTTGTTCGTTGTCTCATGTTACTTCCACGTAATAAGGAGACCTTTATTCGACAAGGCGTTCAGGGCATCAATCTGGTACCTTTTCCTGCTCTTTTGCGCGGTGATCGCGGAAGCATGCATTACGCGGCTCCCGGCAACAGGGTGACATGCAATGATTATGCGCTCCATGATCAAGCCGGCACTGACGGTGATTGCTTTGATTGCTCTTGCCGGCTGCGTGCCTTCAGCGCGGCGGCCGATGGAAACCGTCAGTTTCGGCGCTCAGGATGCGCGGCGGAACCACTGCCTGTTGATTTTTCTTCCTGGCAGGGGGGACCGGCCGGAAAGCTTCGAGGCCGAAGGCTTTGTCGAGGCGGTGCGGAAAGCGAAGTTGCCTGTCGATATGATGGGTGCATACGCCCATATGGGGTATTTCCTTGGGAAAACTTTTCCCGAAAGATTCAGGGAAGATGTGATCAAGCCGGCAAAGAGAAATGGATATGAGCAAATATGGCTGGTAGGCGTTTCACTTGGTGGACTCGGCGCTCTCTGGTACGATGGGAAATACCCCGGCGAGGTGTCGGGCCTGGTGGCGCTGGCGCCCTATCTCGGTGAGCCGGAGACAAGCAGGGAAGTTTCGCTGGCCGGAGGACTGGCGTCGTGGCAGCCGGGACCGGTCGCCGAAAATGATTTCCAGCGGCAGATCTGGCGGGGGATGAAAACCTTCGTCCCATGGACGAAAACATCGGGCCGCGTCTACCTGGGATTCGGCCTGGAGGACGGATTTGCCATACCCGACGGCGTTTTCGCCGATGTCCTGCCGGCCGGACAGGTTTTTACCGCGAACGGAGGCCATGACTGGGACACGTGGAGAAAACTGTGGAGCGAGATCCTCGTGACACTGGGCAGCCGCTGGCAGAATCCGCGGTCCGGCAAACAACAGGAAGGCAGGGAAATGTCCCTGCCTTCGTTGCCGTAATCTCCTGAACCTTCGAATCAGAAATTGTCCGCCAGCACTTCGAAATATGCCTGCGGATGCTTGCAGACCGGGCAGATCTGCGGCGCTGAAGCCCCGGCGTGGATATGGCCGCAGTTCCTGCAATGCCATTCGATTTCGATGGTTTTTTTGAATATCGAACCTTCCTCGATAGCCTTGAGGAGGCGCTGGTAACGCTCCTGGTGAGCTTTTTCAATGGCACCGACCCCCTCGAACACTGCGGCGATATCGTTGAAGCCTTCCTCTCGGGCTTCCTTCGCCATCCTCGGGTACATGTCCGTCCATTCACCATTCTCGCCCGCGGCCGCGGCCTTCAGGTTTTCGATGGTGTTGCCAATGCCGGCAAGCGCCTTGAGATGCAGTTTGGCGTGCTCTTTCTCGTTGTCGGCGGTTTCCAGGAAAATCGCCGCAACCTGTTCATACCCCTCTTTCCTTGCCGCGGAAGCGTAATAGGTGTACTTGTTGCGGGCCTGGGATTCGCCGGCAAACGCTTCCATAAGATTCTTTTCCGTTTTGGTTCCTTTGAGATCAGCCATTTTTCCTCCTTTTTATGAGCTTCATTTGTTGTGAAATAACTGGTTACTTGAAGACCACGAACCGGGACGCTTCGACTCCGCATGTCGGACAAGTCTTCGGCGGCGCCGCGCCGTCATGGATGAAACCGCACACGACACACTGCCATCTTTTCGGATCAGGCATGCTTTTCCTCCTTTCTTTTCGGTGTGCTCCGGATAATTATAGCCCGGATTGTTAACATGCAATAGTTCTGCGGACGCAATTTTTAGAAGTAGTGATCGGTGTATTGTCATTTCGAGCGTCAGGGATTCAGGTTCATGATGTGAAACCGGAGTGGTATTCCTTCAATTTGCGGGCAAAGTCCCTGCCGAATTCATAGCAGGCCGATTCATCTTCGGGGGACGGCTTGTAAAGGACCTGTTTGCCTGCCTCGAAGGTTTCCAGGCCGATTTCTCCGGCTTTGGCCAGCACGTCCTTGACGGCGCCGCCGCCCCAGCCGTAGCTGCCGAAGGCGCCGACAAGCCGGTCCTTCGGCCTGAGGCCGCGCAGGTAGGTCATGAACTCGGCGACAGAAGGGAACATGATGTTGTTCAAAGTAGGGGTGCCGATCAGGGTCCCCCTGGATTTCCAGAATTCGGTGATGACGACGTTCATCGGCGTCGCCCTGAGCTTCAGGATCTTGTAGTCGATCCCTTCGTCCCGCAGCCCCTGCGCGATGGGAACGGTCATTCGCTCGGTGCTTTTCCACATGGTGTCGTAGACGATGGAAACGGTCAGGTCGGCCTTGCCCGACGCCATGCCGAGGTAAGAATCCAGGACCCTCGGAATGTGTGACCGCCAGATAACTCCATGGTCGGGGGCTATGATCTTTATGTCCAGGTTCAGCTTCCGAATTTCCGCGATCTTGTCCCTGATCAGGGAGCCGAAAGGCATAAGGATGTTGGCGTAATAATCGATGACAGCGTTATCCAGGTCCTCGATGCAGTGTGTTTCGCAGAACTCGTCGTCGAACCTGCCCGATGACGCCATGTGCTGTCCGAAAGCGTCCTGGCTGAAAAGGATCTTGTCCTCGGGACAATAGGTCATCATCGAGTCGGGCCAGTGCAGCATCGGCGTCTCCAGGAATTGAAGGGTCCTTTTCCCGATCTTAAGCGTGTCTCCCTTCTTTACGGTGCGTATGTCCCACTTCGACAGGTCGTAGAACCTGCCCAGACCCTTCCTGCCCCTTTCGGTCATGTGGATGACGGCTTTCGGCGCCAGCTCCATTATTTTGTCGATGCTGGTCGCATGGTCGTTTTCGATGTGGTTGATGACGACATGGCTGATTTTGACGGGGTCGACAAGCCGGCTGATATTGCTAAGGGTGATGTGGGAAAAGTCGTATTTGACCGTGTCAACCAGGGTGATTTCGTCATCCATGATGAGATAGTTGTTGTATGTGGTGCCGTGGGGGGTCTCGTACCCGTGAAAATCCCTCACGGCCCAGTCGGTGGCTCCCACCCAGTAAACATCCTTCACAAGTTCTACGGGCTTCATTGGTTCCCTCCTGATGATTTGTCTCTCGAAAACAGCCTGCCCAGAGACACGGAGACACAGAGGTTTTCTGTAGTCAAAACAAAAATAATCTTCTATGTCCTAGATTTTTCCTCACAAATTCTGTGGAAAGAATTTCAGGATTTTCCTCTGTGATTCCTCGGAGCCCTGGGCTTCTGAGGCGTGTTTGCTTTTCTTAGATACTGTTTTTCAGGTTAAGCTGTTTTTTCTTGTTCGTGTTCAATTCGCGCCTTTGTTCCGCGGTTTTCGGCATTGCGGGCATCGGCCGGTAAAGCTTATGGAATAGTCTATGATCTCGATCTCCGGGCTGATACCGGCCGGCAGCCTGATATTGTTGAGTTCCTGATCGTGGATGTCGACAAGGGTGCCGCAATCCACGCAGATGAGGTGATGATGGCGGCTTGTGTCCGCATCGAAGCGGGCGATTGACTCAGGGTTGCTGATTTTTCTGGCGACTCCGACCCCGACGAGGGTTTCCAGTGCCCTGTACACGGTGGTCCTCGATATGCCTTTCAGGCTGTCCTTGACGGATTCGTATATCTGATCAGCCGTGGGGTGGTCGTTACGCCCTGCAAGGTTTTCCAGGATCGCTCTCCGCTGGATGGTCAGGGAGAGGCCGTGTTTTTTGCATATGGATTCAAGCTCCATTTCTTTCGCATGTGAAAAATGTTGTTTCCTGTTTCCCATAATTGAAAATATATTGCATATGGAATTAATTGTCAAATATGTTTTGAAAAATTTTCGTTTTGATGTCGTGCTGCTGTCAATTCCTGTCATTGCTGGTATCAGGGAGAAGTCATGTTCCCGGCAAATGAGGCTGATGCAGAGGCATTCTGTTCGTTGAGGATTTCGTGCTTCCGGATTCGGTGCAGAATCAACAGATAATCTGAGTAGTACTCATCTCCCGCAACAAATATTCCTCCCCTTCAAGGGGAGGGAATTTTTGATGGCAGCGGTTGATTGATACCAATCAGAACAGGTAATGCTGTTCCTTATTGATAAAACAGGAAAAACTTCTTATCATGGGGGCAAATGTCGAGACACTTGAAGCCGTGGAAAGCCAGCCCGCGGACGCGCATGTGCGTTGCTTTTCGCGGCTGAAGGCACCTGCAATTTCATTTCTTGTCGGGGAGGAAAAAAGCATGAACTGGGAGAAGGCGACACAAATTGCCTATGAAATCGGCAAATCGAAGCTTGCGGAAGAGAGGATGGATCTATTTCGAAAGGCCGCGGAATATGCCAGGATAAGGGTCGACTGGCAGCTTTCATCGGCGGGGGAGCGTCCGGGCATGGATGAGAACAGAAGGCGGCTTCACGACGCCTTCATCGGTGCGTGCGACGACATGGGCAGAGTCATGGAGGCGGAAGGGGAAGACGCATCGTGGAGGGTCGAACTCGGCGCCGACCGCAAGGAAATAGGGGATTTCGCCTGTTACATTCACCTTATCCTGGGGCTCGTGGCGCGATAAGTCACCGCGGCTGCTGAATCGCATCGGACAGGACAAAAGTGAAAGAAAAAATTCGTTATTTTACAGGGATGAACAGGATTTACAGGATATTCAGGATTTCTAACAAAACCTTGTTTCGGGTTGAATCCAATACTTTTGATCCTGTCCATCCTGATTATCCCTGTGCTTTTGATTTTTTGTTCTTTTGGCAGAGCCATGAATACTGAATCGCTGAAAATCACCGCTGCAATAATCGAAGGTATGATCAGGCAAGCGCGTGAAGGCTTGCCGCTGGAGATATGCGGCATCCTGGGCGGGAAAGGCGGCACTGCTTCCGTCCTGTACCGGGTCGCCAACGCCGAGTCGAGCGGCGTCCATTTCCTCATGGATCCCCGTGAACAGCTTGACGCCATGGAGGACCTCGACGCGAAAGGTCTCGACCTGATGGCCTTTTATCATTCACACCCGGCGAACCCGGCATGGCCCTCCGCGGAAGACGTAAGGCTGGCCTTCTATCCCGAAGTTTTCATCGTTATCGTCTCTCTTCTGAAACCGGACGAACCTGAAGTGAAGGCGTTCCGGATCATCGACAAGAAGATTTTTCCACGGGAGATTGCAGTAGTCTGAGAAATGCCCCGGATTGGATATTTTCTTTTCCTTGTTTACGGATCGGTGTCATTAGGTTTTCCCCATCCTGCATTGTCCTGAACGAACACTGTGTGCAGCTATCCGGTTGAGCGTCAGGCTCTTTCCATTCCATGTGTTCCCGTATGCCAAACAACTTCACGCATTTGCGCCACTCTTGCCGTGTATTTCATTTCATAGAAAAGGGAATGCTCCTCTAATGAGTTTCTCCTTTGACAGCGCCTGCATTAGTAATGTATATTCGTATGGCTTCATGAAAATAATCCAGAAATTCTGCCTGTCATTACAGAAAAAAGAAATGGATATTTTTTGTAAGTTGAAAGGAGGAGAATGATGAGCACGCTTGCCTACGCACATTTCACCACGAAACGCGAGGAGGCGCAGCCGGGGACAAGTCTGAAGTCGTCTTCCCCAGGCGTGGCTACCTATGTTGACGC
>DASRZQ010000056.1:0-33121 GCA_035686205.1 Geobacteraceae bacterium
TCAGGCAGAGTGTCGAGGGCTCGCTAAAGCGGCTCAGGGTCGATGCCATCGACCTCTACTATCAGCACCGTGTCGATCCGGAGGTGCCCATCGAAGAGGTGGCGGGAACGGTGCGGGACCTGATCCGGGAAGGGAAGGTCAAACACTGGGGGCTTTCTGAAGCAGGAGTGCGGACCATTCGCCGCGCCCACGCCGTCCAGCCCGTTACGGCGGTGGAGAGCGAATACTCGCTCTGGTGGCGGCGCCCCGAGGAGGAGTTGCTGCCTGCCCTTGAGGAACTCGGCATCGGCTTCGTCCCCTTCAGCCCGCTGGGCAAGGGATTCCTTACGGGAAAGATCGACGAGAAGACGACGTTCGACAAGAACGACTTCCGCAACATCGTCCCTCGTTTTACGCCGGAGGCCCGCAAAGCGAATCTGGCGCTGGTCGATTTGCTTGGCACCATCGCAGAAAAGAAGAAAGCGACACCTGCCCAGATTGCGCTCGCCTGGATGCTGGCCCAAAAGCCTTGGATTGTCCCCATTCCGGGCACTACCAAGCTGCATCGCCTGGAGGAAAACATCGGCTCGGTTGCCGTCGAATTGACGCACGAGGATCTGCGTGAAATGGAGATTGCCGCCGCAAAGATCACCATCCAGGGAGCCCGGTATCCTGAAGCACTGGAAAAAAGGACCGGCATCTGAACAAAGCCGTCAGAGCATGAGATGAGGGAGCAAATTATGAGCACGAACAATCTGAGCAACAGCGTAATTTTTCCTATCGGGGAAAAATTCGAAAGCGACAATTTCAACGGGACGGTATGGCTCCATATGCTGACGCCTTTCGGCTCGGTCTGTCCCATCGGGAATGTGACCTTTGAACCGGGATGCCGCAACAGCTGGCACAAGCATGCGGGCGGCCAGATTCTGCTGGTGACGGGCGGCAGGGGCTATTACCGGGAATGGGGCAAGCCGGCACGGGAGCTTCAGGCGGGAGATGTCGTTGAAATTCCTGCCGATGTCAAGCACTGGCATGGCGCCGCCGGGGACAGCTGGTTTGTCCACCTTGCCATTGAGGTCCATCCCGAAAAGGGACCAACGACATGGCTGGAGCCGGTGTCGGATGAAGATTACGACAAATTGAAATAAAGAGAGGATCATATGGCTGTCAGTGAAACGGCACGGAAAAATCACGAGGAACTTTTCCCGAATCACGAATCGACACTCAAGGTCACCGATCCCGAACTTGTCGAAGTGTTTGACAATTTCGCCTTTGACGAAGTGCTTCGTTACGGAACCTTGGACACCCGAACGAGGCTCATTGTTATCCTGGGGTCAATGATTGCCAGCCAGGCTCTCGGGGAATTCAGGGTGATGCTCGGCGGAGCACTGAGCGTCGGAGTCACACCGATCGAAGCGAAGGAAATTGTCTATCAAGCCGTGCCGTACGTGGGCATTGCCAAGGTCTTCGATTTTATCCACGCCACGAACGACATATTGGAAAACAGGGGAATAAAGCTGCCGTTGGAAGGTCAGTCCACCACAACTTCGGAAACACGATTCGAAAAGGGGCTGGCCTTACAGAAAGAAATTTTCGGAAGCATGATTGACAAAATGTACCGGGAGTCACCGAAAAACCAGCTCCATATCCAGGAGTATTTATCGGCGAACTGTTTCGGCGATTATGTGACAAGAAACGGATTGGATATCAAGACGCGAGAGCTTTTGACATTTTCCATGCTTCTGTCGCTGGGAGGATGCGAGCCGCAGTTAAAAGGGCACATTCAAGGAAATCTGAACATTGGCAATGACAAAGAGGTATTGCTGAGTGTCGTTACGCAGCTGATACCGTATGTGGGATATCCAAGAGCATTGAATGCGATAAAATGTGTGAATGAAGTCAACTGACCGGGCACCATGAAGCGTTCATTCCCTGAACGTGAGTATCGGAGCGGTCTCGGTCGAAATCAAACGCTATCGGAGAACATTATGAAAGCAATAGCCATAAATGGGAGCCCCAGGTCGGGCGGCAATACGGAGATCCTGCTCAGGAAGGTGCTCGAACCCCTGGAAGCCGCGGGGTGGAGTACCGAATATCGACAGATAGGCGGAAAACCGGTGCGGGGTTGCCTTGCCTGCACGAAGTGCGTCGAAAGGCGTAACGGTCGTTGCATTATCGAGGATGATGTCGTCAACGATTACTTGGAGCGGATGTACGCGGCCGATGCCATCATACTCGGCTCTCCAACCTACTTCGCCGATGTAACCACCGAGTTGAAGGCACTGATCGACCGGGCCGGAATCGTCGCGCTGGCCAACGGCGGAGCGTTCAGCGGCAAGATCGGGGCCGCGGTGGTGGCGGTCCGGCGTGGAGGCGCGACCCATGTCTTCGACACCATAAATCACATGTTCTTCATATCCTCGATGATAGTTCCCGGATCCTTATACTGGAACCTGGGCTTGGGGCTCCATAAAGGGGAGGTACTCAATGACGATGAGGCCATGCGTAACATAAACCATCTGGGACAAACGATCGTATGGCTCGGAAAAGCTATAGAATCCGTCTCTGCTTCGTCACCTTTCCCTAAGGTCGAAGTGGAATTGCGTTAGGTGTCGCCAACGTGCTGGTAGGCAACAGCAGGAGAAAGAGAATATGACAAAGAAGAAATTAGGTTTTGGATGCATGAGGCTGCCGCTTCTCAACAAGGATGATCAGGCATCTGTCGATATGGAAACATTAAACAAGCTTGTCGATACCTTTTTGGAAAAAGGATTTGCCTATTTCGATACGGCTCTGGTCTATCACGGCTTCAAGAGCGAAGAATTCGTCAGGGAGGCGCTGGTCAAGCGTCACGCAAGAGATACATTTCTCCTTGCGACGAAACTGCCTCCCAGAATCCTGAAAGCCGAGGAGGACCAAGAGAGAATATTCAGCGAACAGCTTGAAAAATGCGGGGTAGAGTTCTTTGATTATTACCTTCTTCATAACATCGGAGCCAGTGCCTATCAGCAGGCATGCCAATATGATTCGTTCGGATTTGTTCAGAGAAAAAAGCGGGAAGGGAAAATCAGGAATGTTGGCATGTCATTCCATGACACCCCGGAATTGCTTGATGAGATACTGACCGCGCATCCCGAACTGGATTTCGTCCAACTCCAGATCAATTATATCGACTGGGATAACCCCGGAATTCAGTCCCGAAGGTGCCACGAGGTCGCCAGAAAGCACAACATGCCGATCATCGTCATGGAGCCCTGTAAGGGAGGGAACCTCGCACTGGTTCCACCAAAGGCGGAAGAACTGATGAAGTCATACAATCCCGCCGCATCCATTCCGTCATGGGCAATACGGTTTGCGGCAAGTCAGGAAGGTGTCATCATGGTATTGAGCGGCATGAGCACTATGGAGCAGGTCCTCGACAACACTTCGTGCATGGCGGACTTCAAGCCGCTTAACGAAGAAGAATATCGCATTATCTCCCAGGTTACAGACCTGATCAGCGAAAACACGGCAATTCCGTGCACGACCTGCCGGTACTGTGTCGCCGGATGTCCCCGCAATATCCCGATCCCGGATTACTTCGCTCTCTACAATAGCTCAAAACGCGCTGTTACCGACAACATTTCGAGCCAGTTCGTTTACTACTTGAACTTGGCATCAACCCGCGGAAAGGCCAGCGACTGCATCGGCTGCAAGAAGTGCGAGGAGGCTTGTCCGCAACACTTGAAGATAGCGGAATTCATGAAGGATGTGTCGGAGACATTCGATAACGGGCCGGGATTGCCAACGAAATAATGTGGGGGTAAATGATGAACGAAACGAGAAGTTTGATTGCCTATTTTTCCCGAGCGGGCAACAATTATGTCGGCGGCAAAATCGTGAATCTGCCTGTAGGAAACACCGAAGTGGCGGCGAAAATGATCCGGGAACTGACAGGTGGAGATATATTCCGAATCGATACGATCAAGACATATCCCGCGGACTATCACGAAACCACGGATGTGGCAATGCAGGAACTCCGCCAGAATGCCAGGCCTGAACTTGCAGGGCATTTGGACAACATGACTGACTACGGCGTGGTTTATCTCGGGTATCCCAACTGGTGGGGGACGATGCCTATGGCGGTGTTTACCTTCCTCGAGGAGTACGACCTTTCCGGCAAAATTGTTGCTCCATTCTGCACCCACGAAGGAAGCGGTCTGGGGCGAAGCGTTACGGACATTGCGAAACTTTGCCCGAATTCTACCATTCCGGATGGTCTTGCCGTTTTGGGAGGAGAGGCAAGAGCAGCGCAAAACAAGATATCGGAATGGTTGCGTAAACTCGGGATGGAAAAATAGAGTCTTCTTATAAAGGAGACGGATCATTATTAACGTAGAGCAGCGTGAAAACGACGCGCTTTGTATTTGATACGTTGTAATCAGGTCCAAACCGGTAGAGCGGGAAGTAAAACACCATTAGCCACGGTTGGACACGGATTTGCACTGATAAAGGCAAATAACACAGATTGAATTTGAAAGGCATAATAAAATTGCATGGGTTTTAGATTTCATTCGTGAACATCCGTGTGCATCCCTGGCCAGAAAAGGTTTTTCAGTGATTTTTCCGCAATAGTGCCCACCTGGCTCACCACGACGGGTGCTTATTTAGTCCTCTTCAATTTTTCTATTTGCCTTTTCAATTCGTCGATCTGCTTCTGCATATCGCGCCTGATTTGGCTGAGTTCTTCCTGCTCGACACTCATAACCGCCGTCCTAATTGCGTCCCTGGCTTGATCCGACAGCAATAATTGCGGCATGGTATCGAGAACGCGCGTGACCTGACCCTTCATTCTGGATTCAGCTGCGTTGATTTTTTGATCGACATTACCGGCTTGTTTTGCAACCGAATCAATCTGAGCTTTTAAGTCATCCATCATTGCATTTGTTTCCTGCACCGTGTAGACCTCAAAAAGGGAACTGTTGCATGCGGCTTCGCTCTGACAGAAGACCTGATTACTCACTTCACTGTAACTGCGCCTCAATTTCACAACCTGTTCCGCCGCAACTGATTTAATTGCGTCGAGCAAAAAAATATTCACAATGAGCAGGAAAACAACTGCCAGTTCTTTACGCATCATTTCCTCCTTTCTCCAGACCCTTATTTTTTCACGAATGCATACGGATTCAGGTTTTTCCCTATGTCGCAATCCCGACAGCACTCTCGGGTAATGCGGGATCCTGTTTCATCGGCCCCTGAAATTATTTTTAGCACAATATCCGGCGAATGAAACCGGTTCATATGTATCCCTGGAAATCTCCTCAGGGCCTGCGGCACCCGCAGGATAGGCTTCCTTCTGCTCGGTGGACCAAGGGAAACGAAAGAATCGGTACGGGAGCCTGGCTTTCGCCGATTCCCTCAAGCTGGACATGCTGACGCTGACAATAGGAATCAGGATCTATCCGGGAACTGTAGTGGATAGGGATGTGCGGGAAGAGGGCAATAGCCGAAGGGGACGACCTGCTCTTCCCGCGCTTTTATCTGGCCAGGGGGCTCGAAGGATGGCTTGAACCGACGATACGCGAGGGTATGGTCGACCGCCCCTACTGCAACACGTGACGGGGAATCGGGCTACCGGCAGCCTCTACACAAATTGCCTGACAATTTCGCGGAAGGCGCTGAGTGTTTTGGGCTCCAGGGAATTCTTTCGTCGCAGGAAACGTGTGGTTACGAGGGATACTTCTGCCGGGAGGGAATGGATGGCGATCTTGTCCGAGGCAAGGTTTCCGCTCAGGACCGATCTGGGGAGGAAGGTGATTCCCATCCCGGCGGAGACACACCCGATGATTGTCTCGATGGTGCTGAATTCCATGATTTTGTATGGTATCAGCCCTGACTTGTGCAGCCACGTTTCCAGCTGCTTTCGATAATAGCACCCTATTGGGAAGGCAAGGATGTTGATGGGCCGCTCCTTTGTCAGAGGATCTTCTCCGACCGCGCACAGCAGGACGTTTTCCTCAACAAAGCAATCCTCCACAATCAGCTCCGGGTGATCGACCGATCCGTCAACAAAGGTCCCGTCGAGTTTGAAATCCAGTATCCGCTGTATCAGGTCCAGAGCGGTGCCGGTCACGAGCTGCAGATCAACGGATGGAAATTTGCGGTGATATTCCGCAAGGACAGGCGGAAGCCGGACCGCCGCGGTTGTTTCCAATGCCCCGATTATCAATCTCCCGCCGAGAGGCTCCCGCTCCTGGACAATCCTTTCAGCTTCGTTGGCCAGGGCCAGGATCCGTTCGGCATAATCCAGGAGGATCCTTCCGGCCGGCGTCAGGGCGACCCCCCGGCTCTTGCGGTGGAACAAGGTCGCGTTCAGGCTCTCCTCCAGTTGCCGTATGCGGGCGGTAACGTTTGACTGCACGCAATTCATCCGTTCCGCGGCCCTCGACACGCTCCCTTCCTCGGCAACCGCCTTGAAAATTCTCAGCTCGTTAAAATCCATGGGATTACAGATATCACTTTTTGTGAACTTTGTCATCAAAACAAATCATTAGTAATAATCGCTTTTGTGAGGTATCTTTTTCTCATGCGGTAAAATGCCGGATAAAACCGGGCAAAGGGGGGCGTGAATCATGGAATCTGTCTATCATTCAGGCGAGTTAAGGGTGCAGAACGAAGTCGGCGCGGTCGATGCGGCGAGAGCGATGGAGCGCCAGGTGCTTCCGGTTATCGCCCATCTCTACGTAGATTTCATCCGGAATCAGCCTTTTGTTTTTCTCGGTTCAACAGACAGTCAGGGCATGGCCTGGGGTTCCATCGTGTGCGGCAGGCCCGGATTCATGCGAGTCGTGGACGAACAGACCCTCAGGATCGATGCCGTGCCGGACGACGGGGACCCTTTGAGCGGGGATTTCGGAAACGGCTCCGAAGTCGGCCTTCTCCTGCTGGACTTTTCCACCCGCCGCAGATTGCGCTTGAACGGTAAAACGATCATGGAAAAAGGGGGCTTCTCTGTGCGGGTCCGACAGGTATATTCCAATTGTCCCAGATATATCCAGTCACGGACATGCGAATCGACAGGCGCCGCTTCAGTCTTCACGCGGCCGGCGCGTGAGGCTGCATCCCTGAACAGTGAACTCCGGGAGCGGATCAGCCGGGCGGACACTTTTTTTGTCGCGAGCAGTCATCCCGCGGGGGGCGCCGATGTCTCGCACCGGGGCGGTTTTCCCGGATTCGTGCAGGTTCAGGATGCGGAAACCCTTGTATGGCCCGACTATAACGGAAACGCCATGTTCAACACATTGGGGAACATAATCGATAATCCTTATTGCGGCCTGCTGTTCCTGGATTTTGAAACGGGCTGGACTCTCCAGCTGTCCGGGACCGCGAATATCGTTTGGGACAAGGACCACGCGGCACATTTCCCCGGCGCGGAGCGTTTGGTTGAATTCAGGATCAGACGGGTTGTTGAAACTGAAAACGCGATCAATCTCCGGTGGCGTTTCAATGAGTATTCACCGGACAATCCATGGTATTGATGAAAGCCCATAAATCCGCATGGGAGGAGGATATGAATACGAATGAGCTGGTTTGCCGGATAGACGAATCGATAGAAACGGGAATGGGTATCCTGGCCGGCCGGTCGAGTGAAGGGGCCGACCGGAAAGAGGATTCTGACGGAATCAAGACGTTCTGTCTTGAAGTAAAAGGTTTAATCGAAGAAATATACGGTGGCGGCAATCATCTTTCCTGCCAATTCGGGGAATCGGATGGATATGACCCTGAAATGGTGAAAAAGGGGCTGGCTGTCCTTAAGGATCTGCGAAGGGTAACCATTTATTCCGGGGAATTCAGCAGCTGACGACAGATCATTGCCGCAGCCGTCAACAAGTTTTGCAGGATCAACTCTGCGTATTGCAGTTCCTGCTCTTTATTAAGAGATTATTCGTGATTCGTGGGCCCTTATGCTGATTTCTTTTTAGTGAGCGGAGTCAGCTGCGAAAGATCGGCCGTACCGGGCCGGCGCTTGATCACTTTTTTGACCTGCTCCCCCTCGGCAAGCCGGGCAACCAGTTCGGGGAACTCCCTGTTCAGCAACTCGCGCACCGACGCATATTCTATGGACAGATGATCGTCCTGGTGGATGCCTCCCCGGCCGGCAAGGAAACGGTCGAGGTAGGGATCGGTTTTCCTCAGGAACTCCAGCATGTCGAGCACGAACAGCTTGCCCGCCGGGAACCTGCCGCTGCTCAAGCGGTGCAGGTCTTCCGTTTTCAGTTCGTGGGCGGCAAGGTGCCGGATCCATTTCTGGCAGTCGCAACTGAAGGCTGTCGCGAGGTCGGCGCTGGTTATGGTGAATCTTATCTTCTCTTTGGCCACAGCTATCTCCATTACATTAGTATGCACTGAATAATACCTGAAAATCAATGGTGAGGCAACAACCTGTCGCAATCTGATCTATGACGTTTGCTGGAATGAGGGTATCCCAGGTGTCGCGCAAAAATCAGAAAGGGGCTGTTGGCCGTCTTGCGAATTCAGTATACTATCTCTGGAATTCATTCTGACACATATATTACCTCTCGCCCATGTCATAAGTGTACGGGCTGTTGCCCGGGAGGGCGATTTGCCAATATCCCATACTTTGATAGAATAACAGTATATCTTCTTATGATTAGCCGTCTAATTGTTCTCCAAGGCGGGTATATTTACTAAACTGCCAAAACATTTACAAAATCGCCCATGTGCCCTCTTGCCTGCTTTAAGAGTGATGTATTATGGCTGATAGAAGATTTACAGAAAGATACCCCAAAAAAATTCCTCTGAAGTTCAGGTTCGGGTCTTTCATGGAAAAGGGCAAGACTGAGAACATCAGTTCATCCGGAATGCTCATAAAGACGCCCATGAAGCATGTCCCCAGGATTGTAATCAGAATCGAATTCAAATTGCCTAAAAACCTAATTGTGAGAATTGACGGGGAAACCAGATGGAAAGGGGAATTTTCATCCCGATGGTTCCGGATGTTTAAAAAGAATGGCCTTGGGATAAGAATCATGAAATTTCATTCCGGCGAGCAAATTTATAAAGAACTGATAAGGGACTTGCAGGAAAGAAGAGCTTGATTGAAGTGGAGATTTATGGCTGAAAAAAGACTGACTGGAAGATATCCCAAAAAGATCCCCGTGAAGTTTGGATTCGGGAATTTATATGAAAATGGCGAAACTGAAAACATTAGCTTGACTGGCATGTTTGTAAATGCCACTGCATTTTATGCTACAAGGACTGTGATTAAGATTGAGTATACTTTGCCCAAAAACATCGTAGTGGGAATTAACGGAGAAGTGAGGTGGAAAAGAGAATCTTCATCCCAATGGATCCAGACAGCTAAAAAGAACGGTTTCGGTATAAGAATCGTCAAATTTTATTCCGGCGAGCAGATTTATAAAGAAATGATCAAGGAATTACAGGATATACTTTCTTGATTTTGTTGCCCACACCCCCTTCATCCTGTTCAAGGACGCTTTAGCCGCGATTTTTATTGTCAACGTCTGCGTCCAAAAGGGCCCCTTCCGCCAGGGGTAGGTACCCTTGATTTACTAAATACTTTTCAAAGCGGTTATTCAGATAAAAATCGTAGCGTCCAGCTGTGTCAGGCGGGATAATACTCTTTCAGGTGATTCGGAGATTTTTTCCAGATAACCATCTGCAGGTGGGAAAAAGAGTCTTGGTCCAGAGTTCCAAAACGAAATGCCACGCCTTTAAAATTATTTCTTACAACCGTAACATATATGGTAAATGAAGAGCTTCTGGATGCGCTGGGAATTTCTAACATTATCTCTGCCCGGGTTCCGACGGGTAAACGCCTTTCCGTGCGGATGAACAGCCCATTCAGGCTGAGATTTTCCGTAAATGCCTCAAACGATAGTTCGAGGCGGATGAACAGCCCTTTCCGGCTGAGGTTTTCCGTAATTGCCTCAAATGGTATTTCGAGGGTCGTCCTTACCATGGCCTTGGATTCAATACTGATTCTTCTGAATTTTCTGTTTGGCATTTCGGTATTCCTAAATAGTAATCTCGTCCAATTCCGGACCCGATAATTTCACCCTCCGTAATGAAAACATAAAATTTGGCAGGAAATGTTCGCCTGGCAAACTCTTTTGATAAGGTTACACTTGAGTCAAGTCGGGTTCGGCTTTGCTCCATGCGCCCCGTGTGAACATACGTCAACTTTCGGCACACTTAAGAAAGTTCACGTCTCCATCTATACCGAGCATTTTCTGTACCGGCAAGGGTATGAAGATTTTTCCCAAGAGCCGGTGAACGGCTTCCCGGACTATTCACGCGTCTGAGTAAAAACGCACTCAACACAAAGAAGCTGTAAATAAACTGTAAATTGTAATTACGTATCTTTACATAATGAGGAAGTTTGAGTCTGAATTCTCACCTTTTGAAAAGCCTTGTTCGGCATCCGTTGCACCGTGCCTGATAGGATCACCCCGGGCCTTGAACATCGGGTCGATGTGGAAGGTGGAGGCAGATTTCCTGGTCAAGGTCAGGTCGACATAGACGCCGTCGCGCCGCGGGCTGTTGTGGTGCTCCAACACGGAAGGGGAAGTCCTGCCCTCGCTTCTTTTCGTAGTGTCGGCATCGGAGCGGCAAATCAAAATACCGGCGGCAGGGATTGCGGTGAGAACATAGGATACTGCTCCACGGATGGTCATGCTGCTTGACCTCCCCAGTAATTGCAATTGGTTTTTTACAAGCAATTGAGTTACTGTCGAACTGCTATGTCTGGAAAGAGTGAAACCCTGTAATTTGTTATCTTTCTTACTATATTATATCTCGTTTCCGAAGCAAGACTGCCAGGGCTTGAAAGTACATCAGCTTTAATTTTATCCTGATCTTGATGAAATCCGATTCCGCGTCATAAGCCCTTACGGGATGGCAAGTTCCGAGTTATGCGTGAAACGGAGGATTGCGGTTGATGATGAGCGGATTGTCATTTTCTGGAAGGCAAAGGGACTTTGTTTATGGATGAACGGGACAAGCTTTTAGAGGAAAGGCTTCTACGCGCGGCCGAGCAGTTCAATACCGGCTTTTGGTATGAATGCCATGAAACCCTGGAAGAAATATGGGTTTCCGCCGTCGGCGAGCTTCGGGATTTCTGCCAGGGGTTCCTTCAGTTCTCGGTCGCCATTTACAAATGGAAGAATGGCAGCTTCGACAGCGCCATTCGGCTTCTTGAACGCGGAGACACATATCTGTCAAGGGTCAGCCCCGTCTTTTACGGATTCGACGTCCACGGGCTTCGGATCGCCGGCGGGCGCATGCGGGACGAACTTGTTTCCCTCGGGGAAAAACGTATGGGGGAGATGGATATACATTTGATTCCGCGGATAAAGGTTATGACGCTTGGTAAGCATACACTGAAGCCGATTTAAGCAGCTTTGGGGGCAGGGTTTTATTATTTGTATTATGTTTCTCAAATAATACAAGCCTGAACACCCCGCTGCCCTGCAAGCCTGACCCCGCTGCCCTGAAAAATAGCCTATACCCACATGCTCAGCGAGAGTATACCGTTCCAATTTACCCAATAAAACTGCGTTATTTCTTTTTTATATTATGTACTTAAAACATATCCACAGATAAGGGGGCCTATTACCAGAAAGAAAAACTTGACATCGCTTAAGTATCTAATATCAGTAAAAAATTGTATAAGTAGCTGTAATTGCGTCACATATTAATCTGCAAACATATTATGCATTTTGTAAGACCCTTTGAAAATAGTAGTAGATTTTTCCTTGTTCCATATAGTTATCAACATGTATTCAACATCATATGTTGAGATTTTGTTACAAAAATAAGCAGATCTTTCCGAAGTTGTCGTCATTTTCAGTAAAACCGCATTTTTGCGGATGTACTTTTTTCTAGGAATTCAAGGAATTGCAAGGAATTGCGGGGACACAATACTTATTTACAGCAAAAACAGGGGCACACCATACATATTATCGAAGCTTTCAAACAGTTAATTGGTCTGGTGTCCGGCAGTTTTCGAGTTAGGGTGACTGGAGATCCTCTGATCAGTATCAGTCATGATTAATCTGCACATCGTCGGGCGCCGGCTGCCCCTTGCCTTTTTCCAGAAGGTCCTTGAGGCTCAACATAAAAACCGCCCATTTCGTCGAGCAGTGAGGTAAAAGTCCGCTGTCACTGCGCCAGCCTGAATGACTGAAGCAGACATAACACTGTTTTTCATCGGCTTTTAAAGAAAAGGCGACCTCGGTACCGACCCATTCCTCCAGGCATTCTTTTCTATTGGCTTTCCAGCGAACGAGCTTGCCCGGTTCGAGCTCCACTACTTCAAACTTCTGACAAAAATCTCCGAACCTGAACTCAAGTACATCTCCGACCTTCGAGCCGCTGCCGCGGGTGTCGGAAGCCCACCATTCCGCGAGTTTCTTCGTGTCCGTCAATGCCTGGTAAACGGCTCCCGGTGATGCCTTGATCCCGACTTCGTGAAGGATGCTGTATGTCTTCATGTTTTTCCTCCATGACTAATTATTGATCCCTCCAAAATCATGATCTCATCTTTCCACAAATTATATCATCATGCTGATTCCCGGACAAAACACATCCTTGGCTGAAATCCAGCAACACCATACATAAGTCCCGCACTCTGATTTTCTTTGTTGTCCTCCGGGTTCACCCCGGTAATGTTTTCTAAAGAGGGATTGATGTTACAAAATACGTATTTTGAAATGCCCATGGTAAAATCACAGATAAGATAAGTATAATTGGTATCGAATATTGGCAACCAACATCACCATACATGGGGGGCAGACAATGAGTGCCAAAATCATAGGGCCCAAAGAAGGCCGCTACTTGAATGTCGTGGGTGATCAGCAATGGATTAAATTGAGAGGGGAGGACACCAACGGAGCTTTTGCAATGGTCGAACAGCAAAATCAGCCCGGAACCGGCATTCCGACTCATATGCACACGCGTGAGGACGAAACTTTCTACATCGCGGAAGGAAAAGTACAATTTACGGTCGAGGGAAGAGAAGTTATTGCAGAGCCGGGAACCACGATATTCCTGCCAAAGAAGACCCCGCACTCATTTAAGGTTATCGGCGATAAGCTGGCGCGCGTGATCGTGCTGGTATCTCCCGCGGGCTGCGAAAAATTGTTTGAGGAACTTGCTGAACTTCCGTCCGAGCAGGCGAATATTTCAAAGGCCATGGAAATCTCCGAGCGCTATGGTGTGCATTTCCTCTAAGCACAGCTTTCGAACAGCCAATCATCGCAATAAAATTAGCGACCAGATGGAGCGATAAGTTGTATGGTCTTCTACGGCCTGATTTCGACCAACGTGCCATTTGGAGCCAACTTGCTTATTTCCTCTATTTCTTCGTCTGTTACGGCAATACACCCTTTTGTCCAGTCAACCTCTGCGTGTGCATCACCGATCCATGACAAACCATTCTTGATGCCGTGGATCATGATGTTACCGCCCGGAGAAACACCCATATCTTTTGCCCGCTTCCTGTCCCGCTCGTTCGGATAGGAAATGTGAAGAGAACGGTGATAATGGCTGTCCCTGTTTCTTGAATCGATAAGGTAGGTTCCCTCCGGGGTTTTGTTGTCGCCTTCCCTTTCTTTCGGACCAACCGGATTTCCACCCAGGGCTATCTTGTAGGTTTTGATCGCCTCACCCTTTGAGATTAACATCAATCGTCGTGCTTTTTTGTCTATCACTATCTTATCCACCGATCCATTCCGGCTGGCATAAGCAAAAAACTTCTGTTCGAGCACTTTTGTCATTTTTTGCAATGCAATGATTTCTTTCTCCCTGCCTTTAACCGCTTGTTCGAGTGTTTCAATTTTTGTTTGCTGAGCGGCAATCGTCTTATCCTTGATAGCGACGTTATTGATATTAAATATTATCGTCTCGCTGTTCTGCCTGTACCAGCTCCCAGGGTAATCCCTTATGATTTTCTGAAAACATTCCAGGGATTTCTGATAATCTTTCCGGTCATTCTTCGGATACGCATAAATAACGCCCATCTCGAACAGAACCCTGTCACCCGTCGTGGGATATTTTTTAATAATCTGCTCATATTTGTCCAGAGAGGCCTTGTAGTTTCCCTGATTGAATAAATCGTTCGCTTCTTCGAATGTCGACTTGGCCTGGAGACTTTCATTCAAGTGACCGCATCCGGATATGAGAATTGCTGTCATGATGCAGATAAAGAAAAGGCAAAGGCGTGAAAACGTCACTGATTCAGGTCGTTTTTCAGCCATATATGTCAAAGACTGTCTGCATCTGTCAGACAGTACCATTTGCAGGATTTTAAGTTCCCTCATTCCCTCACCCCTTGGCAGAATCATCATGAATAAATAGAGCTAACCCCAGCTTAACAGGTTAAACGTTTGAAGGTCCGGATAGACTTGTTTCGCCGGTGGTTAATTATAATCAACCCCGCGCAGGGGCGATCCTGATCGCCCAATGCGGGCGGAGACGGGGTCCGCCCCTGCATGGAAATATTGAATCACCGTGGCAATAAATGATTGTTGTTGAAATGGCAGGGTTTTGAGACCCTGCCATTTCATTATTTATAGTACCAAAGTTAAAGTAAACAGCTACCCTGAAAATGACTTACTTCCTCATCGATTTTTTGAAAGCGGCGTCAGCTCTTTGCGCCTTTTCATCCGCGATTCTTTCTCTTTCCTGTGCCGCCTGTTCAGCTTGTGCGGCGCGGGTTGTGGCATCATCCGCCTTTAACTTGGCCGCATCGGCTTCAGCCTTGGCAGATTGCGCATCCTGCAATGCCTGCTCAGCTTTCGCATTAATCTGTTTTTGTTCCGCCTGCACTTTCTCCAGGTCCCCGGATGTGGCACAACCAATCATCGTAACAGGGAGAACAAGCATCATTGAGATCAGCAAAAGACTTTTTTTCATTTCTAATACCTCCTTTTTGTTCAGTTTGTCTTTGAGATTACCAAATGACTTTTCTTCTTCTCTCTTTTATCACCTCCTTTCTGAAAACATGAAATCTGCTATCCCTTCCTGACAGGTTCGATCAATATACCGTCAATCTCCAGATCAATCTTCAAGCGTTTGGCTGCTTCCCTGGCCTCATTGATATTGTTGAAAGGACCGGCGATAACACGGTAGCCATTGTCCCTTGACAGCACCCTTGCCGGGATTTGCGGCCCCTGATGGTTGATAATGGCGGCAATCCTAAGAGCATCGATCTTGTCGCGCACGTCGGCGGCCAGAACATACCATGCATCCAGTTTCAGTTCCGGTTCTTCCGGTTTGCCGTACAATCTGTCCGGGTGCTCGACTTCAACGGGTTTCGCAACCTCTTTTTCACTTCCCTGACGCATCTCGAAGATGGGAACGGGAATCCCCCGGGCCTCGGCCTGAACTTCCTTGATCTTTTTCCAGTCAAGCACGCGGCCCGATTTCTTTTCGATATTTCTCAATTTCGCATACATTCTCTCAAGCTCAACAGCGCCCGAATCTTCCAGGGGTGTATGGACTTCCATGTAAAGTACCCCATCACGTTGACCTATGAGGTATGGCTGGTTGACAATGGCTACGGGTGTATTAACCGGAGTGTTGTTGAAGAGCAGCTTTATGTTTTCCGGATAGAGTCTCATGCAGCCGTTGGTTGCTTTAAGGCCGATGCTGGCCGGTTTGTTGGTACCATGGATCAGGTAACCGGATTTGCTTAAATAGAGCGCGTATTCTCCCAGGGGATTCTGAGGTCCCGGCGGAACTTCCGCGGGCAGGATATCACCTTTTTTTCGATGATCCGCGGCAATTGAAGCAGGCACATGCCAGGTCGGCCTGGCGGTCTTGCGCGCCACACGCATCTGGCCTGTGGGCGTGGGTCGCTCTTCGGTTCCGATACCGACCGGGTAGGTTGTCACCACCGTTGACTTGCCATCCCCTTTGAACTTAAAGAGCCGCATGGTGGCCAGGTTAACCACAATGCCGTTTCTGGGAGTGTCAGGCAGGATAAAACTCAGAGGCAGCAAGATACGCGCTCCGGCTTCGGGCACCCATACATCTACGCCGGGATTAGCCGCACTGACGGCATTGATCCCCAGACCGAAGTGTCTTGCAATATCCGGCAGCGTATCCCCCTTTTCAAGTCTGATGACTGCCAACTGACCAATGACGTCATCTCCTCTTCCTGCCGAAAACTCATTTCGTTTGATCTCCTTTTCAGGACGGCCCGGGGCAAGCGAGAATTTTTCCTGAAAACTCTTCATAACCGCACATCCCTGGAGAGACAGGATGAATAAGCATACAGCCGTAATACGAAGCCAACTGGATAAGACTGACAGGTCAAGGATTCGATTCATGGGTTAGATAAGATCCCTTTCTCAACAAAGAAAATTAGAATTTCCGCGCCCGGATATGAAAAAAGCCGGGACCGAATATCGCGTGATATTTCGGCAACCCGGCTGTCTCAGTAAGACCCTGTAGGCTTTCCGCCCCATTCTCGCGAATGGTTTAGTATTATCGTCTACCACCAACCGTATAAGGCCGTTTTCCGCTTCCTTCGCGAACCGGCATTATACGGCGCCATTCAAAGGCGCAACTCTTGATGCCCGACCTCCTTTTCCTGTTTTGGCAACAAAAAAGCCGGGACCGAATATCACGTGATATTTCGGCAACCCGGCTGTCTCGGTAAGACCCTGTAGGCTTTCCGCCCCATTCTTGCGAATGGTTGAGTATTATCGTCTATCTCTCAAACAAGTTTTTTGCATGATTATCATTTCCCTGAGGATTTGTCAAAATATTTATAACGTCCAGCTGACGGAGCTACGGATTTGCACAAAAAAACAAGGATTTATAAATACAGATTTTTTCATCGCTCATTAGCGGAAAGTTGACGCGTCCCGATTTTTGCGAACATTGGTCCCGCTATTATGCTTGCCGGATTATCCTTTAATAAACAATGAAGTTATTCAAGGTTCAACGATGATCTTTAAATAACCGTCCAGAGATAATGAAAGACCGACTGACATTTGCTTTGCCTTCAAAAAAGGTGACTCATATATCAATCGTTAGCTGAAAAACAGATGTGTCCCCGGTCAGGCCATGAGCGCCTTCGCAGCTTCTTCGGCCTGCCGCAGCACCTTTTCCGGAACTGCATCGACGGTCGCCGGGCCGATGCCGCAGGCTCGAATCAGGCTGGTATCGCTGAAACCCAGCCACTTCAGGAAACGTTCATAGCGGGGAAAGATGTCGGCGAAGAGCGCCTCGTCCGGGTTGCCCTGGGTGATGACGAACACGAGTTTCTTCGGCTTCAGCCGGCTCGGCTCCGGGCTGGTGATGAAATCGGGTTTGAAATACGAGAAGCAACGGTCAATGAAACCCTTCAGCTGGGCCGTTATCTCCCCGAAGTAAACCCCCGATGCGAGCACCACCACGTCGGCTTCCCGCACGGCGGCGAGCACCTCGGCCAGATCGTCGTTCAGTATGCACTGCTCAAGGCCCTTCTTGCAGGCATAACACCCCTGGCAGGCGCGGTAGGTGAGTTTGTTGAGCTCATATGTTCCCGTCTCGGCGCCGAGCTTTGCGGCGGTTCCGGTGAAACGGCCGGCAATGGCCGCGCTGTTCCCCTTTGCACGGGGGCTTCCCAGCAGACTGACTATCTTCATTGCGGTATCCTCTTTGGTACAGAGTTGGGTTCCAGGCCAGGGACAACCGCCTGAAAAATGACTTGTCGGGTTTGAATATTTCACAATCCGCACGGCCAACTATTAGAAAGAAAAGGCCGGGTTATTTGCTTTTCGTCCGAAATAAAAAACCCCCTTGAATTCTTCAATGATTCAAAGGGGATTGTATCATGCTCTGATTAATTTCCAACACGTGTCCCAACGGCCGGTTCGAAGCGTCACCTTTTTTTGATGCCGACCGTTACGGCTTATTCGGCGATCAGCTTCTTTATGGTTGCCTCCAGTGTCTTTCTGTTATCGTCGTTGAAACCATTGTATCTTTCCACGAGAATGCCCTTTTTGTCTATGACGAACAATGACGGGATCATGCGGATGCCGAATCCGTCATACACGAGGTCTTCGTCGGCCATTGCCGTCGGATATCCGATCCTCTTCTTCGCGACAAATTCTTTCAGATCGTTGAGATCATCCCCCTGTCCGATATCAAGGCCCAATATCTGCAGTCCCTGTTTGCCGTATAGTTTCTGAAGTTCCAGAAGATGCGGTATCGATTGCTTGCAGCCGCCGCACCAGGTCGCGAAGAACTCGATAACCAGGACGTAGCCTCTGTAATTGGACAGCGATATTTTCTGTCCGGATGTTGAAACTACGTGGAAAGGAGGGGCGGGCTGCCCTTTTTGGGGAAGGGCGGACGAAACCGCCGGCATGGCCAGCAATACAGACAGTAATGTCGCCGCAACAAATTTACCCAATTTCAATAAATTCATCTTGCAAAGTATTCCTTTATCCGTTCCTTCGCTATTTACAGCGCCTTTTTGATCAAAGCCTCAAGCTGCGCCTTGGGCACCGCTCCCACAACCTGGTCTATCAGCTTCCCGTCCTTGAAGAGCATAATGGTCGGAATCCCGCGTATCCCGTATTTGCCGGGAGTGGCCGGATTTTCGTCGACATTTACCTTGCCAACCTTTATCTTGCCTTCATACTCATCGGCTAGCGTGTCGACCACCGGGGCTATGGCCTTGCAGGGCGCGCACCACGGCGCCCAGAAATCCACGAGCACCGGCACATCGGATTTTATCACGTCAGTTTCAAAATTGTCGTCACCAAAAGCAAGGACTTTTTCGCTGGCCATATTCTATTCTCCTCTTGTTGGGGCTCGGATGCCCTCTTCTGTACTATTGACTATAATCAAGACCGTGAAAAAATCAAGGAATAATTGCCTCATTATCCTTATTCGGTTAGAATGAATAAATTCGGGGCCATCCCGGCCCGGACAAAGTCCGGGAAGAATCGTGCATGCCTGGATAAGGGTACTGAATGAGGCGTTTCCCCATTCTTGTAGACATACGCGGCAAGCTTGCCGTGATAGTTGGAGGCGGCGCCGTCGCCCGGCGTAAATGCCTCTCCCTTCTCGACGCGGGCGCGGCCGTGACGATTATTTCGCCGGAACTGGCCCCGGACCTGATGGACCTAGTGTCAGAGCGCCGGATTGATCATCTGGCCAGGGAGTACAGGCTGGGGGATCTGAAAAACGCTTTCCTCGTGTTCGCCGCGACCGGAAACCGCGAAGTGAATCTGGCCGTGGCGGCGGAAGCGTCGGCCGCGGGAATACTGGTAAACGTCGTCGATTACCCGGAGCACGGCAGTTTCACTTCCCCGGCGGTTGTTTCCAGGGGCGACCTTCTCCTTTCCGTTTCAACCGGAGGGAAAAGCCCCGCCCTGTCCGGGAAAATACGCCGCGACCTGGAGGCCCGCTTCGGTGAGGAATTCGATCCGGCCTTGCAACTGCTGGCTTCCATCCGGGAAAAGCTGTTGACAGAAAAAAGAACCGGCAAATATAATAAAAAGCTTTTTGATGCGCTTTTGGCGCACGATTTGCCCGGACTGATCAGAACCGGATCTTTTAATGAAATCGACCGCCTCCTCCGGGAAATATTCGGCCCGGAATTTACCTTGGACAAGCTGGGGGCGAAGATAAAGGACCACGAATGAACGCGTTTTTCTTCTATGCCACAATGGGCATCTATTTCTGCTCCTCGCTCCTGTACCTGATCTATCTGGCCAGGCCGGACGCAAAAATGTGGAAAATATCCCGCGCGGTCGTAGCGGCCGGATTTGCCGCCCATTGCGTGTTCACCGTGCTGCGCTACATGAAAGCCGGCTACACCCCGATCACCAATCTTCACGAATCCCTTTCCTTCTTCAGTCTGGCAATAGTCGGCCTGTTCATCGGCTTCGAGAGGAAATACAGGATCGCGGTTCTCGGCTCGTTCGTCATGCCGGTGGCCCTGCTGATGATGATCGCATCGTGCATTTTCCCCACATCCATCGTACCGCTGGTCCCCGCGCTCAAAAGCCGGTGGCTCGTCGTTCACACATCCATGGCCTTTTTCGGCTATGCCGCCTTTACCGTGGCCTTCTGCGCCGGGATAATGTACCTCATCCAGGAGCATTTTCTGAAAAGCAAGAAACTGGGTCCGCTTTATCGCAAACTGCCTTCCCTGGATACGCTGGACGATATTAACTATCGCTGCCTGACGCTGGGATTTCCCCTTTTGACGATCGCCATCATAACCGGCGCCATCTGGGCGGAGACGGCCTGGGGCGCCTACTGGAGCTGGGACCCGAAGGAAACCTGGTCGCTTATTACATGGTTCGTCTACGCGGCCCTTCTTCACGGGAGGCTGACCACCGGATGGCGGGGGAGAAGGGCGGCCATCTTTGCCATAGCCGGTTTTTGCATCCTGATCTTCACCTTTCTGGGAGTGAATCTTTTCCTCCCCGGTTTGCACAGTTATAAATGAAGGGTCTTTCAAAGTTCCAACCAGTTGCCGGTAACCGCGTCAGCACCGCGACACCGCGGATGATTTTCGCAAATCCGTTAAAAGAGATGGGTAAATTATGCATATAATCGTCGTGGGGCTTTCCTATAATACCGCCTCACTGGAAATAAGGGAAAAAGTCGCTTTCGCGCCGAACCGGATAGAGCAGCCGCTCCGGGAAGTCGTGTCTCTGCCCGGAATTGCCGAGGCAATTATTCTTTCCACCTGCAACAGGGTGGAGATATACGCCGCAACCCACGACATCGCGGGCGGGATAGCGAGAATAAAGAGATTTATGGCGGATTTTCACGGCTTTCCCTTTGAGCTCCTGGAGCCGCACCTGTACGGGCTGCATGGTGAAGACGCAATCCGCCATGTATTCCGTGTCGCGTCGAGCCTCGACTCCATGGTTATGGGCGAGCCACAGATCCTGGGGCAGGTAAAAAGCGCCTACGGCTACGCGGCTGAATACAACACTTCCGGCATAATTCTCAACCGCTTCATGCACAAGGCATTTTCCGTGGCCAAGAGGGTGCGCAACGAAACACGCGTCGCGTCTTCGGCGGTATCCGTCGCGTTTGCCGCGGTTGAGCTGGCGAAGAAGATTTTCGACGATCTTTCCGATAAAACCGTCATGCTGATCGGTGCGGGCGAGATGGGAGAGCTTGCGGCGAAACATTTCATAAACAGCGGCGTGCGGGGCGTATTGGTGGCCAACAGGACCTTCGAGCGCGGGGAAAAGCTGGCCGCCGAATTCGACGGCAGGGCCGTCATTTTCGAGGACCTGATCGACCACCTGCACAAAGCCGACATTGTTCTCTCTTCCACCGGCGCCCCGCAGCACATCATAAAACCGAGGCAGGTCGCGGAAGTGATGCGCCGGCGCAAGCTGAAGCCGATGTTTTTCATCGACATCGCCGTCCCCAGGGACATCGATCCGAATGTCAACGAGCTGGAAAACGTTTACCTGTACAATACCGACGACCTGCAGGGAATCGTCGAGTACAATCTCCGGCAGAGGGCAGTGGAGGCCGAAAAAGCAGAGGAGATCGTGAACCAGGAAATAGGGCAGTTTTTCAACTGGATTTCCGCCCTGGAGGTCACGCCCGCCATTATCGCCCTGCGCACCCGCTTCGAAGAAGTCAGCAAGTCCGAACTGGCCAGGACCATCGCTTCATGGAAGGACCTGCAGCCCGAGCAGGAAAAACGGCTCGAAGCCCTGACAGGTGCCATAATCGGCAAGCTGCTGCACAACCCCATCAGCGTCCTGAAGCAGAACAGGCAGGGCAACAGGAATGATATGTATATCGATGCGCTGAGGCAGTTGTTCGACCTGAAGACCGAATTGCCTGAAGTTTACGAGGACGTGGAACTGGACGACGGACCGTAGTAAAGAGACCGGCGGCAGGCATGAACGATCCCGGCAAAACTGTTTCTGCGGTATTGCAAAAGTATTTGCACGGGATTGATAAACCGCCTTTCCGGGTCATGGAGAACCGATAAATGACATTGAAGCAGTTGAAAATAGGCACCCGCTCCAGCCCTCTTGCGTTGTGGCAGGCAGAATGGGTCAGATCGGAGCTGGAAAAAAGGTACCCCGGGCTGAGTGTGTCGCTCGTCAAGATCAAAACGACCGGGGACAGGATCCTTGACGTGCCCCTGGCACGAGTAGGAGGGAAGGGGCTTTTCGTCAAGGAGATCGAAGAGGCATTGCTTTGCGGCAATATCGACATCGCGGTGCACAGCATGAAGGACGTTCCCACCGAATTTCCCGACGGGCTCGGCATCCACTGCGTCACCGAGCGTGAAGACCCGCGCGACGCCCTTATCTCCAGGGGTGTGCCTTTCGCCTCCCTTCCCGAAGGGGCGAAGATAGGCACGAGCGCTCTCAGGAGGCAGGCCCAGCTGCTGAAGGCGCGCCCCGACCTGCAAATGGCCGTTATCAGGGGAAACGTGGAAACCCGCATCGGAAAGCTGGAAACGGAAGGGCTGGACGCGGTCATCCTTGCCGCCGCCGGCCTGAAAAGGCTCGGCTTCACCGACATGATTACCGAATACCTTCCCGTGGATTTGTCCCTTCCGGCCATCGGTCAGGGGGCGCTCGGAATAGAATGCAGGCTAGACGACGAAGCGGTCATGGCGGCCATCGCCTTTCTCAACCATACCGAAACGAGTCAGGCCGTTCATGCGGAAAGGGCCCTGCTGTGGCGCTGCGAGGGTGGATGCCAGGTGCCCATCGCGGCCCACGGTGAAGTCAGGAACGGAGATTTGAGGCTTGCCGGATTTGTTGCTTCCGTGGACGGCGGCAGATCGGTGCGCGGCAGCATCAGCGGTCCGGCCTCCCAGTGCGAAAAGCTGGGGATCGCCCTTGCCGAAAGACTTCTCGATGACGGAGCCAGGGAAATCCTGAGCGAGGTATATCAAAGGGAAGTTTCCCTGGAGAAAGAGATACCGGTGTAAAGAGACCGGGCAAAAGGCACAGGACACAAGGCGCAAGGATTATGGTTTCCATGTATTTGCCTTTTGCACTTTGCCGGTTGCCACATATTCTTGAAAATCAAACCAGGCTGAAATCGGGATACAATGATGAACAGAAAACCGGACAAAACAGGCTTTGTCTTCCTCGTGGGCGCGGGTCCCGGCGATCCCGGACTGATAACCGTCAGAGGACTGGAATGCATTGGCAAAGCCGATGTCATCCTCTATGACTACCTTGCCCACAAGGGTCTCCTGGGGTATGCCTCCTCCGAGACGGAGCTTATCTATGCGGGCAAGGTCGGCGGAGCGCACAACCGCGAGCAATGGCAGATTAACGAGATGATGGTGAATAAAGCCCTTGAGGGAAACACCGTCGTCAGGCTCAAGGGTGGGGACCCGTTCGTGTTCGGACGCGGCGGTGAAGAATGCGAGGCGCTGGTGGAGGCGGGAATCCCGTTCGAGATCGTACCGGGAGTAACAGCGGGCATTGGGGCGCCCGCTTACGCGGGGATTCCGCTCACGCACAGGAATTTCACCACCTCGGTGGCTTTCGTCACCGGCCACGAAAGCGCCGGCAAGGAGGCGTCGGAAATCGACTGGGAACGCCTTTCCCTCGGCAGCGGCACTCTGGTGTTCTACATGGGGATCAAAAACCTGCCATGGATTACCGAGAACCTGATAAACCACGGCAGGCCGGCTGATACGCCGGTCGCGCTGATCCGCTGGGGAACACGGCCGGAACAGGAGGTCCTGACCGGAACGCTCGCGGATATCGCTTCCAGGGCGAGAAAGGCGGCATTCAAGCCCCCGGCAGTCATTGTCATCGGCGAAGTCGTAAGCCTGCGGGAAAAGCTCCGCTGGTTCGACAACCGCCCGCTGTTCGGCAGAGGGATACTGGTCACGCGGGCAACCGACCAGGCCGGCGAGTTTTCGCGCCTCCTCGCGGCCCACGGGGCGCGGGTTGTCGAGTGCCCGACCATATCCATCGTCCCGCCGGAAAACTACCGGGACCTGGACAGGTCAATAGGTTGCCTGGACGGTTTCGACTGGGTGATTTTCACTTCGTTCAATACGGTCAAGTACTTTTTCCGCCGGCTGCATGCGCTGAAGCTGGACAGCAGGGCACTCAAGTCCTGCCGCGTATGCTCGGTCGGCCCGAAAACGGCTTCGGCCCTGGCCGTTCACGGCATCAGGGCCGACATGATTGCAGCCGACTACAAGGCGGAAGGGGTGCTGGAAGCTTTCCGACTGCTTGGCGATCACGGCAGGACGGCGCTGTTTCCCCGCGGCGACAGGGCCAGGGAAATCATTCCCGCCGGCTTGCGCAAGCTGGGGATGAAGGTGGTTGCGCCTGTTGCCTACCGCAATGTTCTGCCGTCGGAGCTTCCGCATCAGGTAATCGAAGCCCTGGAAGAAAAGCGGATACATTGCGCCACATTTACTTCATCGTCAACAGTGGAAAACCTGGCCGCCATGGTCGGGGAAAATCGCCTGCTGCACCTGCTGGAAGGAACAGCCGTTGCGTCCATAGGCCCGGTTACTTCCGGCGCCTGCCGCGAACTGGGGCTCAAGGTCGACATGGAACCGGCGGAGCATACCATTGAATCACTGACAAATGAAATCGTACGATTTTTTGCCTGACCCGCTTTTCTGCCGTAAAATATCAGCAAGGGAAATAATCCTTGACATAGTAGTGGAATTTGATTAATTTGTACCGCTCAGCGTAAAATTATCATAAAGGTGGTGAAGTCAAATGTACGCAGTAGTGAAAACCGGAGGGAAGCAATATAAAGTTTCCGAGGGAGACCTGGTTAAGGTCGAAAAGCTTGAAGGGGCGGTTGGCGAAACCGTCGAACTGAGTGAAGTCCTGATGGTTGGCGGCGAAAAGGTCTCGATCGGAACACCTTTAGTGCCCAGCGCCTCTGTGGTCGGCAAGATCATTCAGCAGGGCAAGGACAAGAAAATTCTCGTCTTCAAATCCAAGCGGAGGAAAAACTCCAGGAAGTTGAACGGGCACCGCCAGCACATAACCGTTTTAAAGATTGAAAAGATTAACGCCTAAGGGTTTCCCCTTGGATCAGGAGGATTAAAAATATGGCTCATAAGAAAGCAGGCGGAAGCAGCAGGAACGGTCGTGATTCTTCCGGTCAGCGACTCGGCTGCAAAAAATTCGGCGGCGAAGCCGTTAAGGCTGGCAACATAATCTACCGTCAGCACGGCACCACGATCCATCCCGGCACTAATGTCGGCTGCGGCAAAGACTATACACTCTTTGCCCTCATCGACGGCATCGTCAAATTCGAGCGCATGGGCAGAGACAGGAAAAAGGTATCTGTCTATCCCGTAAATTAACTAACTACGGCATCATGACGATATTCGGACCTGTTTCATTTGAAAGCATGTCAATGGTCGGATAGTCGGAGTTTTGTCACTTATTTATGTTCAAAGGCCCGGAGATTGGATTCTCCGGGCCTTTCTGTTTATCAGCCGTCCATCTGCGTGAGACTATATGTATGATCAGGAAAGAAGCCTGCTACATTTCCACGATTTTTTTCAATTACTCGCCAAATCCTTCATAAGATCCATTTCGGTAATTCTAATAATCAACTTGTTATGCCAAGTTGCATTCAATTCATTGTCATTTCGAGCTCCAGCGAGAAATCTTGGAACGTCTATCAAAGATGTCTCTCTTCGTTCGACATGACATGTTTTGAAATTTTTTGATTGCAAATTGGTATTATTTCCATCTCCGATCTCAAAATATATTTTTTGCAATTAATGTTGGCCTGTTTGCTAGACAACATTCATATATGCAATTATAATTATATTTAGAAATTGATAAAGAAAAAGCCCCATAACATGGACTGGATACAATGTCCAGTTGAATGTCGTGAAAGGAGCGTAAAGAATGCGAAAATTTCAAGTTATTGCCGCCATAGGCATAGCCCTTTGTTTTCTCGGTTACACATCGGTCAGTTTCGCGGTGAATGAACCTGTTGCCGGAAATACCGAAACCGCAAAACCCTTGATTAAATGCTCCACCTGCGGCGTTGAATTTACTTCCCAGGCAGGGTTGGTCGAGCATCTGAAAACTCATCCGGAACACATGGCCGCAACAGCCGGGACCTCGAAGCCCTTGATCAAATGCTCAACTTGCGGAGTGGAATTTACCTCACTTGCCGGAATCGAGGAGCATGTGATAACGCATCCCGACCACAAAGCTTTAATCAAATGTTCAAGCTGCGGGGTGGAATTTACCTCGGGTGAGGCTTGGGAAAAGCACATGAAAGCACATGGAATGTAGGCATCTTCTGATTTGAACATATCTTTTCATTATGCAGCTTAACTAGTTTATGTAAAACTACAGAAAAAAGGCCTTCCAGTAAGAAGGCCTTTTTTTATGATTATTTTTTTTCAAAATCATTTTTTGTTGGCTTGTCATGGACTGTTCATGCAACCTTCGAACCGGAAGCGCGTCGATCGTTGGTGGGCCGCCCCGTCTTCAAAACCGGGAGAATGATTTACAGAGTTCTTCAACTTGATCCTATCTCCTGGAAATCACAAACATATATATTTATCAGAATATTTTGATTTTTCTTTTACTTCTCCTTTTAAGGGCAGACGCAAAATTGTCTGGACAGGAAATACTCAAAGGAGTAAAAGAGAATGAACATTCATTCCGTTTTTGAGGTGATTCATGACTAAGCCTGACAAGCGGCAGGAGATAATATGCGCAGCTCTGGATCTGTTTGTTGAACAGGGCTTCCATGGCGCTCCCATGGCCCTGATTGCCGAACGGGCCGGGGTCGGCGCCGGGACCATCTACCGGTACTTCGAAAACAGGGACATACTGATAAGAGGGTTGTTCAAGGAGCTGGAAGCCGAGATAATGCCTTTCATTATGGATGGCTACAGCGACAAGGCCCCGTTCAGGGCACGTTTTCTCCATCTCGGGACCAGGTTTCTGCGCTATTGTATCGAATACCCCCTGCATTTCCGCTTTCTGGAACAGTTCATCAACTCTCCCTACGGCATTGCCCACCGCCGCGACAAGCTTATGGGAAAGGAAGGGCAATGCAACGTATTCAAGGAGCTGTTCGAACAGGGACTGGCGCAGCAGGTGGTCAAGAATCTCCCCCTGTCAGTGCTTTTCTCCCTGTTGTTCGGGCCGCTGCTTGCGGTTGCGCGTGACCACATACTCGGATTTATCCAACTGGACGATTCGATGATCGACCGGACCATCGAAGCCTGCTGGGATGCCGTCAGAAACTGACGGACGACTCCTTCCCAGGAGTCGCATAACAGACCCATAACAGGAATGAATATTCATTCTCATAATTTTCTTTCGAGGTGTTTTTATGCAAGGCATTCAGGGAATCAAACTGATCGGCGCAATGGGTGCTCTCGCTGCCAGCCTCCTGGCAAGCGGCTGCGGAAAACAGCAGGCATCGGCGTCCCTGCAGCCCGCAGGCCCCCCCGAAGTGGGAGTGGTAGTGGTAAAACCGCAAAACGTAATCCTGACCACGGAGTTGCCGGGCCGGACATCCGCATACCTTGTTGCCGAAGTGCGCCCACAGGTAGGTGGCATCATCCAGAAACGCCTCTTTACCGAAGGCACTGACGTCAAGGCAGGTCAGGTGCTCTACCAGATCGACCCCGCCACTTACAAGGCTGCCTACGACAGCGCCAGGGCGGCCCAGTCAAGGGCCCAGGCCAACCTGATTCCCGCCCGGCTCAAGGAGGAGCGTTTCCGGGACCTGGTAAAAATCAAAGCCGTCAGCCAGCAGGATTATGACGACGCCAATGCGGCGCTTGAGCTGGCAGAGGCGGATCTTGCCTCCAGCAAGGCCGCCGTTGAAACCGCCCGCATCAACCTGGCCTACACCAGGGTGACCGCCCCCATTTCCGGCCGGATCGGCCGTTCCAGCGTTACTGACGGTGCATTGGTGACAGCCAGCCAGGCAGCGCCGCTGGCCACAATCCAGCAGCTCAGTACCATGTACGTGGATGTCACCCAATCCAGTGCCGAGATGTTGCGATTGAAGCAGAACCTTGCCAGCGGCCTGCTGAAAAAAGACGGTGCAGGACAGGCACAGGTCAGGCTTCTGCTGGAAAACGGCAGTCCCTATCCTTTGACCGGAATTCTGAAATTCTCCGAGGTTACCGTCGATCAGAGCACCGGTTCCATCACTTTGAGGGCGGTTTTCCCCAATCCGCAGCAGACCCTGCTGCCGGGGATGTTTGTCCGCGCCGTGATCGAGGAAGGAGACAACCCGCAGGCTATCCTGGTTCCCCAGCGGGGGGTCACCCGCAATCCGAAGGGTGAGGCCATGGTCATGGTGGTCGGGGCCGGGGAAAAGGTGGAGCCGCGGGTCATCAAGGTCGAGCGGACGGTTGGCGAAGACTGGCTGGTGAGTGATGGCCTGAATCCCGGTGATCGAGTCATTCTGGAGGGTATCCAGAGGGCAAAGCCGGGAACGAAAGTCAGGGCCGTGCAGTTCGGCAGCAAGCCTGCCGTTGCCCCCGTTGTTGCGCTTGCAGGGAAAAAATAATATGTCTGATCTGTCCGATCGGACCTGATCGGACTTTTTCTTAAGGAGTTTGCCTCATGCCCCGCTTTTTCATCAATCGCCCGATCTTTGCCTGGGTAATCGCGATTTTGGTCATGCTGGCCGGTCTGCTGGCGATCAAGGCCCTGCCCGTTTCCCAGTATCCGGCGATCGCTCCGCCGACGATCGCAATCAACGCAACATATCCGGGCGCCTCCGCCCAGACAGTGCAGGATACGGTAACCCAGGTAATCGAGCAGAAGCTGAACGGTATCGACAACCTTATCTACATGTCCTCCACCAGCGACTCGGCTGGGGCGGTGTCCATAAGCCTTACCTTCAAGGCCGGCACCGACCCCAACATCGCCCAGGTGCAGGTGCAGAACAAGCTGCAGCTGGCGATGCCGCTCCTCCCCCAGATCGTGCAGCAGCAGGGGATATCGGTGGTCAAGTCCGGCCGGAACTACATGCTGATCGTCGGCCTGGTTTCGGAAGACGGATCCATGGACCGAAACGCCCTGACCGACTACCTGGTCTCCAATGTTCAGGATATTATCAGCCGCCTGGACGGCGTAGGCGAAATCCTGGTGTTCGGCACCCAGAATGCCATGCGGATCTGGCTGGACCCCGCCAAGCTGAATAACTTTCATATGACGACAAATGACGTGATTACGGCATTGCAGGCACAGAACGTCCAGTTGTCCGCGGGGCAGTTCGGCGGCACTCCCGCCCGCCAGGGGCAGCAACTCAATGCTACTATCAACGCCAGATCGCTGCTGCAGACGCCTGAACAGTTTGATGCGGTCGTCCTGCGTACCAACAGCGACGGATCGACGGTTAAACTGAAGGATGTGGCGGAAAGCAAGATCGGTACCGAAAACTACGATATCCAGTCATATTACAACGGCAAGCCTGTGGGAGGCGTGGCGGTCCGTCTGGCTGCCGGCGCCAACGCACTGGAAACCGCCAACCGGGTCAAGGCCAAGATGGCGGAGCTGTCGAAATATTTCCCGCCCGGCATGAAAGTCGTCTATCCCTACGACTCAACCCCATTCGTCAAGTTATCCATCGAAGAGGTGGTCCATACCCTGATCGAGGCGGTCATCCTGGTCTTCATCATCATGTTCCTGTTTCTTCAGAACATCCGCGCCACCCTGATCCCCACCATCGCGGTGCCTGTGGTGCTCCTGGGCACCATGGGGGTACTGGCGGCCGCCGGCTTCTCCATCAACACCCTGACCATGTTCGCCCTGGTCATCGTCATCGGTCTCCTCGTGGACGACGCCATCGTCGTCGTCGAGAACGTGGAGCGGATCATGACCGAGGAGGGGCTGCCGCCCCGTGAGGCCACCATCAAATCCATGGGGCAGATCACCAGCGCCCTGTGGGGCATCGCCACCGTGTTGACGGCGGTCTTCCTCCCCATGGCCTTCTTTCCCGGTTCCACCGGCGTCATCTACCGGCAATTCTCCATCACCATAATCTCGGCCATGATCCTGTCAGTCTTCACGGCAATGATCCTGACGCCGGCCCTCTGCTCCACCATTCTCAAACCGGTGGAAAAGGGACATAATGCCGGCGAGTCCGGCTGGTTCAGGTGGTTTTTCCCCTATTTCAACCGTGCCTTCGATTTTTGCCGGGCAAAATACGAGGGGGTAGTCGGCCGGTCCTTCGGCAAACCGGTTCGCTACCTGGTGGTGTACGCGGTCATTGTTTCCGTCATGGGATACTTCTTCCTTCACCTGCCCACGTCATTTCTGCCTGACGAGGACCAGGGATTTCTCCTCTGCCAGGTCCAACTGCCGGCCGGTGCCACCCAGGAGCGGACCGGCGAGGTGATACGGCAGATAGAGCGGTATTTCACGGAGAAGGAGTCCAAAACGGTCGAGGGGATCATCACCGTGACCGGGTTCAGCTTTGCCGGCCGCGGCCAGAACATGGGGCTTGCCTGGGTGAAGCTGAAAGACTGGAAATTGCGCAAATCCCCCGACCTGAAGGCAGCGGCCATCGCCGGACGGGCCATGAAGGCGTTCTCCCGGATACGCGACGGCCTTGCCTTTTGCTTTTCACCGCCGGCGGTGCTGGAACTGGGGGTGGCGAACGGCTTCGACTTCCAACTGCAGGACCGTGGCGGATTGGGCCATGACAAGCTAATGGAGGCGCGCAACCAGCTCCTGGGGATGGCGATGAAAAACCCGAAACTGACATCGGTACGCCCCAACGGCCAGGATGACTCGCCCCAGTTCAAACTGGATATCGACGATGTACGCGCCGGGGCCCTGGGAGTTTCCCTTCAGGACGTCAACAACGTTCTCTCCACGGCCTGGGGCAGCACCTACGTCAATAATTTCATCCAGAACGGTCGGGTCAAGAAGGTTTATCTCCAGTCGGATCCCCGCTACCGGATGCTGCCTGAAGATATCGGCCTCTGGTATGTCCGCAACAATAACGGCGAAATGGTGCCATTCTCCGCCTTTTCCAACGCCCGCTGGCAATATGGTTCGCCGCGCCTTGAGCGTTACAACGGCATACCGTCCGTGGAGGTTCTGGGGCAGGCTGTACCGGGGGTAAGCACCGGCGAGGCCATGGCCGAGGTGGAGAAGATGGCTGCCAAGCTTCCGCCCGGCATCGGCTACGAGTGGACCGGCCTCTCCTATGAGGAACAGCATGCCGGAGCCCAGGCGCCGGCGCTCTATGCCATTTCGCTGCTGGTTGTGTTCCTGGCGGTGGCGGCGCTATACGAGAGCTGGACCATCCCCTTCGTCAATCTTCTGATGCTGCCTCTCGGCCTGGTCGGGGCGGTGACGGCGGTAAAGCTGCGGATGTTCCCCAATGACGTCTATCTGCAGATCGGTCTACTCACAACCGTGGGGCTTTCCACAAAAAACGCCATCCTGATCATTCAGTTCATCAAGGAACAGCTTCGCCAGGGCCATGCACTGATGGATGCCACCCTGGCGGCGGTTAAGATAAGGCTGCGCCCGGTCATCATGACCTCGCTGGCCTTCTTCTTCGGCACCCTGCCCCTGGCGCTCACCAAGGGAGCCGGGGCTGCGGCCCAGAACGCCATCGGCACCGCCGTCACCGGCGGACTGCTATCGGCCACGTTTATCGACTTGATCTTCATTCCGTTTTTCTTTGTACTGGTCTCTAGACTTTTTGCCAGGAAGCGGATGGAGCAACCTGCCCTGCAGCCTGCCGCAACGGCCAATGCCCCGGAGGTGAATTAACATGAAACCGATGACACGACTGCTTTGCCTCCCTTTGGGGGCGTTCCTCTGCCTTGCGGGCTGCACCCTTGCCCCGAAATACACCCGGCCGGAAGCGCCGGTGCCCACGGCCTGGCCGAGCGGTCCGGCATACAAGGATGTCACTGGAAAAGCGGCCGACAAGGCGGTCGCCGACATTCCCTGGCAGGAATTCTTTGTCGACGGCAAGCTGCGGAAGGTGATCGCCCTCTCGCTCGACAACAACCGCGACCTGCGGGTGGCGGCGCTGAACATCGAGAGGTCCCGGGCCCAGTACCAGATCCAGCGCTCCGATCTCTTTCCGAAGGTCGACGCCAACGCCTCGGCCACATACCAGCGCATTGCCGAAGACTTTTCCGCGTCGGGGCTTCCCCAGAACATCCATCAGTACAATGTCGGCCTGGGAGTGAGCTCTTATGAGCTAGACCTTTTCGGCCGGGTGCGCAGTCTCAAGGATCAGGCCCTGCAGCAGTTTTTTGCCACCGGAGAGGCCCGGCGCAGCGTGCAGATCAGCCTGGTCGCCCAAGTTGCGGCGAACTACCTTACACTGGCGGCCGACCGCGAGCAGCTGCAACTCGCCAAGGATACCCTGACGAGCCAGCAGACATCCTACCAGCTCATCCGCAGCCGCTACGATTCAGGGATCTCTTCCGCCCTCGATCTCCACCAGGCCCAGACCAGCGTCGACACGGCGCGGGTGGACATTGCCCGTTTCACCACCTTTGTGGCCCAGGATGAAAACGCCCTCAACCTTGTCGTCGGTTCCCAGGTCCCGGCAGACCTTATGCTCGGCGCGCTTTCGGAAAACCTGACCGCCCTGAAGGACCTTCGTTCCGGCCTGCCGTCAGACGTCCTGCTCAACCGTCCCGACATCCTCCAGGCCGAGGATCTCCTCAAGGGGGCCAACGCCAACATCGGTGCAGCGCGTGCGGCATTTTTCCCCAGAATCACTCTGGTCTCGTCCGTCGGTCTGGGAAGCGACGACCTGGGCAGGCTCTTCACGTCCTCCGGTTCCTTTGTCTATCAATTCGCTCCGCAAATTACCCTTCCCATCTTCGACGCCGGCGCCAGGCGGGCGAATCTGAAGGTGGCCGAGGTGGACCGCGACATCGCCGTGGCCCAGTACGAAAAGGCGATCCAGAGCGCCTTCCGGGAGGTGGCCGACGCCCTCGCGCAGCGCGGGACTATCGATGACCAACTGGCGGCCCAGCGCTCCCTTACCGACACCACCACCGAGAGCTACCGCCTCTCCCAGGCGCGGTACGAGAAGGGGATCGACAGTTACCTGAATGTCCTCGACTCCCAGCGTTCAATGTACGGCGCCCAACAAAGCCTTATAACTACTCGTCTCGCGCGACTTAACAATC
>DASRZQ010000057.1:0-2585 GCA_035686205.1 Geobacteraceae bacterium
TACTCGGAGTAATTCCCCTCGAACCAGACGACGCTGCTTTCGCCCTCGAAGGCGAGAATATGGGTTGCGATCCTGTCGAGGAACCAGCGGTCGTGACTTATGATCACGGCACAGCCCGCGAAATTCTCCAGGGCCTCTTCAAGTGCCCGCATGGTGTTGACATCCAGGTCATTGGTCGGCTCGTCAAGGAGCAGTACGTTCGCCCCTTCCTTGAGCATCCTGGCCAGGTGGACGCGGTTGCGTTCCCCCCCGGAGAGGCTGCCGACCAGCTTCTGCTGGTCGGAGCCGGAAAAGTTGAACCTGGCCACATAGGCACGGGAGTTGACCTGCCTGCTGCCTAGCTGGATCGTGTCCTGGCCGTCGGAGATGGTCTCCCAGATGGACTTGCCCGGATCGAGCGCATCGCGGCTCTGGTCGACATAGGCGAGCTTCACCGAATCGCCGGTCCTGATCGTCCCGGAATCGGCCGTCTCCTGCCCGGTTATCATCCGGAACAGCGTCGTCTTTCCTGCGCCGTTCGGCCCGATAATCCCTACGATCCCGCCGGGAGGCAGCGAAAACGACATACTTTCCACGAGGATATTGTCGCCATATGCCTTGGCCACGCCGTCCGCCTCGATTACGACATTCCCCAGCCTGGGTCCGGGAGGAATAAAAATTTCCAGCTCCTTCTCCCTCTTCTCGCTTTCCTGGGCCAGCAACTGCTCATAAGAGTTGATACGGGCCTTGCCCTTGGCGTGGCGCCCTTTCGGCGACATCCTGATCCACTCCAGCTCGTGCTGGAGGGTCTTCTGCCGCTCGCTTTCACTCTTTTCCTCGTTTTTCAGCCTGTTCTGCTTCTGCTCCAGCCAGGAGGAATAATTTCCCTTCCACGGGATCCCCTCTCCGCGGTCCAGCTCCAGTATCCATTCGGCCACATTATCGAGAAAATACCTGTCGTGCGTCACGGCGATAATCGTACCTTCGTACCGCTGCAGATGGTGTTCGAGCCAGGCGACGGTCTCGGCGTCCAGGTGGTTGGTAGGCTCGTCCAGCAGCAGGATGTCCGGCTTCTGAAGCAGCAGGCGGCAAAGGGCCACCCGGCGCCTTTCCCCGCCGGACAGGACCTTGACAGAAGCGTCTCCGGGCGGGCAGCGCAGGGCGTCCATGGCCATCTCCAGCCTGCTGTCCAGGTCCCAGGCATCCAGTGCGTCCAGCTTCTCCTGGACGGCCGCCTGGCGTTCGCACAGGTCGGCCATCTCCTCATCGGACATGGGTTCGGCGAATTTTTCGTTTATCCTGTTGAACTCGTTGATCAGATCGACCGTCCCCTGGACCGCCTCTTCGACGATTTCCCGGACCGTTTTCGAATCGTCGAGGGACGGTTCCTGCTCAAGGAAGCCGACGGTGTAGCCGGGGGAAAGGATCGTTTTGCCGTTGAAATCCTTGTCGACGCCCGCCAGAATGCGGAGCAGGGAGCTTTTTCCGGAGCCGTTAAGACCCAGAACTCCTATCTTGGCGCCGTAGAAATAGGAAAGGGAAATATCCTTCAGGACCGGTTTCTTGTCATAGAATTTGCTCACTCCTATCATGGAGTAGATAACTTTGTTTACTTCGTTGCTCATGGGTGTTCTTTTGATACTCCTTTTGCAGTGGTAGTTATTATGTGATCTATTTTAAATGCATTTATTAAAACCAAAAAGCTATTTTGTCCACGGATACACACGAATTAACACGGATAAAGGCAACAACGAGTTCTTGTTACAGAACCAAAAAAGAATGTGATTAGTGCGAATCTTCCGCCACAAGGGAAAATCAAGGAACTTTCGCCTTTGCTCACATCCGCCTCTCACCCGGCGCTATGCGCCACCCTCTCCCTCATGGGGAGGGGAAATATCTATCCCTTCTCCATAAGGGAGAAGGTGCCCCGACGGGGCGGATGGGGGGGCTGACGGAAGTTTGGACTTAATCAGTAAAATGAATTACAGGTTCAAGATTCTATCCGTGCTCATTTGTGTCATCCGTGGCTAATAAAGCCTTTAGATTCCTGTTTGCCCAGAATAAACGGATTGCCTCAAGAACGCAAATTTAACCTGGAAATCAGATCGAGACAGGCAGCATCCTTGTTCAGCGTGTAGAGATGCACGCCGGGCACGCCGTTGTCCAGCAGCTGCTGGATCTGCCTGCGCGCATGTTCGATTCCGAGCGCCTGCACCGCTCCGGCGCCGCCTTCTCTCTCGGCCTGCTCCAGTTCCAACATGAAAGGCTCCGGAACGCATGAGCCGCACAGCGACGTGATTTTCCGAACCACATTGAGGTTGAAGATCGGCATGATTCCGGGAATGACCGGTTTTGTTATGCCGATATCCCTGGCCCGCCGGAGAAAATCCCAGTAGAGGTCGTTGTCGAAAAAGAGCTGGGAAACGGCGAAATCCCCGCCCTGATCGAGTTTGAATTTCAGATAACCGAGGTCATGCTCCGGGCTCACCGCCTCCGGGTGAACTTCGGGATAGCATGCCACGCCTATGCCCATATTCGGGTGTTTTTCCCTGATGAAGGAAACGAGATCCGAAGCGAATACGAAATCCCGCTCGTCCGGAGGGGGT
>DASRZQ010000058.1:0-4658 GCA_035686205.1 Geobacteraceae bacterium
ACCTGCATCACCCTTTTCACCCTCGCCTCTTTCCTGTGCGGCGCCGCGCCCAATCTCGGCATGCTGGTGTTTTTCAGGATCGTCCAGGGGGCCGCCGGGGGCGCGCTCATTCCAGTCAGCCAGGCGATCCTGATGGAAACCTTCCCCCCGAGGGAACAGGGAATGGCCATGGCAATCTTCGGCGTCGGTGCCATGTTCGGTCCGATCATCGGACCGACGCTGGGCGGCTGGATCACCGACAACATGAGCTGGCGGTGGATTTTTTACATCAACATACCGGTCGGCATTTTCGCTGTCATCATGGCCAGGTATTTCATTTTCGACCCTCCTTACCTGAAGAGGGGCAAAATGCAGGTCGACTACTGGGGGCTCGCGCTCCTGACCATCGGGCTCGGTTCCCTGCAGGTCGTTCTGGACAAGGGCCAGCGCGAAGACTGGTTTAATTCATCGTTCATCATTGCCTTTTCCATCGTCTCGGTGATATCGCTTTTCGCGCTGGTTTTCGTCGAACTCACAAGAAAGCAGCCTATCGTCAACCTTCGGCTTTTCAAGGACACATCGTTCGCTTCGGGCAACTTCATCATGTTCATGGTTGGTTACTGCCTGTACGGCTCGGTGGTGATGATACCGCTTTTCCTGCAGACCCTGATGGGCTACGACGCGACCCTGGCGGGCATGGTCCTGGCGCCGGGGGGGGTCGCGACCCTGATCACCATGCCTTTTGTCGGCGCATACATCCAGAAGCACGACGGCAGGTGGGTCGTTTTAGCCGGCCTGCTGATCGGTTCGCTGTCGATGTTCCAGATGCATGACTTCACTCTCTATGCATCCTACTGGGACTTCGTCTGGCCGAGGGTCATCCTGGGCGTGGCCCTCGGGATGATTTTCGTTCCGCTTACGACCGTCACCCTGTCGACGATCCCGAAGGAAGAAATGGGCAATGCCACGGGGATGTTCAATCTGCTCCGCAATATCGGCGGGAGTGTCGGCATCGCCTTGTGCGCCACGTTCCTCGCCCGTTTTTCCCAGTCATACCAGTCGATCCTGTCTGCCCATGTCAACCCGTTCAATCTGGAGACCCAGGCGCGGCTGTCCGCGCTGGCCCATGCCGCCGCAGCCAGGGGTGCCGGGCCGGCCGACTCGGACAAGACCGCCCTGTCCGTACTTTACCTGATGGTGCAGAGACAGGCGGGAATGCTTTCCTTCAACTATATTTTCTGGACCATCGGACTGGTTTTCATCGCCGTCGTTCCGTTTCTGCTATTGCTCAAGAAACCTAAACACCACAGGAAGATAGAGGTGCATTAGTGCTTTAACTGCAATTACATGCCGAACAACTGATTAAAGCTGCAAGATCATAGGAAACAACCCCTAATAAGATAAGAGGGGGCTGGGGAGAGTAATGCGGAAGTGTGAAAAACAACCCCTCCCGCTTGCGCGCCGAAACGCTTCAGCGCGCGGACCCGGCCTCCCCTTGTCGAAAGAGGAGGAGAAAAAAAGGAGGTATACATGTTTAGAAAAGCCATCATCACGCTAACCATCTTTCTTTTCTTTTGCGGAACCGCGATCACCTCGGGAGCCGCGGCCAAAAACCCCGAAGTCCTTGTCAAGACTTCCATGGGAGACATCAAGATCGAACTCTTTCCCGACAAATCGCCGCTCACGGTGAAGAATTTTCTCTCTTACGTGAAAGACGGGTTTTATAACGGCACCGTTTTCCATCGGGTCATTCCGGGCTTCATGATCCAGGGAGGAGGTTTCATGGCCGACATGAAGATGAAGCAGACCGGCCGGCCCGTAAAAAACGAAGCCGGCAACGGCCTGAAGAACGACAGGGGTACCGTCGCCATGGCCCGCACCGCCGACCCGGACAGCGCCACCTCGCAGTTTTTCATCAATGTGGTGAATAACGACGGCCTGAACCGCCCGATGCCCGACGGGTACGGCTACGCGGTATTCGGCAAGGTGGTCGAAGGGATGGATGTCGTCGATAAAATCGCCGCGGTGAAAACCGGCTCCAGGATGGTTTTCCAGGATGTGCCTGTGACGCCGGTTGTTATAAAGTCGATCACTCTCATCAAGTAATTTGCGGCGGCATCCTGATTGAACAAACGTAAACAGCCCACTCGCATAGTTTCCGGCACGTAGGGGCGAGGCATGCCTCGCCCTCGCTTTGTCAGTCAATACGGGTTTGGGCGCCGCATGCGTAGCCCCTGCTCACAACATAATTAACCGAGTAACAGTTTTCGTTGTTTTTGTATTTCCGGAATTGATAAAAACTTCAGTACATCGAACAAAAAACGAGGCATCCACAGGAATAGCATTTTGGAACACATCCCTGTCGATGCCCCGTTCTCAAGGTTTCCAGCCGCATCGATTGATTCTCTATGCAGAAATCACAGGTTCTCCCTCGAAGACGTTTTTTCCGGGATCAGGCAAGGTCGAAGCGGTCAAGGTTCATAACTTTGTTCCACGCTGCCACGAAGTCATGCAGGAACTTCTCCTGGCAGTCCTTGCAACCATAGACTTCCGCGACGGCCCGAAGCTGGGAGTTCGACCCGAAGATGAGGTCGACACGGCTGCCGGTCCACTTGAGTTCGCCGCTCTTGCGATCTCGACCCTCGAACACGTCTGCGTCTGAGGTTGCCTTCCACGTTGTGCCCATGTCGAGCAAATTCACGAAGAAGTCGTTGGTAAGCGCCTCCGGCCGCTTGGTGAAGACGCCGAGTTGGGACTGCCCGAAGTTGGCATTCAGGACGCGCATGCCGCCAACGAGAACTGTCATCTCGGGAGCGGTCAGCGTCAGCAGCTGGGCCCGATCGACCAGCAGCTCCTCCGCCGTAACACTGTACTTGGCTTTAAGGTAGTTGCGGAAACCGTCCGCGGCCGGTTCGAGTACGGCGAAGGATGCCACGTCGGTTTGCTCCTGGGACGCATCCGTGCGTCCCGGCGCGAAGGGAACGGTCACCTCAAAGCCGGCATTCTTCGCTGCCTGCTCGACACCCGCGCATCCGCCCAGGACAATCAGGTCGGCGAGCGAAACCTTCTTCCCGCCTGACTGCGCGCTGTTGAACTGCTTTTGGATTCCCTCGAGGGTCTGCAGGACGGTCTTCAGCTGGGCCGGCTGGTTAACATCCCAATCCTTCTGCGGGGCGAGGCGGATGCGCGCCCCGTTTGCCCCGCCGCGCTTGTCGGAGCCGCGAAACGTTGACGCCGATGCCCAGGCGGTCGAGACCAGTTGGGAGACGGACAGTCCCGATGCGAGGATCTTTCCCTTGAGGGCGGCGATGTCCCGGGCGTCGATCAGCTTGTGATTCACTGCGGGCACGGGATCCTGCCAGATCAGTTCCTCCGCCGGGACCTCCGGGCCGAGATAGCGAGAACGCGGACCCATGTCGCGGTGGATCAGCTTGAACCACGCGCGGGCGAAGGCATCCGCCAACTCTTCCGGGTTCTCGTGGAAGTGCTTCGAAATTGGCGCATAGATCGGATCCATCTTCAGGGCAAGGTCTGTCGTGAGCATCATGGGCGCGTGCCGTTTCGACGGATCGTGGGCGTCCGGCACGGTGCCCTTTGCAGATGGGTCCTTGGGAGTCCACTGGTGCGCGCCGGCAGGACTTTTCGTCAGTTCCCAATCATAGCCGAACAAGACGTCGAAGTAGCCATTGTCCCACTTCACCGGGTTCGTGGTCCATGCGCCTTCCAGGCCGCTGGTGATCGTGTCACCACCTTTTCCGGTGCCAAGGCTGTTTTTCCATCCGAGACCCTGCTCCTCGATGGGGGCGGCTTCAGGCTCAGGACCCACATGCGACGGATTGCCGGCGCCGTGGCATTTGCCGAAAGTGTGCCCACCGGCAATAAGCGCAACCGTCTCGTAGTCATTCATCGCCATGCGACCGAATGACTCGCGAATGTCCCTGGCCGCGGCGAGTGGATCCGGGTTGCCGTCCGGCCCTTCCGGGTTCACGTAAATCAGGCCCATCTGCACGGCTGCGAGCGGATTATCCAGTTCCCGGTCACCGGAGTAGCGGCTCTTGGGTTTGTCGCTTGTAGCCAGCCATTCCTCTTCGGCCCCCCAGTAGATGTCCTCTTCCTGTTCCCAGACGTCTTCACGCCCGCCGCCGAAGCCGAAGGTCTTGAATCCCATCGACTCCATGGCGCAGTTGCCGGCGAGGATCATCAGGTCGGCCCAGGAGATTTTCCTGCCGTACTTCTGCTTGATCGGCCACAGCAAACGGCGCGCCTTGTCGAGGCTTGCGTTGTCGGGCCAGCTGTTGAGGGGCGCAAGGCGCTGGGAGCCGGATCCTGCGCCGCCGCGGCCGTCGCCGATGCGGTACGTGCCTGCGCTGTGCCACGCCATCCGGATAAAAAGCCCCCCATAGTGACCGTAGTCGGCCGGCCACCAGTCCTGAGAATCGGTCATCAACGCGTAGAGGTCCTGCTTCAGAGCATTGAAGTCTAGTTTCTTGAACTCTTCGGCGTAGTTGAAGTCCCCGCCCATGGGATTGGACTTGGAGGAATGCTGGTGGAGAATATGCAGGTTCAGCTGGTTCGGCCACCAGTCCCGGACCGTAGTGCCTCTGCCGGTCATGGGTATGGCTGGTTTGCCCGTTGCCGGGCTCTTTTTGTCGTTACTCATGTAAATTGGCTCCTTTCGT